>CAZPHK010000298.1:1225-4603 GCA_964586015.1 uncultured Acidobacteriota bacterium | reverse complement strand
GTCTCCTTATTTTCCTGTTTTTTCTTTTTCTTCACTGGCTTTCACTGCCTGAGTATTTAAAAATTTCCTTGGAGTGCGCAAGCCTGCTTGCGCCTTAATTGATGATTAAATATAAGTTTCTCAATAACTTCAAACTAATTAACTATATCTGCGTAATGCATGCAACATTAAAAGCAGCAGCAAGAGCACAGGCTTTCTTTGTGCGTGTACTCCAGGAGTTTGATAAATCAATCCTCAGGAATTTCTTTCGCAACGGGAAATATCAATCCAATCGTTGTCCCTTCCCCCTCGATGCTTTCCACCTGAATGGATCCTTTATGCGCCTCCATAATCTTTTTGGATTGAAACAGGCCTATACCCAGTCCTTCGCTTTTTGTCGTATGGAACGGAAGAAACAATTCTTTCTCCATGAATTCCCGGCTCATCCCTTTTCCGTTATCTTCAACGGAAAGCTTCACCGTGTTTTCCTGATGTTCCGTTTTTAAAATTATAATGCCATCCCCGGATATTGCTTCGTAGGCATTCACCAGCAAATTCTGCAGCACCCGTTCCACTTCTTCCCGGTCCGCCGGCACCGATGGAATGTTCCCCAGCGCGTATTCCAGGTGCGCCTTCAACCCTGTATTGAAATTATCGGCAGTTGCCTGCACAACCTGATTTAAATCGACAGGTTTTTTATCGGCAGCCAGATTGCTGGAGAAACTTCGCAGGCTGTTGCACAGGCGTTTTATTTTTTCCGCCGTATCGAATACCGAATTGAAAGCATCCTTTTGAAATTCGTGATTATTTTGGTATTTAGGGGCATTCTGCGCAATGAGGGAAAGAGTGGAGGCAAAATTTTTGAGATCGTGCAGCAGGAAAGTGGAGAAAGTGCGAAAGGCTTCATCTTCTTTGGCTTTTACCAATGTTGAAAGAAGGTCGGATTTGTGGAACTCGCCTGCGGCATGGCCCGCCAGCGCGCGTAAAAATTCGCGCGCCTCCCAGTCATAGGGGCGCCCGCTGCGATCCGAACCCACTGTAAGGACGCCGACAATCCGGTTGCTGGATTCGAGGGGAACGAGAAGAGAAGCCTTCGTATCGTTCATAAACTCTTTAACAGCTTCCATTCCCGGCGTCGCATCAAGGTCTTCATGAGACAGTGGTTCCGAAATATCCAGTATTTTTTCGACGATGCCGGACACATGGGAGTCTACGGAATCCGAAATGGATCCCAGCGAACTCAACAGATTCAAACGATTGGGATTCCACTGTCGAATCCAGACACTGATATCGATGGCCCCAAGAGCCCTGTGGACGATATCGGCCAATGCGGCGGCCGTTTCTTCCGGAGGATCAATAGACCGTATACGCTCCGTCGCTTCCAGCCAGAACTGCCGGTAATCGTATCGGCCGGCGAAGATATTCTTTCGGATCCAGTGGCGCACTCTATGCCGAAATGAGGTGCCGAGCATCAGGATCGCCATAATTATGGCGGAAAGCAGGAAAATCAGCGCTTCGGCCGGCAATCCTATGTCCCCCCACCGGTTTGCCCAGCGGGCGATAAGGCTGGATGCGATCAGGTAGATGCCGACAGCCAGAAGCGTAATGGAACTGTAAATGGCTCCATGGGACACGGCAATTCTGGACCTTCCGGAGCTTCTTGTCCATGCTATGGTAATGAGCAGGCAGCCTATCAGAAATATGCAGTAAAACAGGCCGATAGCGCCTTTTAACAGTAGTCCGTTTTCAGGAGGGAACAGCAGGGTGTGCGAGCTCATATAGATTATAGCTGCATATATTATGCCTATTCCCAAAAGCAGGAACTTCAGTTCCCATCGGACCGTTTCCGTCGCGCTGCGGAGGATCTGTTCAAGATTGGCAAGCACGATGACGGATATGACGAGGAGGAAGATCGCCGCTGCGTACCCCGCGGCTCCCAGGGCAATATATCCCTCAGGCGGCTCCAGATCCGTGGCAGGGGGAGATTGAATGGCATAAAGCAGCACAACCAGCAACGCGGCTGCCGCCAGCGCGAAAAACGCGTAGAGCCGTTTTGCCTTCCGGTTAAGATAGCTGCAGGCAAAATACCCTCCTGCTGCAGCAATTAGCACAAATGCATAGGAGAGCCCGGCTGATTCCTGAGGGGTAAGTTCCAGAACAGGAGCTCCGAATGCCTGTATTCCCGCAGCCAGGCTGGGAGGCAACAGGAACAGCAGCAATTGCCGCGATCCGGGTCCGAAGCGGGGAGACAGCACCAGCAGGGCGGCGAGACCCATTCCGAAAATCAAAGCTGTGATTTCAATCCAATGAATCATAATGAATTAGAAATTTTGTGAAATCTGTGACAGCAAATCCTGAAAAGCTCTAAGCTTAGCCTCCCAGGTGCAGTTTTGTCGAACAAATTTCTGAGCCTCTTTCCCCCTCTCTTCTCTCTCATTTTCATTCGTTAACAGTTCCAGAAGAGCGGTTGAAAACGGGCCGGCTTCTCTTTCGGCCGTAAAGACGAGCTGTTCGGCGCCTGCAGGCAATCCCCTGGCGACTTCGGGTGTTGTGAGTACCGGCGCTCCGGTTGCCATTGCTTCGAGAATTTTATTCTGCACACCCCGGGCGATTGCCAGCGGAGCGATCGACAGGGTTGCCGAAGACAGGTACGGCCGGATATCGGGAACGTATCCCGTAACCTCTATGCCCGGGATTTGAGCCAGGCTGCGGACCAGCCTCGCAGGCCTTGATCCGACAATGGTAAAGCGCGCCTGTGGATACTCAGCGCGTACCTTTTCCCAGATTCTTGTGGCAACAAACGATACTGCATCTACATTGGGGGGGTAATCCATAACCCCTACAAAAACGATCCGCAAGTCTTTCCGCTGCCGCGGCACGGCTGCGAAATATTCCGTATCGACCCCGTTTTCGATGACATGCACCGGGATCCCCGGGATATATTGTCGAAACAGATCCGCCTCGTTCCGGGATACGACGCAGGATGCTTCAAACGCAGCCGCAATCTTCCTTTCGTATTCCAGAAGAATACGACTTTCACGCCCGTATATCCAGCGCATCCATCCGTGAGAGTTTTGAGCCATGCTTTTCCATTTCTGGGAATCGACGTCGCAGAAATGCATTATTTTGGGAACGTGCCGGTATTGTTCTGCATATTGGGCCATGGAACTGGAAAAGACAATAATGACGTCAAATTTTCTTTCTGCGGCTTCCCTGTCGATCCGGAATTGAAGGGAGGGATTCCGGAAATAGCCGAGGCTTAAGGGCTTCCCCTGCAGAAAGGCTGAAACCATTTCTTTCGTGCGCCGAAAGAAGGGGTGATCGGGCGCAATCACATTGAGCCCGAGTTCCTTTTTCAGCAATTCGGCGGCATTGGTCTTGATGAAAATCTCGCGCTCG
>CAZPHK010000298.1:0-1215 GCA_964586015.1 uncultured Acidobacteriota bacterium | reverse complement strand
AGTTCGTAGCCGAAGTCCTGCAGCGCGTCGCAGAGCGTTTCGGCGTTTTTCCGGGTGCCGGAATGCGCCAGGGAACCGACTACCACTTCATGGTTTTGGCTCAGATATTTAATTTGATGAAAAACCGGGATGCGATCCCCTCTGTCCGGGGGGTAGGGTATCCGCTGGCAAAGGTAGAGTATTCTCATATGGATTAATTGATGGTAATAACTATAACTGGTATATGTTGCGAAACCACAGGCATCATATATCGTAATCCTGGGCTGCCTTGGAGTGCGCAAGCTTGCTTGCGCCTTATGCTGTTTATATTCAATAATATATGAAGGCGGGAGCAAGCTCCCGCACTCCAAAGAAGGCCACCGCTATTCTAAAAATTCAAAAATTAAACTTTTTCGCGAGAGAAAGTAATTAATTATTTTCACAACAATGCCGTGGAAAAATAACGCTCTGCTCTGTCCGGAAGAACCGTGGCGATGTTCCCTTTGATTTTTGGGGAAATTTTTCTGGCCGCCCAGACATTAGCACCTGAACTTGTTCCCACCAATAGCCCAAAATGTCTGCTGAGTTCTCTGGTTGTATTAATTGCGTCGTCGTCGGATACTTCAATAACGTCGTCTATCATGGATACATCCAGGATATCGGGGATAAATCCGTCGCCGATTCCCTGTATCTGGTGTAATCCGGGCTCGTGTCCCAATAGAGCGGACACATTTTTCGGTTCCACCGCAATGATTTTAACGGCAGGATTTCTTTCTTTCAGAAACTTGCCGATTCCCTGAAGAGTGCCTCCACTGCCTACACCCGCGACAAAACAATCCACTTCTCCGGTCATCTGACGCCACAGTTCACGGGCTGTCTCCTCGTAATGAATCCGTGGATTATGGGGATTTGAAAATTGATTCGGTACATACACACGTTTGTCACGGGCGGCGATTTCATTGGCCACGCGAACGGTTCCGGGCAGTGACTCCTCAGCCGGCGTAGTGGTTATTTCCGCGCCAAAAGCCTTGATCAGGCGCTTTCTTTCATCGGACATATTTTCAGGCATTATCAGATGGACTTTGTAATTTTTCAACTTTCCGACAAAAGCAAGACCGATGCCCGTGTTCCCGCTTGTAGGCTCAACGATGATCGAATCTTTATGGAGCAATCCATCACGTTCCGCCCCTTCAATCATTGCAAGTGCGACCCTGTCCTTGATGCTTCCGCTGGGAT
>CAZPHK010000297.1:0-4608 GCA_964586015.1 uncultured Acidobacteriota bacterium | reverse complement strand
TTCTCAGACAAAACCAGCGCTATAGAACATCAATATATTCGCTGCCGCCTATGCGGAAAAGCAGGGTGAGATAAACGTCCGGGATGCCGAAACGGCGCAATGAAATCGCTTTCTGAAATCCGTCCGGAATTCCCGGCGCAATCTCTATGTTAACAGGCAGGTCTTCAGAAACGCTGCCGGCACCCATACACCGATAACATTGATACGGCGTCACAATACCCCTCCCGCTGCATGTCGGACACGGCGATACGGTCGGGACTGAAATCCGAAACCGTCCCCCCATGCGCGCTTCATCGGGCGTAAGAATAATTTCAAGGCAAAGATTCTGCAGACGCTCGCTCTTGTAGGCTGCCACGGGTCTGAAATTATCCCGGATACGATCGAAGATCTCCTCCATGGACGGCCGGTGGGAACGGAAAGAATCCCGCAAGTCTATAGTCTCGAAAACAGACGGCTCTTCCGTCGCCCGGAGAGGTTTCGCTTCCGGCCTGTTCGGCCTAAGGGGCTCGATAGCCGATAATTTTTCGGCCCTGGAATGATTCCGGGAAGCCCGGACGCTTCGGTCATAGCGGCGCCGATTGTCAGGATCGCTCAAGACGCCATAGGCTTCCTGCACTTCAAGAAAGGGGTTGCTGTTTTCCCCGTAATGATCGGGATGCAGCTCTTTTGCGCGTCTTCTGTACGCGTCACGAACATCCCGGGTGGTTGCGGTGGGCAGAATGCCCAGGATCTTGTAGTAGTTTTTTGCCATGATTCCATTGAAAACGGCCGCGGGGTGCTTGCACCAGGTCACCATTGGCGACTACGACAAGAAATCACAGGCGAAAGCACCCGTCAAACGCACATATAAAAAGGAAACAAGGTCATCCCACTTTCACTTTAATCTGCTGGGGTTTGGCTTTCTCGGCTTTGGGTAATTGAATCGTGAGAACGCCGTTATTGGATTCAGCCGAAATTTTCTCCCTGTCCACTTCTTCACTCAACTGGAATTGCCGGAAAAAGTCCAGCAGCCGGAATTCCTCCCGGACGACATCCTTCGGCTGCACGTACCTCACGTTCCCTTTTATCGTCAGAATATCCTGATCGACCTTAATATCCACATCCTTCTTTTGTACTCCGGGAAGATCCACAATGACGGTAAGGGATGCATCCGTTTCAAAAATATCGACCGGAGGAACCATAAATCGGGTTTCCTCCCGTGTCGCAATTGCCTTATTCTCCTTCGGAGTTGACGTCACCTGCATGCCGGGTGCGGCAGATTCGGTTTTTTCAGCCATGGATTTACCCTCCTTTATCGAAAATTTCCTGTTCTAGTCGACTCTTACCTGGATTTGCCTGGGCTTGGCCGCTTCCGCTTTCGGCAAAGTCAATTTGAGCAACCCGTCCTGATAGGATGCTTTTACCTTTTCAACGGAAACTTCCATGGGAAGAGTTATCGAGCGGCTGAAAAGTCCGTCGGACCTTTCGCTCCGATGCACTGCCGTGGACTCAACAGAAGACAGCAGTGCTTTCTTTTCTCCGGATATCGTCAACAGGTTTTGTTTAATCGAAACATCGAGAGTTTTCGGATCCACTCCCGGTGCCAGCGCATCGACGTAAATGTTTTCGCCGTCCTCGCCGATATTCAGCAGCGGGTAGCCGCGGGCTGCACGACCGGGAAGAAATGAAGTTCTGGAGAATGGAAGGGACCAGCCGGGCGATCCGAATTCGTCCAGAAATCGATCCATCTCCCTTCGCATTCTGTCCATATCCGAGATGAAATCTAATGACCAGACTGACATGGGTTTTTCCTCCTTATTTTTTATGACCATCCACTTCCGACTGCCTGCATCCAATTGATAAAATCGATCCTTGAATTTGTCAAACAGGCCCGAAATCAAAATTTGCGTTTCGCGTAACGTATATATTTAAAATGATTTATCGGATTTCAGGACAACCTGTCCATGAAGGCGGTTCGAAATTCGAAGGCTTCCGGAGGAATCTTTCATCCGGATCTTTTCAAAGGCAAATTATCGAAATGGTTGTTCTTCGGAAATCCCGGGGGATATCCCTGAAAAATAAATCAAACTCCGGCAAAACTCTTCGGCGACGGCAATGGATTTCACGCCTTCATTCATAAGCAGCGATTGATTGAGTTCCAGTTCAATACCCAGATACTTTTGCGGTGTATATATCTTTCGCAATGCGGTTATAAAGCCGTCCGAACGACCCTGATAGGGGTAATTGCACCGTATACGCAACCCGGTACGACGCTTCAGAGAGGATTGTAGAAACGTGCAAAGTTTCTTTTCTTCAATGCGGGAAGGATCGTAGAGAAGGCCGATGTCGGCGTTGCGCTCCCTGCCCTCCAATACCGGCGTAAAACTGTGCACCGACAGGTGCAGAACAGAAGCGCCCGACCGTATCCATTTCCTGATGTTGCGCTCGACAGGCTCCCGGTAGGCACGGTAAATATTGCGGATCAACCATACCCTGTTCTTCTCCGTCAGTGACCGGGAAAATTCGGAGAATACCTTCGGGTGCCGCAAGGAGCGGTTGGCGTCTATAAGCAGTCGTGTAGCAGAACAGGAAAAAAGCGGGGAATGAAAGATCCCGGCTATGCGTTTCGCAAATTCCAGGGCGCCGAAATCCATGGCGCGGTGCGTAGAAAGAATCTGCGGATTATTCCTGAAAAGACGCCGGAATCCGTCCGGGACATCATTCCCGGCGTGCTCGCATGTCAGAAGGATACTCATACTCTTGATTTTCACCATAGTATCCCCTCGGGATCGTTATTCCCGTCCGAATAAACTGACTATATATAAGAGAAACCAGAAATCTGCACCGGCAGTACAGGAGATTTTATAACTCCCCGATACGATTCCGATCGCAGCCACCGCAACGGGAATATTCATAAGAAATATAATCGATATGCCGATTCCGTGCATGCGCCTCAGGGCAGCAGAAGCCGGTTCTCTTCCAGGCAGCCGCACAGGACTTTGCATAATTCCAATAAGTTTTCCCGGGTGCACTCCCCGGCAACCCGTTTCATGCGGCTTGCGAGTGTTCCGTTTTCCAATACAATCTCCAGAACCCGGCGACACGTATCCGGCAATTCCCGCAGCGATTCAACCAGACCGCGCCATACCTCGTCCGCACGAAGGGATTTTTCGGAAAAACCGAGGCAAGCCAAATATTCTTCATCGGATATGGTTGTATTTTCCCCGTACCGGATTGTGCTCAACAGTACGGAGGACAGCCGGTCTTCAGCCAGAAGGCCTCCGATGTGGAGTATATGAGGGTTGCCGGCAAAATGCTTTACGGCATGAACCAGAACCGTAAGCAGTGCAAGATCGGACATGGGACATTCCTGGACGTCGACCAGCCTGATTTCGATCGTGCTGCGGTCGAAGCGCGCTATGGCGCCGCGGGCGTTCACCCATTCGTATCGCAGAATTCCCTCGGGATCGAACGATGCAAGATCGCCATAGATTCTATGCAGTATTCCCTCCCTGTATTCTTCAATGCTTCCTACCGACTCGGGCACTACATGGCCGGTAACCGAAAAAATCCTTGAGCAGTTCTTACGATACATTTCCAGCCTGGAATCCAGGTATCCTGTCTCTCCACCGTCGAGATACGGAGAGGCCGCAGCAATAGCCGGGATCAACGGCAACAGAAGCCGGATTGCGCCGTGCAGCCGGACGAATTCCTCCTCTCCGCTGAACGACAGATTCAGATGTACCGATTGTAAGTTCGCCCATCCGTGCCCCCGGCAATCGAAAATACTGTCGAAGGCACTGTAGATTGCGGAATTGTCATAGGGCCACAGCCGCGTTTCGTGGTTCGGATCCATGAAGGGATGCGCGGCCGAAGGCATCAGCCGCGCTCCCATGGGTTCCAATCGTTCGTTGATCGCCAGGATGTCCCTGTGGAAGATATCGTTCAGGCCGGCAAGCTCCTTTACGGGACCGTTCGTTTTGAGCTCGATGACATGAAGAACAAGTTCATTGGACCAGGAAAGTTCTCCCTGCTCCAGTTCATCGACCACCTCCCCGTTCCGGTCGAGCAGCAGGCGATCGGAAATCGGCCGAATCCGAAAATCACGCCGGTCGACAATCATATATTCCAGTTCCACACCGAATCCTTCAAACAGGTGCAGAACCGGCGGTGCATCATGCGTCGAGTCACTCATTGGCGGAACCGTTTTTGAGGGGAGTCATCTTGCGGGCTTCGATCCTGGCCAAAAACACGCTCAGAATTCGGTCGTAAAGAGCATCTTTAAGGATCCCGTCTTCGACTCCCGCATCTATGTTGGGGTTGTCGTTTACTTCCATGACATAAAAGCGGGATCCTATTTGCTTGATATCCACGCCATACAGGCCGTCGCCTATGGAATTGGTGGCGCGCAGGGCCGTCTTGATCAATTGAAAAGGGGCCTGCTCCAGGGGCACCGATTCGACCTTCCCTTCCCGTCTGTTTCTTCGCCTTTGGCTGTGAATAATCTGCCAGTGATCGGGCGCCATATAATAACGGCAGACATACAACGCCTGTCGGTCCAGTATTCCCACGCGCCAGTAATTATGATCCATAAATGGAAAGAGTAAAGAATTATGAACGGATCTATTG
>CAZPHK010000296.1:0-4625 GCA_964586015.1 uncultured Acidobacteriota bacterium | reverse complement strand
GACATCGGAATATTTCTTCAACTGCGGACACACCGAGTTGTATCACGATGTGGAAAGGACTCGCCCTTCCCGGGAATGGTACGCGGAATATAAAGATAAGGGTTATAAAGCCCAGGTTATTATTGATGATGACGGCGGTATAGCCGGTAAAGGCCATTACATGCCCATTGAATTCTCTCCGTTCACCGGGAGAGACCTGCTGGCTATTGCCTGTGTTACCGTCGACCAGAAATACCGTGGCAAAGATTACGGCCGTCTCTGGCTGGACCATATCGAACAGTACGCTCGATCGGAAGGATTCAAGGGCATAGTTTCTTGGGGTGCGGACTGGTACTGGAATCCCGTGTCTTTCTACGAGCATATGGGATATAAGAGAATTGACTGGGAGGATGCGGTGGTTGCCGTCTGGAAGCCATTCACAAAAGACGCCGAAAAGCCCGGTCTCCGGCGTGTTGAACTTCCTCTCATCTGGAGCAGCGATAAGGTAAATATCTATGTTGCAGATACGCCGTGGTGCGATAACAATGCAAAGATATTCGCGGTCAGGAAAGCTATAGCAGGTATAGAGGAAATGGTCGATTACAGGGAGGCCCCGGCTCCATACTGCAACCGGGTAATTCACATCGGCTTTGTGGGCGGCATATTTCTCGACGGCAGACCTTACCGGCCATATATGACCGTCGACAACCCCGAATGGTTACGTGCCGAAATTTTTCGCCTCTACGAACGAAAGCACTAGCTGTTTGCAACTGTCATGGGCGAATCTTCCGTCTTCGCCTTCGGCTACGCCGGACAAGTGTGTTCGCCCTTTTCCCTCTAAGAACGACCTTGCATATCGATCGACAAGGGTGATTCCCCGGCATTCCGATGCCCGTTTTCATAATCACCATTGGTTTACCGGAGGCTTGAATTGCACCGCCGGTACACTCTGTTCTAGAGAAAATTTGGTCGAAGCCGGAAACCGTACTTGCCTGGCATCGGAAAGGATTTCGGCTTTATCGTACATGGAAGAGCCTGCAACGCTGCCCTGGAAGACTCAATACCATAAAAGAGATTCAAGACCTGATCCGGACAATGTGCATCGCTAACGAAACCTGGGGGCGCGCCTCGTATCCACCGGGAATTGCTGTACTTGGCATCGAATTGTCGAAGGCCACTGTCGCCAAATACATGCCCCGCCGTGGCAAATCACCTTCTCAAACCTGGTGTGCATTCCTCGAAAATCGTCTCAAAACAATTGTATCTATTGATTTCCTGGTGGTCCCGGAAATCAGCTTCCGAATCCTGTTCGTATTCCTCGTTTTACTTTCCTCTCTGAATATTTGTATGATCAAGCGTCGGCCGGCGCTTTGAGTCAATCTTACCCTCGGATCTTGGCGAACAACGTTCAGCAAATCCAGGGCTTCCAACAATCTGAAACCGCCTGTCCGATCAGTCTTTCTTCCTGCAGATGGATTTATCAGCAGGGACAGGGCAGACAGGAGGAAAACAATGAAGAACTGGAGTTCCCCGGCAATACTGGCTTTATTTTTTGCGGTCTGTCTTGCTGTTTCCGGTGCGGGAGCACTTTTTACCGCCGGTTCGGTGCAAAAGTGGTACCCGGTCCTGCAGAAGCCTGTATGGACGCCTCCCTCCTGGCTTTTCGGACCGGTCTGGACAATTCTCTATATGATGATGGCGGTTGCCGCCTGGCTTGTCTGGCGCAGACGGGAGTCGGTTCCTGTCAGGGGAGCATTGGGATTATTTTTTATCCAGTTGGGTATCAACGCCGCCTGGTCTCCTCTTTTTTTCGGGCTGCAGAATCCGCTGGCGGGCTTGCTGGATATTGTTCTGCTGTGGGCGGCAATACTGGTCACCATTATATCTTTCCGGAAAATATCTTTCACCGCGGCAGCACTGCTGGTTCCCTATTGGTTGTGGGTCAGCTATGCCACCGTCCTGAACTTTGCCATCTGGAACTTAAACCGATGAGTTGCTTCAAATCGATTCAAAACAGAATGAGATTCTCATTGAGGTTGAACAATGAAACGCCCCCCCTTGACAGCCAGCGGTAAGACAAAGATCTTTTATGACGGAATGTGCCACGTTTGCTCTCGTGAAATAGAGCATTATCGTCGACGGAGGGGTGCTGAAAGTCTTCGGTTCGTAGATATCACCGCTGATGGGTTTAATCCTTTGCACGAAGGTCTAGATCCATCGGTAATCCACCGTGTAATGCACGTCAAACTGGAAGACGGCTCGGTAAAAACAGGCGTGGATGCGTTTATAGAGATATGGAAACGCCTTCCCGGTTATCATTGGCTCGCAAAAGCGGCACAAGCAAAAATATTAAAAAAGGTACTGGAGTTCGGTTACTGGGCATTTGTTCAAATACGCCCTTATCTTCCCAGAAAAAAACAGGCCTGTTCGAACAGTCCCTATTGTGATCTTTAATCCCGATTTCCCCGACAGGTTTGCGAGCGGGAAAGCGGATCAATTTTCAGATTGAAGTTCCTCCAACCCTCACTCGTTATATGAGTCTATCCAGCCATTCGATAAGGATCATCCGCCTCCGAATTAATTGATATTCCGGTTTCTGTTTGCCATTATTCATATTCGATGTGTCTTTGAGCTAATCCTCCCCCGATGCAACCGGAAACACAACAATGTCATCATACAGACTGGTCGAAAACACAATCCGAATCAATCGATTGCGAAGATACTTCATTCTGTTTACGATTTTTTACAGCTTCTTTCTTACATCAGCCGTTAACGGGCAGGAAAACGACGGGGAGCCCTCACATACGAAACAGCAAACTCCTTCCGCGGAAAGCGCTCAAGCGGAACAGTCGATGGATCCGGTTGACGGGAAATTTACATGGTCCCTGGGCGCCGGCGTCGTCGTAAGTCCCAGGCCCTATGTCGGCGCCGACGCCCGAGTCATTCCCATTCCTTCACTTGAGATTCGTTACCGGAACTGGTTTTTCCAGGGAATCCGTGGAGGATACAGTTTCATAGATTCGGAGCCATTTACGGCCAATTTTTTCGCCCAGGCACAATTCAGTGGTCTGGATTCCAAAGACAGCCCTTTTCTGGAAGGCATGGAAACACGAAGCAGGTCGATGGATGCAGGCGTCGAATTTCTCTGCAGCACAAGGCCGGTCGGTTTTAGTGCGAGCTTCATTACCGACATCCTGAACCGAAGCAACGGGCAGGAACTGACTCTACTGGCAATGACCGGGGCTCCGCTAGGCGATCGCGGCGTCATCCTTTTCGGCATTGGACCCAGGTATTTGAGCCAAAACCGCACGGATTACTATTACGGAGTGCGCATTTCCGAATCGACCTTAACCCGTCCGGCTTACAGCGCACCCGCCACCTGGAATCTCGAAGTCAACATTGCCGGAATCGTCAACTTCGGCTCAAAATGGCGCCTGTTTGCAATGATGGACCGTTCATCTTTCGGCTCGGGAATCGAAGACAGCCCCCTGATCGACCAGACATCTTCCTACGGATTCATAAGTTCACTAAATTACAGATTCTGATCCTGGATTCACTCTGCATGGCGCAATTGAGTTTTATATTTAGCTAAATACGGGTAATTGGAATTCGATAATAATAGTGAGTCTCGGATCAGCTACTCGGCTTTAAGAACTTTTATCCATTCAATCTCGATCTTGAAAGGCCCTGCTTTTTTGTCGCCTAACAGGATCCCAAGGCCATTGACTTCCTTTGGATCGAGCGGCGGATCATTTATGATCTGTCCAAAAGATGTTGCTACGAATCCGTCTATCGGTATGCGGACTTCAATCCATTCATTTTCTTTTGTTGCAAACATAGCCCTGTATGAAAACGCCGTCAAACGTCTTTGAGTGTATAGGTTCAGGCTGTATTCCCGTCCATCTCCTCTTACTCGAATCACGAGAATGTCTCCCTTTTTGAGGTTCAGGTTTTTGGGTTTAGATCGCATGGATGCAAAGCCACCGCTGTTATCCAAAGAAAGAGTGCCGTAAAATTCCATCTTCTTCTCTGACGTTATTTTGATACGACCATCGGAGGCACCACCCATAACACCATCATTTACAGTCTGCCATTCATTGGCTGCGTCGGTTTTTTCGAAGTCAAACAATATTTGATAATTATCCGTTGCCATAAGAGCCTCGCCCAATAGAATGAAAAGCATCATCCCGAAACTGATAGAAAATAACTTTCTGAACATTCGCTGTCCTCTTAGCAGGTCAGGCTTTTTTCGGATACTCCCTTATGCTCCAAATAGCATGCCACGAATTTTCCACCGTATGTCGTTGATCAAAGGGGCCATTCAGCCTCCAAAATCAGAAACGGTTTATCCGGTGGGCAGTTAAATAATTCATTCCGCTTTTTTGAAGCTATTTCCATAGCAGATGCACCTTCATTGCCTGAACAGGTGGTTCATTCCAACACTGAATGTAATTTTACTCCAGGTTTGGAAATAGTATCTGATTTTTAAACAATACAACCATAGCACCCAATTTGTAATGGATGTATGGCTCCGATTTATACTGGACAGACAATGAACCCGCACCATTATGCAAATAGAGTTACTCCCTGCGATTTGCCGTACAGGAACTCGATGGAGCAGGCGGTGATTGGAATGCATACACAGA
>CAZPHK010000295.1:1640-4655 GCA_964586015.1 uncultured Acidobacteriota bacterium | reverse complement strand
TGTTCCGGGACCTCTGCATGTTGCATCAGGGCGAACACAAGGTTCGCCCCTACATTCAAAGGAATCCTCCCCGTTAATCGCATTTATGATACGCTTTTTATGAAAGCCCCCCACTTGAGCGGGCTCATCCGCATAGGAGAGACAGTGCAGAAAGACCCGAACATACCGAATCTTCAATACACCAAATACACACTTGAAAACGGCCTGGATGTGATACTGCTGGAAGACCACCGGCTGCCGCTTGTCGCCGTCAACATCTGGTACCATGTCGGCCCGGCCAACGAACGCCCGGGCCTTACGGGATTCGCCCACCTTTTCGAACACATGATGTTCGAAGGCTCCAGGCACGTGGGGGAAAAGGCCCATTTCCGGTTCCTGGAGACGGCCGGCGCCAGCAGCATCAACGGCACGACCAATTTCGACCACACCAATTATTTCGAAACGCTCCCTTCCAACCGGCTCGAACTTGCCCTGTGGCTCGAAAGCGACCGCATGGGCTTTCTGCTGGAAACCCTGGATGAAAAGAAGCTGGAAAATCAGCGGGATGTCGTGCGCAACGAGAGGCGGCAGAACGTCGAAAGCGCCCCTTACGGCCTCGTCCAGGAGGAAATATTTCATCAGCTCTTCCCCGGGGATCATCCCTACTATGCTTCGGTCATGGGGTCCCACGCCGATATCGAAGCGGCCGAACTCTCCGACGTCCGGTCGTTTTTCCGGCTCTATTACGCACCCAACAATGCCAGCCTTGCCATTGTGGGAGACATAGACCCCGACGAAACCCGGGCTCTCGTGGAAAAATATTTCGGCCCCATACCCAGGGGGAAGCCTGTCCCGAAAACAACGGCCGTCACCCCCCCGATCACGTCGGAAAGGCGCACCGTTGTCACCGACCAGGTCGAACTGCCGCGAGTCTACCTGGCCTGGCTCACGGCTCCCGTTTTCACCCGGGAGGACGCCGAATGCGACCTGATCGCAAAAATTCTCGGAATAGGCAAATCGAGCCGCCTCTACAAATCCCTGGTCTATGAAAAGCGGATCGCCCAGGATGTGTCGGCGCATCAAGCCTCCCTGGCGCTGGGCTCCATATTCAATATCGAAGCCACGTGCAAACCGGGCATCCCGCCCGAAGATCTGGAAGAGGCCATCCGGCAGGAATTGGACACATTCCGGGACAAGGGACCGAATCCGGACGAAATCGAAAGAGCGCGCAATACATACGAATCATCCGTCATTCGAGGGCTGGAAACTCTTGGAGGTTTCGGTGGGGTTGCCGATCGCCTCAATCAGTACAACCACTCCCTGGGGGATCCCGGATACCTGAAAAAAGACCTGCATCGTTATTACATCGCAACAGCGGATACCCTGCGTTCGACCGCCAGCGAACGGCTGAAACGGGAAGCCGGAGTGGTGGTCTACGGCATTCCGGGGAAAAAGATCGTCCACGATGTTCCTAAATCAAACCGCCCTGCGGCGTCCCTGCCTCCGGAGCCATCCCGCATACAGGGCCAGGACTGGAGAAGCGCGCCTCCGCCCGCCGGTCCGATGCCGGACCTGATGCTGCCGGTTCCCCGAAGGTTCCAGATCGGCAACGGCCTGAACCTGCTGTTTGTCGAAAGGCACAACCTGCCGATCGTTACGGCAAATATCATAGTACTGAGCGGAAGCGAGCGGAATCCTCCGAACCAGCCCGGGCTGGCCTCCTTTACCGCGGGGATGCTGGACGAAGGGACGGACAGCAGATCTGCACTGGATATTGCCGCGGACTCCGACCAGATAGGGGCCGTCATGTACACCGGCTCGTCGATGGACATGTCCTACCTGGCGATCCGAACTTTGAAAAAGAACGTGAACGCGGCATTCGGGCTGATCGCCGACATACTGCTGCATCCCGCTTTCGACCCTGCCGAAATGGAAAGAATCCGGAACGACCGGCTCACGCACATTATGCAGCAGAAGGACAATCCGGCCGTCCTGGGATCCAGGGCGTTTTTCGACGCTGTTTACGGGCAGGGGCATCCTTATGGAAACACCGAAATCGGCACCGAGGAATCGAACCGGTCCATTACGCGGGATATGCTGGCCGATTTCTACAGATCGGGATACGTCCCCGCAAACACCGCCCTCGTGGTTGCCGGGGACATAACGGAACCCGAACTCCGGTCGCTGGCGGAGAAGCACTTTGGAATCTGGGAGGGACCGGAATCGGAATTTTCAGTGCCGGAGAGCAACAATAGTATGAGCAGGCGCGTCATCATCGTCGACAGGCCGGAAGCTTCCCAGACAGTGCTTCGTATCGGGCATACCGGCGTCGCCCGGTCCCACCCCGATTATGTGCCGATCGATGTGATGAACACGGCCCTGGGGGGACTGTTTTCGAGCAGGATCAATCAGAATTTAAGGGAAAAGAACGGCTACACCTATGGCGCCTTTTCCTCTTTTCTTTTCCGGCGCGGCGCCGGGCCTTTTATTATCGGCGCTTCCGTGCGTACCGATGCGACCGCACCGGCGGTCGCCGAAATATTCCGCGAGCTGGACCGGATGCGGGAGAGCGAGGTTTCGCCGCAGGAACTGGCTACCGCCAAAGATTCGATCACCCATTCGCTGCCGGGATTGTTTGAAACCTCGCCCGATGCGGCTTCCAGTATCGGGCAGCTTTTTGTTCACGGCTTCCCGCCGGACTACTTCCATGATCTGCCGAATCGGATTCAGGATATCTCGGCGGGAGAAATACGGCGCGTTGCCCGGGAATATCTGAAGCCGGAAGAAGCGGTCGTCGTGGCGGTGGGCGACCGCCGCAAAATCGCGTCCGACCTGGAGAAAATGAATCTTGGCCCCGTCGAAGTGCAGGATTCCGACGGGAATCTCCTGTAGGGGCGAACCTTGTGTTCGCCCCACGGTTTATGGAATTTCCAGGGTTTTGTAACGATCCCAAATGTCCCGGGACCTCTGCATGTTGCATCAGGGCGAACACAAGGTTCGCCCCTACAATCGCCTGGTCAAGGAACCAGTTTCGCC
>CAZPHK010000295.1:0-1540 GCA_964586015.1 uncultured Acidobacteriota bacterium | reverse complement strand
AGGGCGAACACAAGGTTCGCCCCTACAATCGCCTGGTCAAGGAACCAGTTTCGCCCCCACGGTCAGAATTCTCGATAACGATAAATGACCGCTATGGTACATTCTTTATATGACCGAATACGCTATCAATATCCGGAGCGAGACTCTCAATGTCACACCCGGGATCCTGGAGCGCTACAACGTTCCCGGGCCCCGCTATACGAGCTATCCAACGGCTCCGGAATGGCTGGACACTTTCGGACCGACGGATTTTGAGGAGGCCCTGAAGCAGTCCAACGAAACGCAGCCGGTCCGCCCGCTTTCGCTCTACATGCACCTTCCCTTCTGCGACAGCCTCTGCCTTTTCTGCGGCTGCAATACGGTCATCAGGAAAGACCACGCGGCGGCCGTCCCGTATCTCGAGAAGCTGAAATGGGAGATCGATCGTCTGGCAGGCTTCCCGGATTCATCCAGGCCCGTCGTTCAGTTTCACTGGGGCGGCGGTACGCCCACTTATTTTTCGGCTTCCCAGTTGGAGGAATTGTTTCTGTATACCCGGGAACGATTCCATTTCGCGCCCGATGCCGAGATAGGCGTGGAGATCGATCCGCGGGTCACGCGGGAAGACCATTTGGCGGTCCTGCGTCGTTTGGGATTCAACCGGGTTTCCATGGGAATTCAGGATTTCGATCCCAGGGTCCAGAAAACCGTCCGCCGTTTCCAGTCCTACGAAGAGACGAAGGCCGTATTCGAATTATGCCGGTCCCTGAAATACGAGTCGATCAATGTCGACCTCATCTACGGATTGCCGCACCAGACGCCGGAAAGTTTTTCACGTTCCATCGACAGGATCATCGAGTTCAATCCGGACCGCATTGCCATGTTCAGCTACGCCCACGTCCCATGGATGAAAAAACAGCAGGGGGCCCTGTCCAAATACATACCGCTGGGCATGGACAAGTACCAGATTTTCCGCCGCGGGATCGAGCGCTTCACGCAAGCGGGCTACCGGTACATCGGCATGGATCATTTCGCCCGGCCGGACGACGAGCTGTGCCTGGCGCAGAGCGACAGGACGCTGCACCGGAACTTTCAGGGCTACACGACCAAGGCCGGGGCCGACCTTATCGGAATGGGCGTCAGCTCGATCAGCGACATCGGCAGAATCTACGCGCAGAACCAGCGGGACTTGAAGGAATATTACGCCGCCATTGAAAAAGATACCCTTCCTACAATGCGCGGAATGCGGCTGACCGACGACGACGTCCTGCGCCGGGCCGTCATCAGCCGGCTGCTGTGCCACTGCGTCCTTCATAAGGCGGAAATCGAAACCGAGTTCGGCATTAACTTCGACGAATATTTCGCCGATGAACAGTTGCGGCTGGAAACGCTGCAGGCAGACGGGCTTGTTGCGCTGAGCTCCGGCAGTATCGCCGTGACATCTCTCGGGCGGATATTTATCCGCAATGTCGGGATGGTGTTCGACCGGTATCTCCGGAAGCCGCAATCCAAACCCGTATTCTCCAAAACCCTGTAAATACTTCACCGCAGAGGCTCGCAG
>CAZPHK010000294.1:0-4658 GCA_964586015.1 uncultured Acidobacteriota bacterium | reverse complement strand
CTTCCGCTGGTTGAAGAGCTGGAAATGCGCGAACGTATCTACCGCGATTCACTCCCCGAGATTACCCACAACCATTTCCGCCTGCTGTTCAGCCGAAGGCTCTGGTCCACTATACTGAGCAGCTCCAGAGTCGGATGGCGTATTCAAAACACTATCGATGAAGGGTTCGGGCGTTCACTGAAAAAGAACCCTGTCCTTTCCTTTGTTTTCTGGCTCATCGGCCTTGTACCCTTTCTGGGTAAAATCGGCCGAAAATTCATCGGCCACCGGTCATGGCGTAAACACTATCTCAGTCTCCTTAATCCTTCTTATTTCATGCGGGCGCTTAAGGGTAAAATGGCCGAAAAGGCGATAGCGTGGCACCGGGACGAACGGCTGAATGAATCAAAAGCCGAGAAAATGGCCGATTCAATCGGGCTCTTTTTTTTCCACCTGCCCTTTTCACTTTTGCCGGCGGGCCTGCACCATTTTCTTACCTGCTGGAGTTACTTTAAAGAGCGGGTCGATTTTATCGTACGCCGCCCGTTCCGTCTCTATTTCAATGCATCATTGCGTGAAGAATGGCTCCGGGAAATGGTTGCCGAAGGGTTGCGCAAACGCATCATAACCAAAAATGACGCTCAGGAAATTTTCCGTCAGCTTCAGGAACCCTATATTCAAAAGTATCTTAAAAGTCTTGCTGTGCATGTGATGACATTGCCGGTCACTCAGGTGGTATCGGTTGCCGTGGCCGCGATATACGTTTTATCAAATCCCGAACTATCCTGGCAGGAAGCATCCGCAGCGGCATTGTTCATCATCGCCTCCTTTCAGGTGGTTCCCGTTTCGCCGGGATCGCTGACGCGCGGACTCTATGTTGTCTGGCTTGTAATACGGGAGCGGAATTTCAAAGATTACAATATCGCAGTCATTCTTGCATTTTTTAAATATGTGGGCTATCTCGCCTTTCCCATTCAAATGACCTACCGATATCCCACTATTGCACGTTTCATGGCCGCGCACTGGGCAACCGAAGCCGTCCATGCCATCCCGGTATTCGGAGAAAGCGGTGCACTGCTGGAGCATAAAATTTTCAGCATATTTTACAACTGGCCGCTTACTATCCGCCGTCGTATGAGACGACTGGCCGAGTTCCGCCAGAACATGAAACCCCGATGGTGGCATATGGTTCCTGTCGTCATCTGTGCAACCGGAGCGCTATACAGCATCGACCACTATTATCTTCAGTATAACGATGCCATTCTGGGCTTTAAGGGAATTCTGTATTTTACGCTTTCCGGAATAAAGCAGCTCATCTCTCAACTCACCAGCTTGAAACTTCCCGCACCAGGACAATTCAGGTCCCTTATCCATTACCTTCCCTTTGGAGCCGCCCTCATAATCGGCGGTCTGACCGGATGCCTGGTGACATTGGGATGTCGAGGGGCAGCCCTTAAAAAGAGGATTACGCTTTCCGCTCTGTCAGGTATTGTTGCCGGCCTGCTGTATACGTCTATTTCAGGCTTTCTCTCCGTGCAGGCGGGGACGCCGGTCGAACTGTTTTCCCTGATAATCGGAGGAATATGGAAAATGTTCGGCTATACGATCGCTACCACAACAGGCGCTATTGTAACGGAATTGAGTATGACCGAACCTGCAGTAAAGTAATCTCCGTAAATCGAATCAGCAATCTGATCCAATTGCGATAAAACTGCCTTTGATAATTCAGAGAAAGAGTCTGAAAGGGACGTATACAGGGGGGCGTCGGGAATTCCTGTAGTTCAATCCATTGTACTGCGTTTCTTCCGCTGTTTTATTTCGTCAAGAATTTCCCGTATTCTGCGCTCCATTCCCTGACCGGAAGGGTAATAATATTGCCTGTCTTTCAGGGCTTCGGGGAGGCATTCCATATCGGCCACCTTTTCCTTAAGGTTATGGGCATATTGATAGTCCTTTCCGTAGCCAAGGTCCTTCATAAGGGAAGTCGGCGCGTTGCGGATGTGCAGCGGCGGCGGCTCATTGAACGTACTCTGGACATCCGAAACAACTTTACCGTAGGCGGTGTACAGGGCATTGGATTTCGGGGCGACGGACAGGTAAACGGCAGCCTGGCAGAGGGCCAGTTTGCATTCCGGCAAACCGACAAGGCGAACCGCGTCCACGGCATTCAGAGCGACATTCAGGGCCCGGACATCGGCGAGTCCGACATCTTCGGAGGCAAAGCGCACCATGCGTCGTGCAATGTAGACAGGATCCTCCCCCGCTTCCAGCATGCGCCCCAGCCAATAAAGAGACGCATCCGGATCGCTGTTGCGCATCGATTTATGCAGTGCGGAGATAAGATTGTAGTGCTCCTCTCCCGCTTTGTCGTACTGCAGGATTTTCTGTTGAAGGGCGGACTCCAGGTCCGCGGTGGTCAGAATCGTGGATTCTGACGGGGACCGGCGATGGGTTAGGGAAATCGCTAGTTCGAGAATATTGAGCGCAATCCGTGCATCGCCGTTCGAATATAATGCAAGCTGGTGTATTACACGGTCCGGAACGGAAACCGGAATGGAGCCCAGCCCATACTCGGTATCGGTTAAGGAACGCTTCAGGATCTGTTCAATTTCTTCGGTTTTGAGCGGATTCAGGACATAAACTTTGCAACGGGACAGCAGCGGCCCGATGACCTCAAAAGATGGATTTTCCGTCGTGGCGCCGATAAGAACGATCACGCCCGATTCCACGTAAGGGAGAAACGCATCCTGCTGGGCTTTGTTGAAACGGTGGATTTCATCCACGAATACAACCGTTTTTCCGCGTGATGCCCGAAACAGCGTTTCCGCTTCCGCCATTACGGTTTTAATCTCTTTGATTCCCGACAGAACAGCGCTGTAGGATACAAACGGGGAACGGGTTTGTTTTGCCAGGATTCGAGCCAGCGTTGTTTTTCCCGTTCCAGGCGGCCCCCAGAGAATTATGGAAGTCAACCGGTCCTGTTCCGCCATCATGCGAAGGACTTTGCCTTTACCAATTAGATGCTGCTGGCCCACGATTTCATCCAGTGAGCGCGGACGGAGCCTTTCGGCCAGAGGTGCATCCGGATTCGGCCGGGAGTTTTCAGGTTCGGGAAATAATGTTTTTGCCATACTGGATCCCTCAACAGCCGTCCGGAAGTTATGCGGATCGCTGCCTGGATGCTTCAAACAGTATAATCGCTCCTGCCATGGCAACATTCAAAGATTCAATTCCCATTGCCATGGGAATTCGAATGGCGGGTATTCCTGGATAGTCCTCTTCGCTCGTCCCGCTGCCTTCATTCCCAAGAAGAACTGCGCAGGACGTTTTCAGGTCTGCTTCAGTGTACGGCACACCGTCCCGCGTATCCGTACGGTAGAGTCGGATCGAATGATTCAGGCAATAAGCGCGAAAATCCTTAAAATCCACCTGTTCCACGGGAGAAAGCCGGAAGAAAGCGCCGGCGCTCGATCGTATTGACTTTGGATTCCTGGCTGAAACTGTCCCCTTCGATGTACAGAAAAGAGTCGCTCCTGCTGCGGCGGCCGTTCGAATCAGCGTACCCATGTTGCCGGGATCCTGAATGCCGCAGGCATACAAAACAAAGCCCCCCGAGTCCGGTCGGGGCGGCAGGGACAGGCGCGGGACTTTGACGAGAGCAATGGCTCCCTGAGGCGTCCGAAGACGGGACAGTGATGTAAAAAGTTCTTCCTTAACCTGATATAGCTGTATTTTCCGGGAATGCCAGTACTGAAGCAGCGTCTGCTCTCTCGAATCCGAACCGAATTTTTCAGAAAAAACAACCGCCTCGATGGAATGACGCGACAGGGTTGCCTCCAGCAGAACACGTGTTCCTTCAGCCAGAACGATGTCATCCGGAGCTCTGCGGGAACAGGACGCGAGAAGGCGTATCTTCCTGAGAAGAGAATTGTTTTTACTCGTCAGCCGGGCGACGGAAGTCATAATCAAATTGAAGATTGAAATTTAAAGATTGAAAATTCCTGTTTCTATTATACTTTCTAGGGTTCGACGGCAATGGATTCGACTCTTGCGTTACGGACACTGCCCCATACGACGCGATTCACCGGGAAATTTCCGTTTTGCAGGATGTGCGATGCAAGAATTTTGGCATCGGCGTCCTTTTCAGACGTATCGACTTTATTGATAAACGGAATAATCGTGGTTCCTTCCTTAACGTCCCTGCATACCCCCTGAGGATGCATGAGAATGTCGGCGGCCGCCCGGGGCGTGATCGGATCTCCGGCTTTAAGAGAGAAACGGTCGGCCAATGCCTGAAACCGGAATATGACCTCGGGGCCCATCGGCTTATGAACACAATCGATTCCGATGACGGGAACGAGGTAATCCGCCCGAACCATAAGCACCGGTTCTCCTTCCCTCGGCAGCTTCAACGAAAACCTTGCCGCTCCGTCCGCTTCGTTCAGGAGTGCCGCCAGTCTGCCGCGGTTCACGGACTCGAAAAAATCGGGCGGAACTCCCTTCAGCAGGTCGGGTTCCATAAACTGCCGGGTTACTACAAGTCTATAGTTTTGATCGGTGAGTTTGCCGATAACATCACCGACAAGGCATTTCAGCAGTTCCGTATTTTCACACGAAATAACCGCCAATTCTCTACACCGGTCCGGAGGATGGATTCTTGTCGTTGTGGTATACAGAAC
>CAZPHK010000293.1:0-4690 GCA_964586015.1 uncultured Acidobacteriota bacterium | reverse complement strand
GAGAGTTTTAGCGAACCCTCCGCCCTTTGTATTTTCGGGGTAGCAGCCCCTTTTCCAACAGGGTTCCTATGATATGGTTTGTTGCCGTTGATCTCAAGAGGATTCATGAACAGGGACGCAAATTTTCATGGCCGCGGCCACCGCATTGCCTCCGCTGCCGCAACTGGCGGGTTTGGGGTCATGGATATGTCGAGCGCTACTTTGACGGCTTTAACACAGCCCTGCCTATAAAATACTACCGTTGCCCTGCCTGCGGTTGCGTGATTACATTACGTCCCGAGAGCCATTTTGCACGGATTCATTCCAGTAAAAAAGCCATTCGATTCCATCTCTTTCACCGCTTGAAGACCGGCCGGTGGCTGCCATCCTCCTTGCCTCGATCCCGGCTTCGGCACTGGCTTTCCAATCTGAAACGTCGGGTGCATGCTTTCCTGACCGCTTCCTGGCGTCGAGGCCTTCGGGCCGGATTTGAGGCGCTGCTTTCTCAAGGGCAAACACCGGTCGCCTGTCTCACCTGATCCGGGAATGTCCTGTTTTCGAGCGCTGTATGGAAAAGGATCCCAATGCAAGGCCCGCTTCGGTGGCACAACTGGTTCAGGCACTGCCGGGTGGAGATCCTCTGGCGGCTGCGATTGCGCAGTACGGGAAATGATCATCGATTAAGGTATTCGGGCTCTCCGTTTTCCAGGCTGAATAATCGAACTGCCCAGATTTTCAATTTTTTCAGCTGTTTCGATCCATCACTGTAGTAAAATCAACTATCTAAATTCAAGAATAGTTTACATTCATCTAATCGGAAGCCGAGACGGGACTTGATAGGGAAGCCTAAACGAATAACTGCGGCCAATTCCGCCTATCGACAGGAGATATGGTTAATGGTTCCTGCATTATAAAATCCCCTTTCTGTTTTTATTTTGCTGCAGGATGACGGCTGAGAGGGCGCAGTTGCTACATTATAATAGCCTCTTTTGAGCGGCTGAAAACCGATAAAGGAGACAAGCCTGTGAAATTTTATAGATTATTGCTTTTTGCCGGGACGCTGCTCCTGACATTTCCGGGATATGCTGCCCGGCAAAATGAAAATCGGGTTCAGCCGGCCCCGACCGGGGAAAACGCCGGTCAGCCTTTAGATGCAGATACGTTTTATTACTTTCTCGAATCGGCGGAACGGGGCAACTCTGCGGCGCAGTTCAGAATAGGAATGATTTATCTTCAAGGCAATGGTGTCGCTCAGGACTACTCCGAAGCGGCGAAATGGTTTCGAGAGGCCGCAGAACAGGGCAACACTTCAGCGCAGAGCATGTTGGGGGCAATTTATGCCACGGGGTTGGGGGTTACAAAAGACCATACCCGGTCCTACATGTGGTTGTCCCTGTCCATTGACGGTTCAAAGGACAAGCAGGCCCCATTCATTCAAAAAGCGACGGAACTGAGCAATGCAATCGTTAAGGAAATGACACCGCAGCAAATTGGAGAAGCCCGGGAGTTGGCGGAGAAATGGAAAGCTGTGTATATGAAAACACCTCTGGAGGTTGATGAAAAAGTCTTGAAATCGAGATTGATCAAGCATGTAGGCCCCACCTATCCGGAAATGGCAAGACGGATGGGCATCCAGGGTGTGGTTATTCTGAAGGTCATAATTGATGAGGAGGGAAATGTCGAGGAAATACAACCCGTAGATGGATTTCAGATGCTGGTTGACGCGGCTATAGAAGCGGTCAGGCAGTGGAAATATACTCCCGCGTTAATGGAAGGGAAAGCCATTAAGGTCAAAGCAACCGTAACGGTCAGATTCGTGATGATGAGACAATAATATGCCTGTAAATAACGGCTGATTAATCGAACTGCACACATCTCCAATTTTTCAGCTGTTTCTATCCCCCACTGCAGAAAAATCGCCGGTTGAAATTCAAGGATGGTTTAAATAATAGATCAGGTCCGACCCCGTATAGAATCAGTCATATCGGGATTTTATTGCGCGGATACAACCTTGAGATAATCCTCCAGATTGCAACCCTCCAGGTCCCGAATACCCTCTATTACCCGCCGGGCGTTGAACATGGCTCCGGCTGCCGAAGTATGCGTGTGGTCGCCGGGAGCGTAATAAAGCAGACCGACCCGGTCCGGGCCCAGTTCTTCGAAGACGGACGCGATGCGCTCGTTAAGGTCAATAAAAATGCCTCCGGCTTCCCGGGCGGCTTGTTCGGCCCAAAGTCCCCAGTCCTCACGGGCGCGGGGCAGGCGCCCCGATTGATTGAAGTTATTCCGGGGGATCGGTGAGCAGACTATGGACGCTGCTCCCTTTGCGCGGCTCTCGATGATGAATTGCCGTATGTACCATCCGTAGGAATGGACGATTTCATGCTTGCCGGTGAGCTGGTTGTCGATCTCTTCGACTTCGTCGCCGTTGCTGCGGATTGTGCCGCGGGCTCTGAATTTATCATTGATCGGGCTGTCATCGTTGTGGCCGAACTGCATGATCACGTAGTCGCCCGGTTTGATTTTGTTGAGCACCCTTTCCCACAGGCCCAGGCTTCTGTAGGTTCGGCTGCTGGTACCGCCCATGGCATGGTTTTCCACATTGATCCTTCTGCGATCGAAATAGTCGGCAACGGGAGCGCCCCAGCCCCATTGCCCGTTGGCGCCGTTGCCAAGGCTGCCGGTGCGCACGGTAGAGTCGCCGATGACGTAGAGTGTCGGCAGGCCGGGATCGGAGACGGGTTGAACGTCCGGCATCCAGGGGGCGGTCATCCATTCCTCCACCTGCTTCACCATGACATGAGGGGCATACGGTGTGACGCGCCGCCCCTCGGCATTGAGGTACTGCATGACCGGGCATGACTTCAGGGCCTTGAGTCCGGAAACCACCATGGCGGCATTCAGAAAGGCCCCGTCCGGACCGGTATGAGTATGGTCTTTGGGAAATAGTTCGCGCACTCGCACCGGGCCGAGAATTTCATATTGATCGGCGATTATCTCGCGCAGGGGGACGAAATCCAGACCGGCCTGCCCGGCGGCCTGTCGGGCCAGGTCGCTGAAAATGCCGGAACGCTCCACCTTTCCGTCGGACCAGACATTGCGGGCCGTCAGGCTCAGAATGATGGGTGTAGCTCCTTTGTCCCGGGTCTCCCTGATCATTTTGCGCAGGTACCAGCCGTACGTATGGACGACCTCGCGTTTGCCCGTGACCTGGTTGTCTATCTCTTCGGTCCCTTCGCCCGGGCCGCGAATGGATCCGCGAGCGCGGTAGTTGTCGTTGATGGGGCCGCCGTCGTTGTGTCCGAACTGGATCAGTACGATATCCCCGGATTTGAGGTCCGATACAATGCCATCCCAAAGGCCCTCGGTAATGAAGGTTCGGCTGCTGCGCCCGGCCCGTGCCCGGTTCACCACGGTTAAAAGGCCGGGATCGAAAAATTTCTGCAGATGGCTTCCCCAGCCATTTTCGTCTCCGTTACTGGCAGTAGAGTCGCCGGCAATGAACAGGTTTGGTGTATCCGCCCGGGATGAGGTTCCCGGTATCAGCAATGCCAGGGCCAGCAGCCACGCAGATTTCATTTTAATAATATCCTCCGGAACGATAAGCGGCGCAGCAATACGCTATTGGTTTTCAGGCATTCCGGCCGTGCACCTGTTTTCCGTACAGCCTGTAAAGGACGCTATTTATTCCCAAGATTTTGGTTAAATGAGCTTCAGATTATCATAAAATAGAGATCCATAATTCAATAAAACCTGGAGTCGACAATGAGAATTCTAAGCTTCTTCGTATGGAGCATGATCGTGTTCGGGATCGAATCCTTCGCTCAGAACACTCTTGAAATTTATACAAACGCGGGTGAGCATCGCATCAGCAAGGACATATAAGGACATTTCGCCGAACACCTCGGCCGCTGCATCTATGACGGCATCTGGGGGGGGCCGGATTCGGACATTTCCAATGTGAACGGCTACCGCAAAGACGTACTCGAAGCGCTGCAGGCCATTGAGATACCCGTGCTGCGATGGCCGGGCGGCTGCTTCGCGGACACATACCACTGGAAGGACGGCATCGGGCCGGTGGAAGAGCGTCCCGAAATCAAGAACGTGTTCTGGGGCGGCGTCATCGAGGACAACAGTTTCGGAACGCACGAGTTTTTGAACCTCTGCGAACTGTTGGGAAGCGACGCATACATTTCCGCCAATGTCGGCAGCGGCACCGTCAAGGAGATGGTCGACTGGATAGTCTACATGACCTCGAGCGATCACATCGAGATGGCCGATCTGTGCCGGAAAAACGGCCGCGAAGAACCGTGGAATGTGAAATTCATCGGCATCGGAAACGAAAGCTGGGGCTGCGGCGGAGAAATGACGCCCGAGCACTACGGCGATTTGATGAAAACCTATTCCAGCTACGCGCGGCTTTATGGGGGACGCCGGCTGGTTCGCATCGGCAGCGGCGCCAATTCGGGCGACTACAACTGGACCCGCGTGCTCATGGAAAAAGGCGCCCGCCTGATTGACGCGCTCGGCGCGCATTATTACACCATCGCGGGAGAGGGCTGGGGAAACAAATCGTCGGCCACGGATTTCGGGGAGGATCTTTATTTCCGGGGCATTCAGCAGGGACTGCACATGGATGAATTGATCTCTGGCGGCCGATTAAGGTATTCGGGCTCTCCGTTTTCCAGGCTGAATAATCGAACTGCACACA
>CAZPHK010000292.1:0-4695 GCA_964586015.1 uncultured Acidobacteriota bacterium | reverse complement strand
CTGCCCCTGCGGCGCTCGGAACGCGGCCCGCTGTACTTTTACCACGGGCTGCTAGCCCAAAATCAAGGTTTTACACTACTGGACCTTTCCAAATCCCTTCTTCAAATCATCAGCATTCATAACTGTCAGAAACTCAACCGACGCATTGAGCTTTTCGAACAAAGGTTCGGCTATGAGTGGTATATCTGATGAATCTTTCAAGTCTGTGAAAAACATTGCTGTTCGAATGCCTCGCTCGGGAAAGAAATAAGCCGCTTCCGGCTTGAGTTCTTCGATCATCCCCATAATCGTTTTTTGCAGGGTTCCATCCCGGAATGCCTTGTTGCCGGCTTCTACGGGAACAGTGATTTTGATCATAGTGCGCATGGTTTTCTCCTTATTTTTAGTCAATTCAGGGGGGTAGATGGGGGGCTACATGGCAAGATTGTTTTCAAATTACGGCGCCCTCTATGTGGGGGGGTGATCACCTTCACAGCTCTTATACTAAATTATACGCTTCACCGATCTGAATGCTATTTAAAATAGAGAACATACAAGAACTGAAACATGTCGGCCTTAGTGCGCGATTATTGATTTCTCTCATCTTGGGTTTCCTGAGATGCCCCGGGTGGGTATTCTGACTTCCAAGTTATTGCTTTTATATAGGATCTAATCCCGGTTCGCATGAATGTGATTACAAAATTCCCCAGCTTTTCTTGACGAATCTTCGTTTCAAAAAACAGGACGAAGCCGGAGTACTCAATCCAGAGTGAATTTGCATTTGTGAAGCCGCTTCACACCGTTTCACACAGAGCAAGATCCAAAGGTTTTTCCTTCCTCCATTCTTTGCATCCGCATATAATAAGCCGAAGATCCACCAAGATTTACAGAAGCAGAACCGACCTCTAAGCGGAGGAATGCGTGGCAGCTGATTCTGAAGAGGTATGGACTATTAAGGCAACTGCATTTGGCTTATCGCTTGCGGTTGGGTTTGTATTTCCGTTGGTCTTTCTTGCTTTCAACGATCCAGATCGAGTGAAGTTATCGGCTGTTATAATCTGGTTCTTAATTTACCTTATACCGGCTCCACTGGTCATTTCCATTAAATACAGGGAAACGTCGTTCTTGAATTCGTTCTTAAATGCGATAGCGATGCTTGCAGGAATCTTTGTTGGAATTTGCGTTGCTATGATTGTTTTCTACATAGATAGGGCAGGTTTGTTTCCTATCGTTGCTGCTATAGGGACAATAGCGGCTGTGATTCCAGTAGCGTTTGGAAATGCTATCGGCTTTCTTCTAGCTTGTAAGTTATACAATCAAAAATGATGTTTTCTATATGGAGGACCGCATGCCGGAGATCAGGCTTCGCTCTTTGAGCTACGCCTGACAAGTCGGCGTAAAAAAACGCACCAACCTCAAAGTGGAGGGAAATAGAGAAAACTCAATGATCGGGAAAGCGCTGTCGCATTATAAAATCATAGAACAACTCGGCAAAGGCGGCATGGGTGAAGTCTACCTTGCCGACGACACGACCCTGGACCGTAAAGTCGCTCTGAAGTTCCTTCCCGAAGCTTTCACCAGTGATCCCGAAAGAATGGCCCGCTTTGAGCGGGAGGCCAAGCTTCTGGCATCCCTGAACCACCCCAACATCGCCGGAATCCACGGGCTGCAGCAGGCAGACGACAGCCGCTTCCTGGTATTGGAGTATGTGGAGGGTGAGACGCTTCAGGCACGGCTGAGCAAGGGAGCGTTGCCGCTTGAGGAGGCTCTCTTACTGTGCCGCCAGATAGCGGAAGGGCTGGGGGCTGCTCACGAAAAAGGCGTTATCCACCGCGACCTCAAGCCCGCCAATGTGATGATTACGGCTGACGAAAAGGTCAAGATCCTGGATTTCGGATTGGCGAAAGCGTTCTCCGGTGAAACACAAAGCATCGACTCCTCGCAATCTCCTACCCTTACGGAGGCAATGACACGACCAGGTGTGATTATGGGTACTGCCGCTTACATGAGCCCAGAGCAAGCAAAGGGAAAATCCGTAGACAAAAGAGCTGACATCTGGGCCTTCGGCTGCATTCTGTACGAGTGTCTGACCGGGAAGAAGGCGTTTGAGGAGGAGACGGTCACAGAGACACTGGCAGCGGTAATTAAGGAAGAACCAGAATTTGAACTCGTTCCTGCAAGTGCCCGATTATTGGTTCAAAAATGCCTGGCAAAGGATCGGAAGCATAGGCTTCGAGATATAGGCGATGCAATGACTCTCCTGGTAGGTCACACTCCAGAAACTGTTGAACCTGAATCTTTAAAAATAAAACAACCTTGGCTTGCATGGAGTGTTGCGGCCCTGTTTCTGATCACTACACTGATCGTCTCTATTGTTCACTTCCACGAAACCCCGAATGTTCCACCCGAACCGGCTCGTTTCCAAATTCCGCTGCCGGAGAACACAAGTTTGTCCCCTGTGAGTTTATTTGCTTTGTCTCCCGACGGCCATCGGCTGGTTTTCGACGCAGTTGGCGCCGATGGTGTAAGGCGCCTCTGGATCCGTCCCATAGACTCTCTGGAAGCGCAGCCTCTGCGTGGTACCGAATACATTTCAAACAGCCTTCCATTCTGGTCACCCGATAGCCGGTTTATTGCATTTCACGCTTCGGGAAGCATCAAAAAGCTCGATGTTCTCGACGGCTCGGTGCAAACCTTGTGTCCCTGGCCCATGTTCATTGCCGGAGGATCTTGGAATAAGGAGGGGGTAATCATTTTTGGAACAGTAACAGGAGGGCTGATGCGATTGTCCGCGGGAGGGGGCACGGCCTCCGAGCTGACAAGCCTTGACTCAACGCGCCAGGAAACTGCTCATGCCAACCCTTGCTTCCTTCCCGATGGACACCATTTCCTGTACGTACGTCTTTCAGAGATAACTGATAAGTCGGCGGTCTATATTGGTTCCTTAGATGCAAAACCAGAGGAGCAGGAATCGCAGCCGCTAATAACCACGGAATTCGGTGCAAACTTTGTTCCTGGAGTTGTATCGCGCGCAGGATATCTTCTTTTCAGGCGCGAGAGAACCCTTATGGCGCAGCCATTTGACGACAGCCGCCTTAAGTTGACCGGCGAGGCCGTTAACGTGGCAGAGAACCTTAGCGGATCTTATATCCTTCCGTTTTTCTCAGCTTCTACAAACGGAATCCTGGTTTATCGGACAGGCTTTGGAAGTCAAAATTGCCAGTTGACCTGGTATGACAGTAAAGGAAACGTTCTTCGTCGCACCGGAGAAGCAGGATATTACACTTCGGTGTCTCTTTCGCCTGATGATAAGCGAGCCGTTGTTACGCAGCCCGATTCCCAGGGAACGAATCTGTGGCTGTTCGACTGTGCTAATGAAAACCTCACAGCCTTTACCTTCGGACAGGGTGAGAGTCTTTTCCCAGTCTGGTCTTGGGACGGAAGTCAGATCATATTTCGTAGAATGCACGCCGGTGCTACACATCTCTATCGCAAGCCTGCGAGCGGCGCAAAGGACGCAGAAGAACTGACGCTCGGAGAAAACAAGTTTCCCACCAGCTGGTCAACTGACGGACGTTATTTGTTATATTACGCGCAGGATCCAAATACGAAGTTAGATTTATGGGTACTTCCCTTGGAAGGCGATCGCAAGCCGGAACCCATTCTGAACTCGGTATATGATGAATTGAACGGTAAGTTTTCTCCGGATGGACGGTGGATAGCCTACATGTCGAATGAATCCGGCAATTATGAGGTCTACGTCCGGCCGTTCATACCTAACGCCAGCGAAGATTTGCCCGCTGTTGGAACACAGCGGATGATTTCCCGCGATGGCGGCTTATATCCTCAATGGCGGCATGACAGCAAGGAATTGTATTATAGCACCCCAAATAGAGCGGTGGCGGCAGTCGAGATTCCGGTCAGTCCGGACCTTCATGCCGGCGAACCCGAGATTCTCTTCCAGGTGCCGACAGGTATAGGCGGTTGGGATGTGAGCCGGGACGGCAAACATTTTCTATTCGTGGTTATGACCGATCAGGGCACTTCTCCTCCATTCAATGTTGTGCTGAACTGGCAGGCTGGATTGAAAAAATGAACCAATTTGTAGGAACCAAACTATCTCATTACGAAATAAAGTCCCAGATCGGCAAAGGCGGAATGGGAGAGGTGTATCAGGCCAAAGACACAAAGCTGGGTCGGGATGTCGCGATCAAGTTTCTACCGGAAGAGTTTGCACGTGATGCGGATCGTGTTGCCCGGTTCCAGCGTGAAGCCAGGCTGCTTGCCTCACTCAATCATCCGAACCACGGTGGTCACCAGATGGCCGGGAGCTTTGCTATCGCAACGGTAATGCGGTCATGGTGGCCTTGCTGAAAACAGAGCCCGTCTTCAGTTTCGAAACACCTAAAATCCTCTTCCAGGGAGCTTTTGCTTCATATGCTCTTTCTGAAGGTGGATTATCATATTTTATGTGGGACATCCACCCGGATGGCAAGCGGTTCCTGATGATGAAGGAAGCCGCCACTGAATCTCCCCGCAAAATCAACATCGTCCTAAACTGGTTTGAAGAACTGAAGGACCGCGTGCCGGTCGATTGATCGGCGATTGCCCGCATTCCCTCAACAGCGGGAATGCGGGCCAAAGGAGAGTGTAAAGTAAACTAAAAAGTTAACCGGATCCGGGCCTGGAAGGCACGGTTTCCGGCTTTTCCGTTCA
>CAZPHK010000291.1:0-4818 GCA_964586015.1 uncultured Acidobacteriota bacterium | reverse complement strand
ATGGGAGCCGAAGCCATCAAGGAGCTTTTAAGCCGTGTGGATATCGAAGTAATATCCGAAGAGCTCCGGGCAGCCATGAAAACGGAAACTTCCCAGCTGAAGCGGATTAAGTACGCCAAGCGTCTGAAAGTGGTGGACGCGTTCCGCAAGTCCGGAAACAAGCCGGAATGGATGATCCTGGACGTCATTCCCGTAATCCCTCCGGAGTTGCGTCCGCTGGTGCCGCTCGACGGCGGCCGATTCGCCACTTCGGATCTCAATGATCTCTACCGCCGCGTGATCAACCGGAACAACCGGTTGAAAAAGCTGATGGAACTGCGCGCACCGGAAGTCATTATCCGAAACGAGAAGAGAATGCTGCAGGAGGCCGTCGATGCGATGTTTGACAACGGCCGGCGCGGGCGGGTGCTTCGCGGGGCGAATAACCGGCCTCTGAAGTCGCTCAGCGACACGCTGAAAGGGAAATCCGGACGGTTCAGGCAGAATCTTTTAGGGAAGCGCGTCGATTACTCCGGGCGTTCGGTGATTGTTGTCGGTCCCGAACTGAAACTGCATCAGTGCGGGCTGCCCAAAAAGATGGCTTTGGAGTTGTTCAAGCCGTTTATTTACAACAGGCTTGAAAAAGACGGACATGCCGCCACCATCAAAGGCGCCAAAGAAATGGTGGAACGCCAGGAATATGTAGTCTGGGATATCCTGGAGGACGTCATCAAGGATCATCCCGTACTGCTCAACCGCGCGCCTACCCTTCACCGTTTGGGGATACAGGCTTTTGAACCGGTTCTGGTTGAGGGCAAAGCGATAAAGATTCCGCCGCTGGTATGCGCGGCTTTTAACGCGGACTTCGACGGCGACCAGATGGCCGTTCATATTCCTCTTTCGCCGGAAGCGCAGATAGAAGCTTCGGTGCTCATGCTGAGCAGTCACAATATCCTGTCCCCCGCCAACGGGCAGCCGATCGCCATTCCCAGTCAGGACATCGTGCTGGGGTGTTACTATCTGACAAAGGCGAAAAAGGGAACCAAGGGCGAAGGCCGGATTTTCGGTACCTACGACGAAGCGATGTTTGCCCTCGACAACGGAATGGTGGAAAGGCTGACTCCGATCCGTTACCGCTATACCGGTCGCCTGATGGACCTGACGACGCAGTATGACGACCAAGCCATCATGAGGGCGGATGTTCGCGAGGTCGAGAACGAGTTCATCAATACCACTGTCGGGCGCCTGATATTCAATTCGATCCTTCCGGAAGGCATGCCTTTCATCAACGGCCTGCTGAAAAAGAAGGGCCTGCAGCAACTGGGCAACTACTGTTATCTGCATTACGGCCTGGAAACCACCGTCCGAATGCTGGACGATTTAAAGGATCTTGGATTTCTGCACGCAACGAAGGCGGGCATGTCCATAGGAATCAATGACTTGATCGTTCCGGATAACAAGGCCGACCTGGTGGACAAGGCGAAGGAAAACGTCATCGAAGTGGAGACGCAGTATCAGGACGGCGCCATTACCGGCGGTGAACGATACAACAAGATCATCGATATCTGGTCGGATGTAACTGAAAAAGTTTCCGATGAAATGTTCCGAAAAATGGCGGCGCAGGATGAAAGCGGGTATGAATTCAATCCGATATTTATAATGGCCGATTCCGGCGCCCGGGGCAGCAAGCAGCAGATTCGGCAGCTCGCGGGCATGCGCGGTCTCATGGCCAAGCCTTCCGGCGAGATTATCGAAACCCCGATTACGGCCAACTTCCGGGAAGGACTGACGGTGCTGCAGTACTTCATTTCAACGCACGGAGCCCGTAAGGGATTGGCGGATACGGCTCTCAAGACGGCGGATTCGGGATACCTGACGCGGCGTCTCGTTGACGTTGCCCAGGATGTTATCGTTTCGACGGTCGATTGCAACACTCTGGACGGCATTTACGTAACTTCCATCATCGAGGGCGGTGAGATTATCGAACCGTTGCAGGATCGTATTGTCGGACGCGTTGCGCTCGAAAACATCAGGGATCCTTTGACGGGGGAAACAATCCTGGGCATCAACGAGGAGATTACAGAATCTTCTGCCGCGGAAATTCAGGCGGCCGGTATCGAGAAGGTCAAAATTCGTTCGGTTTTGACCTGCAAGGCAAAGCGGGGTGTGTGCGTAAAATGCTATGGACGGAACCTGGCGACCGGTCTAATGGTCGATCTGGGCGAGGCGACCGGCGTGATCGCGGCCCAGTCGATCGGCGAGCCGGGTACGCAGCTGACGATGAGGACCTTCCACATCGGAGGTACCGCAAGCCGGACTCACGAGCAGTCGACCGAATCGTCGAAAAATGAGGGGATCGTCAAATTCCTGAACATCCAGCATGTCACCAACCGCGACGGCAATCTGGTCGTCATGAACAGGAACGGCACGATGATTATCGCCGACGAAGGCGGGCGGGAAAAGGAACGGTACTCGGTCGCGTACGGCGCCATTCTCAAAGTAAAGGAAGGGCAGAAGATCAAGCCCGGCCATGTACTGGTGGAATGGGACCCCTATTCCTTCTCCATTCTTACCGAGTTCGGCGGTACAGTTGCTTTCAAGGATATCCATGACGGCATCACGTTCAAGGAGGAGCGGGACGAGAATACCGGGCTGGTGCGTCAGCTCATCATCGAATCCCCCGACGAAAAATATCAGCCGCAGATCCTTATTAAGGACAAGGGGAAAACCGTCAAGCATTACCTGCTTCCTTCCAAGGCCCACCTCTGGGTCGACAACGGTGAGGAGGTTTATCCCGGCAGCGTTCTGGCAAAAATACCCAGAGAAACGCGCAAAACCAAGGATATTACCGGAGGCTTGCCCCGCATCGTCGAGCTTTTCGAGGCGCGAAAACCCAAAGAAACCGCCGTCATTACGGAAGTCGACGGTGTCGTGAAATACGCCGGGCTGGTGCGCGGCCAGCGCAAAATTGAGGTGCACCACGAAAGCGGCATCGTCAAGGAATACCTGCTTCCAAGAGGCGTGCATATCAACGTTCAGGAAGGCGAGTACGTCCGGGCCGGTGAGGCTTTGATGGACGGGCCCCGCAACCCCCACGATATTCTGAGGGTTCTGGGAGAAAAGGAACTCCAGAGCTATCTGGTGAACGAAATTCAGGAGGTTTACCGGTTGCAGGGCGTCAATATCAATGACAAGCACATCGAAGTCATTGTCCGCCAGATGATGCGGTGGATTAAGGTCGAGGATGTCGGGGATACGGAATTCCTGCTGGAAGAACAGGTGGACAAGTTCCGGTTCTACGAGGAGAACGAGCGGGTTGAAGCCGCCGGAGGCGTTCCGGCAAAAGGGCGTCCCCTGCTGCTCGGCATCACGAAGGCGTCTCTTTCAACGGACAGCTTTATTTCGGCCGCCTCGTTCCAGGAGACCACGCGTGTTCTGACGGAAGCCGCCATCAGCGGCAAGGTCGACTACCTTCGCGGCCTGAAAGAGAACGTTATTATGGGAAGGCTCATTCCTGCAGGCACCGGAATGGAGTTTTACCATAACATCAAGCTGACCGAGCCGATTGTACCTATGGATGTCTCTGGAATAGAGGGAGAGGAAGGCGAAACCGAATCGGAACCGGTGCAGAACGGCGATGCCGAGGCCGCTTCTGAGGCCGTCCAGGAGGCGACCACCGAGGTGCAGTAAGACCGGTATCGACCTGTCCTTTCGGGAATCGATATGGAGACACAGACCGGGTCGCCGGATTTGAACACGGTGCGGAAGATCGTCGACCGCGGGCTTCGCGGTTACCGGGCCAGGCTGTTTCTTTACGGGTCCTGGGCTGAAGGCAACGCATCCCGCACATCAGATATCGATGTAGCGGTATTGCCTCGGAAGCCCGTTCCTCCCCACGTCCTGGCCGAAATTCGTGAGATCCTCGAAGAAAGCAGCATCCTGTATCCGGTGGATCTTGTGGATCTTTCCCATTGCCCGGACAGCTTTAAAGAGCGGGTTCTTCGGGAGGGGATACCTTGGAACGAATAAAGGAAAGGATCGCGGTTGCGCGGCAGGCATTATCCACCCTCAAAGACATTCTCCCGATGCCGAAGGGTCCCGTCGTACGGGATGCCGCGATTCAGCGGTTTGAATATACGTTTGAGGCGGTCTGGAAATCGGCGCAGATGTATCTTAAAAGCTTTGAAAGCCTTGAAGCCGGTTCTCCTAAATCCGCAATACGCATGTCCTTTCAGGTTGGATTGTTGAATGAAGAAACAGCCCGCATGGCCATGATTATGGCGGACGACAGAAACCTTACCGTCCACACCTACAATGAGTCTCTCGCGGAGCAGATCTACTCCCGAATCGGCAATCACGCGGCGGTGATGACGGCGTGGCTGGATGCAATGGATAAGAAACAGATCCTGCAGTAGGTCATTTGTGAAAATGAAGTCCCGGCATATATTCGCGGACTAAAGAACCGTGGATTTTCGTTTTGGGAAATCCGCGGTTTTTTTGCCCAAGGTGAGAGGCACTCTGCCCATGGATAAGGAACCTTCGGCATGAAAAGGAATTTTCGACCTTAGCGAAGCCCTTCCCACCCTGAACCCTGAACCTTGAACGGACAAAAAGAAAGGCGGCCCCGAAGGGCCGCCCCGAAAATCCTCTCTGCACCATGCCGAGAGGGGAGTTGCATTCCGTTTCCCGATTACTGTTTCCCGATCGGATCTCCAGCAACAAGTCCCTGAGGAACGGGAGCAGCTCCTGCCGAACCTAAGAATCTTACAACTTGATCGGAAGCGATCCCATAAACGTAGCGACCGGTTGAATCTGCCGCGGATGGGCTGGCCTCCCAAC
>CAZPHK010000290.1:0-4846 GCA_964586015.1 uncultured Acidobacteriota bacterium | reverse complement strand
TTACTCCCAGCCTGATTTGGTGCCGGCCGGAACTTGTTTGAAAAATGCTTCTGCCGCGTGGATCACTCCATCATATATTTTAAATGAGTGAAAGACGTCCAGCTCGCCGCCGCCCCGGAAAGTTGATCCGGGCCCGAAATTCATGCGGATAGCTACCACTCCCATTTCTTCATCAACGGCCATGACACGTTGTGTTATCCCCGCCAGTTTTGGAATCGTTTGGGTTTTCATGACCTCGCACCCCCGGAAAAAAGTGCATCCCGGGCCGGCCATGAGCTGGCCGTTTTCATAGCGGTATGCATCGGGCGCCATGGGCGAGTCCACTTTGACAAAGCTGCCGATCTTCAATCCATCGGCATAGGTTCTGCCTGCCTTGATGAGGTCTTCCCGTGAAAGAAGCTGGTTCTTCTCCGGAACGAAGGCCATCGTCTTGCTGATGGTCTTAAGATTCTCTAAATTCAAAAGCATGGCTTCCTCTTGATTATGAACCGCCTGCGTTTCGATTTCGGTTATCTTCTTATCAACAACTTTGAGACGCATGGTGAAGAGCGCCTTATTATTCCCTTCCTCCGTAACAACATTGAAAGAAACCGCAACTCCCTCTTTGACATCCAGAACATCTCTGCGATATTCGGTGAGGCCGGTAATAATTTTCCATTCGCCTTCCCCCAGTTTCAGTTCCTTGCAGTCCTCTGTAAATTTTACCGTGGAAGCAACCGGCACCGACTCCGGCTTATGGGTTATCATGGCATCCAGGTATTTTGTGACAAATCCCTTGAGGCATTCGCGATCGCAGGAGGGTGTGTCTGCCGCATTCGCAGCAGAAACAAAAATGCAACCGGTGAAAAACAGCAATGTAATAGCAGAAAATTGTTTCTTTAGAATCATAGACATCTCTCCTTGATGGGGACTGTAAAGTCCCTTTGTAAAGCTTTTTCCCTCTAAACAATTGTTCCCAAGGACCTATTTCAGGGCTTCGCCAAGACTCACGACGCGGGTTTTCAGGATCATCCTTGTCGCGTAAAAGCGCGCGAATCGGCGGCTCTGCCGCCGTTGATTACTGCGCAGCGCAAAACATGCAGGCCCTTTTTCAGGGCAACCTGTTTTGATGCGCCATCATCCTTACCTGAACAGCAGGGGAGCAAAAACATACAGACTCCTTCGCCAGGTCTGCCATTCGTGCGAGGTGCCGGGAGAAATATAGACATAGCTGTTCGTGATCCCGGCGGCGACGAGCTGTTCCTGATGTTTCTTCAAACCTTCAGGATTTTCCAACGGAGGCTCCGAGCCGAAACTCATGAAGAGGACCTTGACCTTCTTGTTGAATTCCGCAGGCTCGGCCATGGCGCCGCTGTAGATCGTCTTGAGGTCGAGCTGTGACGGCGATGCCGCTTGTGCGGCGCCTGAAGCAGTTTTGCTTCCGGGGAAGCCGGGGCCAAATCCCGTGGCGGCGCCGCCGCTGAACAGGCCGATGTACGCGAATTTGTCGAGGTTAGCCATAGTGACGGATGCAGTCTGCATGCCTCCCATGGAAAGACCCGCCATAGCCCGGTGATTTTTGTCGGCCAGCGTACGGAAGTTTCTATCGACCCATGGGATTAAATCATTGACCATCAGCTGCCCGTAAGGCCCGCCTCCAGGCCCACCGAAACCGCCCAACCCGCGGCCGGGGCCGGCCCCTGGGGTCGCTCCGCGGCCCGCACCAGCAGGAGCGCCAAAACCGCCAGGCATGTAGCTGGTTTCCATTACCACAATCATGGGCTTGACCCTGCCTTCCGCAAGCAGATTGTCGAGAATCACGTTAGTCCGGCCCATTTCGATCCAAACCCGCTCATCCTCCCCGCCACCGTGCTGCAGATACAGCACCGGGAAGCGCGCGCCGGCGTTCTTCTCATAGTCCGGCGGCGTGTAGACGAAGATGCGACGCCAGGAATTGATGCTTTTGGCAAAGTAATTCTTGATCAGCACGTTGCCGTGCGGCACATCCTTCACATCGTAATACGTAACGCCCGGTTCCGGGATTTCGAAGGCGTTGCACATGTGACCGTATCCGATGAATGCGTTGGTGCCGGGATCCAACACAACCGCACCATCAACAAGCATCCAGTAGTTGTGATATCCGGGGCTCTGCGGCTCCCTGGTAGTGTAGGTCCACACGCCGTCGTCGCCTTTGATCATGTCATATGGAAGCGGGTTGAGCGAATTCGACCCGGAAGTTACAAGAGCGACCTGCACCTTCTGCGCGGTGGGCGCGTTGAAGTGGAAGGTGACCCGCGAGTCCTCTTCAATTCGTGGATACTGGACCCCCGATAGATTATACGGTGAAGGATGCGCTGGAATAGCCGGCGCGGAGGCGGAGCGCAGTGGCGCAGGGACCATCTCCTGCCTCGTGGCCGGCCTGGTATTTTTCGAAGCCCTGTCTGTTTGGGCGAAAAAGGTTCCCACAGCCAACACGCTCGTCAGCAAAGCAAAAGCCAATGATCGTTTCATGAGGTGCAATCTCCTTCAGTATCCTGTTAGCTTGCCGCAAAAAAGACCTGGATTTGTTTAGTCATTTATTCTGCGAAATAATGCAGTCGTTACTTTAACATGAAGTTGTCACAAATATATGACGTATTTCTTACAGCGACAACTGGTTGTTTTAGCACTGTTTGTTCGGTGGCTTTTTTCTAATCCCGGCATCTGTGTCGTCGGCGACACATCGCCTAAAAACAGGGAAATACGAACAGATGAAGTTTTTGGCAACGTCAATGCATTAAAATATGCGAATAAGAGTTGACCTTTGCGGTAACAATCCCGTGTAAAAACCGATATGAGCGCAGTGCGCTCAATCAACCCGGTGCAATCGCCCGATCCTATGGCGCCAGAATTCGCAGAACCAGATGTTGCCGGTTGCGGGGTTGATCACGAGGCCGGCCGCTGCGCCGTTTCCTTCACCGTCAAAGCCTGCCAGCGGCGGCAAACGGACGATTTCATTCCAATCCGGAGTCACGAAACCGAGCGAAGCCGCAGTGCTGCCATTCTCAGGTCCGCCCTCGGTAAACCACAGGCGGCCGTCGGCGGCAAAGGCGATTGAGTGAATGATATCCTGAGCGGTGTTGATGCCGGTATCTGCAACCTGGCGAATGCATGGATTGTAGCCGTCGGCATCGAGCGCCCGGCACGATGCATCGGCGGCATGCTCAATCGGGAAGCGGTTGATGGTCGCATCGAAGTGCGTGTTGAACACGATGTCGCCATTGGGTGCGGCGACGATCTGCCATGGCCCGGATCCGAGCACCTGCGCGGGCTGTGCCGTGCTGGTGGTCTGTGGCAGTGGATATTCGATCACGGCACCGCTCTCCGGATCGAGCCGTCCGACGCGATTGCCCCAGAATGCCGTGTACCATACCTGCCCATCGCGATCGAGCGCCAGATGGGCGGGCTGCTTACTGCCTTCTGGCAGCTCATAGACACGGAAACAGGCATCGTACGGACCGTCAGGTCTGCAGATCTGATCGTCGAGAGGGCTGCTGAAATCGAAGGCGTTGTTCCAGGGAACATGCTCGGGATCGAACGACACGATCTTCGGCCCGTGATCGAGTCCCCCTTCAGTGAACCAGAGGCGCCCTCGGCGAGAGTCCCACCCGAGACCGATCACTTGATTATTGTTACCCGGGACATTGTACACACGAAATCGATTCCCTTCCGGCGCCTCGGGGTCGTAGCGCACGACGCGGCTGTGATTCGGATGCTTGCCGTCGTACAGATATCCGCCCCCCTGTGTGAACCAGACCCGTCCGCCGTCATCGACAATGATGTCTTCCCCGGCCCCGCAGATCTGCGTGCGGATGTCGGTACCCAGTATTGACAGCGCAAACGGGCCGGGACCGGCGGGACGCGGAATCGGAATGCCGTTCACCCGCCCCGTGGCAGGGTTGAAGCACTGCAGTTCAAGATGGAATTCCTGATCGATCCACAGCGTACCGTCGGCTGTGCGCGCAATAGCCAGCGGCAATGCGTTCGTGCCCGAGGTCGGCGGAATGTCGAACCAGTTATAGCGATAAACCTCGAGCGCGATGCTTTGACTTTCGCCCGCAGCGGTCTCGATCCGGAGGGTGCCGCTGCGCGCACCCTTGGGCAGACGTACAACAATCTGCTGATCCGTCCACTCTGCAATCGTATCGGCGTTCGATGCAATACGACGGGTTTCCTGCCCATGGATCAATACGACGCTGCTCTTGCCGGCAGGCGCCCCGAAACCGCTGCCAGTGATTGTTAGAGTCCGCTCGGAGAATACCGCGACGATTGATTGGTCGATGCGGGGCTGCGCGAAAGCCTGCATCGCAATCACCATCAGAGCAACAATCAGTAACGTAGTGCGTACCGTCGGATGGTGCATCATGTAATCTGGATGAAATTAACAGCAACAATATTACCACTATGTCGAACTGCTGAAAAACGTTTACGCCCCTACTTGATAATTCAAACAGTCAGCATATACGGTGAGACGTACGGATGCCTCTATTATGACCCCTGCCCCGACCCGATCCTTTTTCGAACCAGAAAAAGCAGCGGGATTGAAGCAAATTGCGAGAGCATCGAGAATCCAACCATCCATAGAAGCGCGCGATCGTAAAGATACCCCATCAGCAGGCTCCCCAGGAACCAGAAGACGCCGTATCCGGCATTGAAGAGGCCGTAAGCCGTACCTCTTTTGTCAATCGGCACCATTCCGGCAACGACAGCCCTCATGACCGATTCCTGCGCTCCCATACCCATTCCCCAAAGGGCCATGCCGGCTAAACTCATCCAAAAACCTCCCAACATAACCAGGGGGGCGAAAAAAACCGAAACTGCGACAGGG
>CAZPHK010000289.1:0-4870 GCA_964586015.1 uncultured Acidobacteriota bacterium | reverse complement strand
CGTGACGGGCTGCGGTCGCAGCGCAGCTTTATGATGACCCGTACGGACAGGTGGATGGGGGAAGGGGTGCATTCCCCCTTCCCTTTCAGCTGCGGCATCACTTACGGAGGTTGTACTTCAGGACGAATACTATCTTCTCCTGCGTTATTGATTTTCCCATCCAGCGCAGAAACCGGATAATTCAAGCGTCTGATCTACCCCCGTTCCCGTCGAAACAGGGTGTGGTAAACCAGCAGGAGCACAACCGAACCTGTAACAGCAACAAAGAGGCTGTAAAGATTAAAGCCGCTTACCCCTTGAGCTCCAAGTACATTGAACAGGAGCCCTCCGACAAATGCGCCCACGATTCCAAGCGCAATATCAATGAGAATGCCCTTTCCCCTTTTATTCACAATCATACTGGCGATAAATCCAGCTATCAAACCCAGGAAGATCCAAGCTAGAAACGACATAACAGTTCTCCTTTCCTACATGGAATCCCATTTAAGGAACTATTTATTCCGAACCGAATACTTGTTCATGGCCACCGTAAGATTGGTGCCGGCCTCCGACTTCCTTGTTTTCGTACCTGCGACGATTTCCCTGTTCGTTACCTCGTCTCCGTACAGCTCCGTATTGGTATCTTTATCGGGCCGCAGTGTCGCGCCGTTCAGAGCAACGCCCGCGAACAATCCGCGCGATCGTGAATAGGATAGGATCTCCGCGTCCAGCTGAAGATCCGTCTTGGCCGACGCTGTCCTGCCCACAGGTCCCGCGGCCACGGACGCGTCCCCGCCCAGAGTGAATTTGCTCGAAAGAAGTTTATCCACGCCTCCACTGTTCATGACAAGCATGACGACGTCCGTCGATGAGCCTCCAAGCTGAAAACCAAAGCTCCCGCCTTCCACCTTTATGGCCGCCGGCGCGGACCAGCCGGTTCCGTCAGCCTGGCGGCAAAGAAGGAAACCTTTGCCGTATTTGGCGCCGAAGATAAACGCAGCCTTTTTCATTCCCGGAACGATCACGATGCACTGGCAACTCTGAAGCAGTTCCTGGGGAATGGCGTTGTCGGGCGTCTCCATGATCTCATTCATAACATTGGCCGATTCCTCCAAGCGCGAGGCTGCGCTTTCTCCCGCGAACAGCATTCCCGAAAACAGCGCTGCTGCCCCGATACAACAAAATCCAAGTCTTCTCAGTTTTTGCAGTTTCATAATTTTCTCCTTCGTCGATGAATCAAATTCCGTTCAATTTCATAAATCTCTTTTCGTTGATCACATCAAATGCGATCCAAAGCCGGGCCATATTCGTGGAATGTGCGGGTCAACATTTCGCACCCAGTGGTTCACGCGTCTGCACGAGTTTGGGTTGCCTCTGATTACATTTATACCCCGGATGCTATGTGCGTGTCAGTTCGCTACGGCTCACCTCAGCGGTCGGAATTGCTCACAGCAATAAGAGCTTATTCAGGAATCCTGTGCGCGCGAACGATAAATCTTTGTGGCGCGGGGCCTACAAAATAGAATGGATAACAGGTCACCAGAGTCAGAATTGCGTCATCAGAATTGTCCAGTACTCCCGTGTCCCCGGGCTCGACCACTTTGGTAAAATCCACACGATATCGGTAAGATCCGCTCAAAGTCGTCAGCATGATTTCATCATCCTTGCGGATATTGCGCAGCGGTCTGAAGAATGTGTCCCGGTGTCCCGTGATCACGACATTCCCTTGCTGTCCCGGCAGCGCCGTGCCGGGAATATGCCCCGCCGCCCGCCGCAAAATCCGTGCGTTCGTGCCTTCCAGAATCATGGCCTCAAGGCTGACCGTGCGTATTTCGATTCGTCCCAATGGAGTCTGCCCATTGCCTGCCACATTAATGGGTACAGCTCTCATAGGGTTTTCTTTGGCAGGGACCGGAGAAATGAGCGGCACAGGACTGTGTGTATTGCCGACGATGGAGGGCTTCAAATCATTTAATTCCTGCTGAAATCGCCTGGACTGATCCGCCTGATAGAGTCGCGCATCAAGCAGCGCAAAACCGACATAGCCCAGCGCAAGGATGCCAATAACGAATAGGAAATATCGGCTCCAACGGAGGTACGGATTATCTCGGGCCGGCAAGGGCATCCTCTGACTAATTCGAATCTTCATGAAGTTGCTCTTTCGTCGGCAGGGATTGAGATTCCAGGGGGGGCGTAGTAACCGGTACGAGTGTTGACGGACAGGCGTCTGCCATCCCGCTCGCCCGCCATTACACGTATAATCCGAAAGCTTCCATCCTGCTTTATACTAGTGGGTATATAGGCGATGGAATGCTGGTTGCGAATGTCATAGGATACATTCTCGTTGAAATTTACCACGAACATCTGATCCCCGGTATTGCTGGAGCGGGCAAAAGCCGGGGCGGCGGCAATCACTTCGGGACGCTTCGGTCCCATGGTACCGCTGTTGTCGATAACCAGACCCACCGTGACCGGAATATCTTCGTCCAGGTACAAACCCACTCGCTCAAATAAGCCGTCTCGAAATCAAGGAAAGACCGGAGCCAGCGGCAATCGCCAGCAACCCAATAAGTCCCAATAGTGGCAATAGGCCGGCTGTTTGGGGCAAGTAAGGCTCCGTTACCGCAGCTGTCTGCACGGGAGGGGGCTCAACGACTTCAGCCATCGCGACCACTTCACCGGTGGGTTTGACGGCCACGATGGGCGCTTGCCTCAATGCTATTACGGGCGGTTCATCCGCCGATTTTACCGGCTCGACAAGATAAGGGGCCAGTTCCGTAGGCATCGCGAGAACCGGCTGGTTTGTCCGCCTCGCCAGCTCGATAGCCCGTGCCTTGGGATATACAAATTCCTGCCCTGCGAGGTTCCCGGGATAAAACCATGCCCTGAGGGCTTCCGGCTGACCGGATGCCTTTTCCCAGAACGTCACAACCGTTTTGTCGGTTGCCTGCAAACGGTGATTCGGAATCGCAAGGACGGTGGAAAAAACATGGTCCTGGCGTTCGTTGAGGATTTGAACGATGTTCCGGTCGGATGGCGAATTCAGCAACTTAAAGACATACGTACCTGCCGGCAAGACCTGAGCTCCATTACCCGGAACCTCAACCGGCTCGGTGAATGTTATTTCTGTAGATTTGTCCCATTCGCCTGCCTTCGCCCCGGCGGCAAACGCCAAAGCCATCAGGGCTGAACAAAAGATCATTGATCCAACTTTTAATCTATTCATTGTTAACTCCTCCCAACAAATTGTTAAATCACTTATTTCAGCTTTACAAAATCAAACCCTCATCGGGCCGGTTGGCACTGCCGATGGTTTTATAATCAATCCCGGCGGAAATGGTCGACGGGTCGGCCGAAGAAACACCGCCCTGTCGGGTCAATCAGGTTTTGGGAAACCACTCATGATCGCGCCGGTTCTGATCGTTGAGGCAATAAGGTGTCCAGGGAATCGCATTCAGCCGATCGCTGCCAATTTGTTGCCCGCAGTCGGAACACTTTCCAAAAGTACCGTTTTCCATTCGCTGGAGCGCTTCACGGACTTCAATGAGCAGATTCCAATCATAACTGTTTTCCTGAGAGCGAATTTCCTTCATCTCGGACGAAGCTACCTGATCTGTGCGATCCTGGATTTCATCTCCGCGTGCTTTGCGAGCCTCCGCTGCGCCTCGCGCCATGCCTGCCAACAGTTGTCTTTCCTTCGCCTGCAATTGCTTCTTCAATTCGCCGGTATTCATTGAGATCTCCCTGTTCCTTAATAGTAATAATACTCAGGGCAAATCCCGTGTCAGTTACGTAGTGCTCACATGTTTGATCAAAAGCGCTCATGCGCAAATGGAGAACGTATGACGGCACTTTCAAAACAAACTCCGACAAAAGGATGGCGATGGGCGCAAAATCCTGTCACTGTCCGCCTTCAAATACGTTGTGTGCAATTTTGAACAGCATTTATCCGGGCTATCGGTAATACTGATTTCAGTGAGGGTGACCTGAATGCGGACAAACCCGACGATCCAAGCGGCTATCAAATCAAGCTTCAACCACGACGCGCAGAAGACATTTTAAAGTCACAGGGGGTTTTGCCAATCGTTGCAGTTGTCACTCCCCGGAAGGGATTACAATGAATGAAGAAAAGCAACCTATGCCGGCCAGGACAGCATTATCAATACGGAAGGCAGCAATCTATGCCGTCTTGTTGCTTGTGGTCTTCCTGGTCGGTTTCGTCCCAATGTGGGTCAAGGTTCGTGAATGCTCCAGCAGTCTTTCTCAGGCAGAGAATACTTTGAGCATAGCAAGGATGGAGAACACGCTTGCATCCGCAGCAATTGACGCGCGGCGGGGCGATTATGAGCCGGCCCGTCAATCTGCCAGCAACTTTTTTACTTCGCTGCGGGCTGAGATTGACAAAGGGAATGATTCGTTCCTTTCCCGGACACAAATCGCGGAGCTCCAGCCGGTGCTTGCCCCGCGGGATGAGATCATCACTCTGGTTTCCCGGAGTGACCCCGCTTCCGCGGATCGGCTGTCAGATCTGTACGTGTCCTGTCGCAGGATCATGAAGAGGTGATGCGGCCGTTATCATTGAAACGTCATACTTAAAGAAGTTCGGTAGAACTATGAACCGGACCATGGAGATAATAATCTACCAACCACCTTGGTTCCTCTCTTTGGATATGCTTACCCGGGCCAATCCACCGTAGTCAGTTCAAACCGCCAGACCGGTCCATTCAGGAACATGGCGCCTTCAAATTTCACGAACGCAGGAACATCCCCTGTGACAAGCCAGTAGCGCAGGTCAGGCGGGCTTTTCCCAAGCAACGAGGCGATTGCTCCGGTGAGTCCGCCGATCTTCAGCTTTACCAGCGAACGCATGGCCTTCATGGATCTACCGCCC
>CAZPHK010000288.1:0-4871 GCA_964586015.1 uncultured Acidobacteriota bacterium | reverse complement strand
ACGGCAAACAGAATTATGCCCTTCGGAACCCTGCCTGAGTACATATGGCCGAGCCCTGTACTGAATATCAGAGTGAGCAGTGCAGCCAGCCAAGGACGCCTGGGTTTGTTATCCACAATGCGCTCCTTCTTATAGAAATGCAGTTGCCCCGCTGCACTCATCGAAATGCAACGGCCGGAAGAATCGGCCCGGGAGGATCATCGCCCGGATACCGGACATATTCCAGGAACAGCCCCGAGGGGGGAGCCGTCCAGCCCGCGATTTCAGTCTGCGTCAGGTTGCCGATCCGTTCAGGAGAGAGTTTCCCGCGGCCCACCTCAACGAGGATTCCCACGATGCGACGCACCATTTTCCAGAGAAAATGGGATGCGCCGATGCGGAACAGTATAAGGTTCCCGTGCCGGCACAAGGTGCAGGAAGTAACCTTGACTATTGTGCTGGAGGGCTTTTCCCGCTTGTCGCGGTACGCGGAAAAATCATGTCTGCCGACGAAAAGCTCCGCTGCTTTGCACATTCGCTCCGTATTCAGGCGGTCCTTGATCCACCAGACGAAGTGTTTGCCGAAGGCGGTGCGCTCCGTTGCGATCTGGTAGAGATAAAAGCGCTCTTCCGCGTGATGGCGCGCGTGGAAGTGCACCGGAACTGCCTTTACCTCGCGCACGTTGATATCCGCGGGAAGGCGGTCATTGATGGATTGCCTCAAAAGGACCGGGAGGACCGGTCTGGACGCCTGCAAATGGGCCACCTGGTATATGGCATGCACGCCGGCGTCCGTTCGCCCCGAACCGACGATCTCCACTCCCTGCGAGAAGAAATCTTCCGCCGCCTCGCGCAGCACTCCCTGTATCGTCCGGGCGTTTCGCTGTTCCTGCCACCCGCTGTACCGTGTCCCTTCATATTCAATCGTCAGTTTCCACTTTGGCATAACGAACCGGGAGCATATCACCAAAAGATGTCGGCGACGCACGATTTTCCTTTTTTGCCGGGAACGCGTATGGCCCTTGAAGCCATGGCCGAAGAATTCTAGAATCCATCTCCATGCAATACCTGTTGGACATACTTCGCGACCATGCCGCCTCGGTGATTTTCATTGTGGCGTTTCTCGAAACACTCGGACTGCCTCTTCCCGCGTTCCCGTTTCTGGTGCTTACAGGTTGCCTTATCGTCGAGGACTCCCTGTACTGGCCGCCTGTCATAGCGGCGGCTTTAGCCGGAGCTCTGGCGGGAGACCAGTTCTGGTACTGGCTGGGACGTCGGAACGGCAATCGGGCCCTCAACCTTCTCTGCCGCTTTACTCTAAACCCCGATGCCTGCAGGGATCGCTCCCAAACTCTGTTTCACCACCGCTCCATCCTATTGATACTTTTTGCGAAACTTGTTCCCGGCATAAACGCCCTGGTCCCGCCGCTGTCGGGAATAATGGGAATGAGCCCGCTGCGCTATATCCTTCTCGATGCAGCGGGATGCTTCATATGGGTCAGTACCGGAATGGGTTTGGGACTTTTCTTCGGCAGAAGCGTCCTTTCCCATCTGGCGGGAGTGCAGTACACCCTGTTGATCCTGATAATATTCATGTTCGGATTCTATGTCGTCTTCAGAATCGCCTATCGACGCTACCTGGTCCGGCGATACTCGATCCCGCGGATCGAACCGGAAATACTGAAACAGGAGATCGAATCGGAGGACCCGCCTGTTGTTTTAGACCTCCGCAATGAAAGGGACTATTCGGAATCGGGACAGATTCTGCCAGGCGCACGGCGGATATCTCCCAGCAGCTTCGGAACGCTTGCGGGCTCCCTGCCCAGGGGAAGGAAGATCGTCCTCTACTGCACCTGACCGAATGAAGCGACCAGCGCCAGTATGGCGCGGACACTGCTCGAAATGGGACACCGGAACGTCACGGCTCTCAGGGGCGGCTTCGACGAGTGGACAAAACAGGGATTCCCCACAATGCCCGCGCAGGCGTAAGTCCATTACACTTCCTTCAAAAGGATAAGACCTGGTTACTGAAAGCTTTCCATACGAGAACGCGTCCTTCCATTAAGATGCTCTTTATGCTTGAGAATTGCATACCTGGATATTCGCTAATCGAAAAATTATGATGGGGGTCATTTGCATTATCGTGTTTTGGAATTTTGCCTTAAAATGACAAACAATGATCAGCGATTCAATCTGCAGCATTTCTTAGAGGAGGTTTGTACAGACATGTCTGAACATCCATATATGGATCTTTTTCTAAAAGAAGAAGATCGCATGGCCAGGGAAATGTTTCACGGCTTTGTTGAAAAAGAAATCATGCCCGTGAGACAGAAGATAGACGATGACAGGGAGCACAGGATCGTCGGCAAAATCCTTCAGCGCCTGACGGATCTGGGCGTTCAGAAAGCGGCCTTCCCTATAGAATACGGAGGAGGGGGCGGCAGTTCCGTAGTCTCCGCAGCCGTCATGCACGAGGAGCTGGCGCGGGGCGACAGCGGTATCGCAACCGCGGCAACCGTTACAACGTGGGCTTTTCTTCCGGCCATCCTGGCGGGAAACAAGGCGGTGCTGGATCATTTCGGTCCTGTATTTTGCGGTCCCGATCTGAAAATGGGCTGCTTCGCGATGACGGAACCGGGAGGAAGTCACGGCGGCGGAGGCTGCGACATAGAAAATCCCTCCATGCACGGACGGAAGATAAGGACACTGGCCCGTCTTGAGGGGGACGAGTGGGTGCTTAACGGACAGAAGGCCTGGGCTTCAAACAGCGGGGTATCCGATGCCTATTGCGTTCTCTGTACCACAGATCCCGGTGCGGGGGATGAAGGGATCGCCTTGATTTACGTTCCCGGTTCCTGCGAGGGGCTGACATTCGGCAAGTTTGAAAATAAAGCCGGCATGCAGGGCGACAAAAACTGCATGATGTACCTTGAAAACGTCAGGGTGCCGAAGGAATTTCGGGCCGCGGGACCGGGTCTGGATGCGCAGCTTTTCCATAACAACGTGCTGTTGGCGCGCATTAATACGGGAGCCCTGGCGGTGGGAAACGCTCAGGGCGCTTTCGAGACGGTCATGAAGTACGCGGGAGAGAGAATCGTGGCCGACAAGCCCATACGGCAGCACTCCATAGCCGCAGGAATATTGGCGGACATGGCGATTGGAATAGAAACTGCGAGAACATACTGTCTTGCAGCCGCCTATATGTATGACCACCCGGAAACTTACGGTCCCGTTTCTTCGGATTTCATGCTGTCCAAAGCGAGCATCGCAAAATGCTATGCGGCGGATGTTGCCGTGACGGTTACCAACAAGGCTATGGAGTTGATGGGGTCCTACGGCTACGTCCGGGATTATGATGTGGAGAAATACTGGCGCGACTGTAAAATCATTCAACTCTGGGAAGGCGGAGCCCAATTGGGGCGCTTTGACGTATGCCGCGGTTACTATGACTGCAGTCTGTAGGTTGTGCCGGCCGGGATCTCACCGCATCCGTTTCCGGCGGGGCTAAGGCGCAAATCGATAGGGTTGCTGCCTAGGGAGAAAATCCGGTTTCCTGACAGGTCTGCGAGGAATTTGACAAGGGATTGAAAACACTTGCCAACCCCCTTTTTTGTTTGGATTTACCTTCACTTTTTGTTGATGAGTATTTTCCCCCATTATTTCACTGTTATGGACACCACGTCCCGGTTGCCTTTCATGATGATCGAATTCACTTGTCCTATATGGGCGTTTCTTGGGATTTGAAGCTGAGATTCATGATAATATGTTGATTATGTGCAACTTAACAATATTGATATATTTGACATTGATTACATTCTGTCCATTAACTTACGCGCCCAAAGACCTCAACTTATGTTAAGAGTCTTTGAATAGATATGGAGCGTGGATCCGTGCCCACATCATTAAAACGCAGAATAATTGGCTGTGTTCTATCGTTCGTCTTGTCATCGTCATTGCCAGCTTATTCACAAGTGAAATGGGATATCGGTTCGCCAATGCCTAGAATCACTGTTTCGGAACAGAGCAAGAATATCCTAGAGGAGCAGCAGGCACTTAGAACAAATATTATCAAATTCCTTTATTATGATTCGCTTGGCCATGGAAAGGATAGAGACTACAGAGGAATGTATTCCCTGCTATCGCAAAAATATCTTTCTGAGAATTTCCCCGATGTAAAATCTGCAGATGAATATGTTGATGATATGGAAAATTATGATGAGATTTATCATCATGTGTACCTTTTAATTGAACGCATTGATTTTGTCCAAAAAGATATAGCAAAGATAAAGCTACAACTAGAAACGGCAAGCGAGGGTGATCTTCAGATAATGGAAGAAGAAATATTTTTTAGGAATGAGGGTGGTTCTTGGAAATATGATGGAATAGATCTGGAATCACTGAAAACTATAAAAATGCTAGAAGATTGAAGAACTGCGCATTCAAAACAATTAACCGCCCCTGACTCCCCCGAAGTCGCGATATGAGAATCTTCGCAGGCAAGAATTCCTTTGCTTTGCGTAAGACAATGGTCAAAACCAGGTCTTTTGCTTGTATTCCAGATACTCAACGCCAAACTTATCCGTCAGCACGCGCTCCTCTTTGCGGCTGCGCACTACCTGCAGTGGAATCAGAACTGCAAGAAGCAAGAGCAACCAGGGCCGGCCGGTCCAGATGATGATTCCCATAATCATCACCAAGCCAAAGAAATAAATCGGATTGCGGATTCGCGAATAGATGCCCGTCGTCACTAGCGTGGTCGCCTTCGCCCGCACGCTGAAGGCGCGTCCCAACTCGATCCGTGCCGCCGCAAACAGCAGAAACGCCGGCACCGTAATCGCCGTTCCCACAATCCGCCATGCGGTCCATGGCAGTTTCGCCGCGTGCATGCCTAG
>CAZPHK010000287.1:3015-4947 GCA_964586015.1 uncultured Acidobacteriota bacterium | reverse complement strand
TATGGATTTGTAAAGTTATCATAAACGCGGTAGTAAGGGCGAACACAAGGTTCGCTTCGCAAATTACAGAGCATCCCTAAGAATATGGATTTGTAAAGTTATCATAAACGCGGTAGTAAGGGCGAACACAAGGTTCGCCCCTACATTACAATTCGGTGCGGTAGTTGGGTGCTTCTTTCGTAACCAGTACGTCGTGAACGTGACTTTCCTTGAGACCGAAGGAGGTCACGCGTATGAAACGGCTGCGTGTCTGCAATTCCTTGATGTTTTTGCATCCGCAGTACCCCATGCCGGCCCGCAATCCTCCCGAAAGCTGCGGTATCATCACTTCGATGCTTCCCTTATAGGGAACAATACCCTCGATCCCTTCGGGCACCAGTTTTCCTTCAAAAAAGGCTCCTTCCTGGCTGTAGCGGTCGCGGCTCCCCGATTTCATCGCCGCAAGGGAGCCCATCCCGCGATAGGCCTTGTAACTGCGGTTTTGATACAGGATGGTTTCTCCCGGGCTCTCGTCGGTCCCCGCAAAAAGGGAGCCGATCATGACGCAGTCTCCGCCGGCCGCAATGGCTTTGGCAATATCGCCCGAATACTTGATTCCGCCGTCGGCAATCGCAGGTATTCCCGCTTTATGGGCGACTTTGGCGCACTCCATAATAGCCGTGATCTGAGGCACCCCCGCGCCGCTGACAACCCTGGTGGTACAGATGGATCCGGGGCCGATGCCTATTTTAATGGCATCCGCTCCGGCTTTGGCAAGTGCAGCGGCACCTTCATCGACGGCGACGTTTCCGGCGATCAGGTCTATTCCCGGGAATTTTCGCTTGATCTGTTTCACGGCCTCTACGACGCGCGTGGAGTGGCCGTGAGCCGTATCGACCGCCAAAACATCGACTCCCGCTTTTATCAGAGCTTCAGCCCTTTCAATAAAATCTCCTGTAGCCCCGATAGCCGCGCCTACACGGAGTCGGCCCAGGGAATCCTTGCAGGCTTCCGGATAGGCGATCTTTTTCTGTATGTCCTTTACGGTAATCAGTCCTTTGAGCCGGTACTTGTTGTCTACGACGGGGAGTTTTTCCACTCTGTGACGATGAAGGATGCTTTCAGCTTTTTCCAGGGTAGTTCCGACAGGAACGGTAATGAGGTTGTCCTTGGTCATCAATTCGGAGATTTTCTTATTCAAACGGGTTTCGAAGCGGAGGTCGCGGTTGGTCAGGATTCCGACCAGTTTTCCGTCGGATGTGATGGGAAGTCCTGAAATTCTGTATCTCTTCATGACCTCCATGGCTTCATGGATCTTCTGTTCGGGCGACATTGTGATGGGATTGACGATCATCCCGCTTTCGGATCGTTTCACCCTGTCCACCTCGACTGCCTGATCTTCGATGGTCATGTTTTTGTGAATAATGCCCATCCCGCCCTGCTGCGCCATTGCGATCGCCATTCGGGAGTCGGTTACCGTATCCATGGCGGCGCTCAACAGGGGGATGTTCAATGGGATATTCCGCGTGAGACGGGTGGAAATTTTGACCTCTGAAGGCAATACGTCGCTTTTGGCGGGTTCCAAAAGAACGTCGTCGAATGTCAGAGCTTCCTTGATAACCGCGTTTCTAACCATAAAACCCCCGAATGTAAGTAACTCTTCTTTGTGCCATCAATTGTTAACGTTCTAACGTGCAACGGGTTTTTCTCCCTTATTTTCCAGGCCGAACCGCATCCCGGCAGCGTATCGACCGCGACCCGTCAGAAACCGAATCCCGTCATCCCACGTTCGCACGTTAGTACGTTCGCACGTGCAACGAAGCTTTTTTGATAGAACAAGCCCCTGAAAATCCCCCATTCATCCGCCAGCGTTCGGAAACCCGGGACAATGGTTTTATCGTTCGCACGTTAGTACGTTAGCACGTGCAACGAAGCCTTTTATTTTTAACCTGC
>CAZPHK010000287.1:0-2915 GCA_964586015.1 uncultured Acidobacteriota bacterium | reverse complement strand
CGTTCGCACGTTAGTACGTTAGCACGTGCAACGAAGCCTTTTATTTTTAACCTGCAACGACTTTTTATTCCCCTGCCATTCATCCATCAGCATTCGGAACCCCGGGACAATGGTTTTATCGTTAGCACGTTAGTACGTTAGCACGTGCAACGAAGCTTTTTTGTAGTTACGCCCCACAACATTTCTTATACTTCTTGCCGCTGCCGCAGGGGCAGGGATCGTTCCTGCCGACCTTGGCCGAGGACCGCTTTTTAGGCGCGACCGGTGTGGAATCTCCCGAACTGAAGACCAGTTCCCGGTCCCGCTGGGCCTTCCGCCGCGCTTCCTCCCGCTCTTTTTCGCGCAGATCCTGTTCGGCCTGGCTTATAGGCTCGAAAAGGTAGAGAAATCGGATGGTCTCCTCTTCTATCCGGGCCCGGAGAGACTCGAACATGTCGAAGCTCTCCTTCTTATATTCCATAAGAGGATCCCGCTGCCCGTAGCCGCGAAGGCCGATGCCTTCTTTCAGGTGGTCCAGAGCCCACAGGTGGTCTTTCCACTGCGTGTCCAAAACCTGCAGCATAATGATGCGCTCCTGGTAACGCATGTATTCGGAACTGAGCCGCTGTTCTTTATCCTCGTAATATTTTTGAATTTTCTCGGTCAGCGCTTCGGTCAGTTCCGGATAAGTCACGCTGTGCATGTCGAGCTCGAGCTGGTTGATGTCGAAGCCGAACTGGTTTCCCACGTTGACCCGAAGTCCTTCAATATCCCATGTGTCGGGAGACTTTTCCCTGGGCGAATACTGGTCGATAAGATCCAGCATGATGTCGTTGGCAAGCTGCAGGACGTATTCTTTCTGGTCCGTTCCTTCCAGCAGGTCTCTTCGGATGGCGTAGATGGCTTCCCTCTGCTTGTTCATTACGTCGTCGTATTCCAGCAGGTGTTTGCGGATTTCAAAGTTCCTGCCCTCCACCTGTTTCTGGGCTCTTTCGATCTGGCGCGTGATCAGTTTGCTTTCGATGGGCACGCCTTCCTCCATCCCGAGGGATTGCATCATGCCCGAAATGCGGTCGCTGGCGAAAATCCGCATCAGGTCGTCCTCCAGAGAGAGATAGAACCTGGAGGAGCCGGGATCTCCCTGCCGGCCGGACCGCCCGCGCAGCTGGTTGTCGATTCGGCGTGCCTCGTGCCTCTCGGTGCCGAGAATGTGAAGCCCGCCTATTTCCACGACTTCATCATGCTCTTTGGAACAGACCTCTTCCCAGTGTTTGTAAATGCGGTCGTACTCTTCCTTCGCGATCGATGCGGGATCCTGATTTTTTTCGCGCAGCGACTGAAGAGTCAGAAACTCCGGATTTCCTCCGAGCAGGATATCCGTTCCCCTTCCGGCCATGTTGGTTGCAATGGTAACGGCCTTTTTGCGTCCTGCCTGGGCGACGATTTCCGCCTCCTTGGCATGGTATTTGGCGTTGAGGATCACGTGAGGGATGCCCTGCCTTTTCAACAGAAGGGCCAGTTTTTCGGAGTTTTCAATCGAAATGGTGCCGACCAGAACCGGCTGGCCTTTTTCGTACAGTTCCTTGATCTCCTCTACGACGGCATTGTACTTTTCCCGTTCCGTCCGGTAGATGACATCCGAGAACTCCGTCCGGATGAGAGTTTTATTCGTGGGGATGACGTTCACTTCCAGTTTGTAAATTTTAAAGAATTCCTCCGCTTCGGTTTCGGCGGTTCCGGTCATGCCGGCGAGCTTTTCGTACATGCGGAAGTAGTTCTGGAAAGTGACGGTGGCGAGAGTCTGGTTTTCCCTTTCGATCTTTACGTTTTCCTTGGCTTCCAGCGCCTGGTGCAGGCCGTCGCTGTAACGGCGCCCCGGCATGAGCCTGCCGGTAAATTCATCGACGATGACGACTTCATGGTCTTTAACCATGTAGTCCACGTCCCTTTTGAAAAGAATGTGAGCTTTCAGCGCCTGATAGGTATGATGCACCCAGTCCATGTTCTGGGGTTCGTACAGATTGCCCACCGCCAGAAGCTTCTCTGTTTTTTCGACCCCTTCTTCGGTCAGGCTGACGGTTCTGGCCTTTTCATCCACCTGGAAATCGATGTCCCGGCGCAGTTTCGGCACGATCCGGTCCACTTTGTAATATTTGTCCGTGGATTCTTCCGCGGGGCCTGAAATAATCAGGGGCGTTCGGGCTTCGTCGATAAGGATGGAATCCACTTCATCGACAATGGCGTAATGATAGCCCCGCTGCACGCAATCTTCCATGGTGTACTTCATGTTGTCGCGAAGGTAATCGAAGCCCAGTTCGTTATTGGTTCCGTACGTGATGTCGGCGGCGTAGGCGTTTTTCCTTTCCTGGTCGGAGAGGGGGTGCTGGATGCAATCGACCGTCAGACCCAGTGCCCGGTAGATTTTACCCATCCACTCGGCATCGCGTCCCGCGAGATAGTCGTTGACAGTCACAATATGGACGCCCTTTCCTTCGAGGGCGTTGAGATAGGCCGGGAGGGTGGCGACAAGCGTTTTCCCTTCACCGGTCTTCATCTCGGCAATGCGTCCGCGATGCAGGAAAATTCCGCCGATCAGCTGCACATCGAAATGCCGCATATTAAGAATGCGCTTGCCGGCTTCCCGTATCGCTGCAAAGGCTTCAGGCAGGATGTCGTCCAGGGGTTCGCCGTTGGAGACGCGCTGCCGGAATTTCGGCGTCAGTTCCAGCAGCTGCATGTCCGACAGTCCCGTCATGTCGGCTTCCAGTTCGTTGATCCGCTGGACGATAGGAGCGACATGCTTCAAATCCCGCTCGTTTTTGCTGCCCACTATTTTAGTCAGTATCTTGGTGAACATGGAGAATGTCTCCGGACGGAGTATAAACCTTTAAATCTAACAGATAGACCCAAGGGAGTCAATCGTTTGGATCCCGTGG
>CAZPHK010000286.1:3639-5028 GCA_964586015.1 uncultured Acidobacteriota bacterium | reverse complement strand
TGCTAGCCCGCAATTGTTTGATCTTTTTCATCGGTTGAATTATCATAGGCGGTCCGGAGGACCACTTCGCATTTTTCACAAAAGATCGTGGCGCGGATTCAACCGGTCCTTCCCATTAACTCACGGAGGTATATATGAGCACACCAAATACGGGTTCCAATCTGCCGAAGCCGGCCCCCCAGGGAAAGGGAGGAGAGGTGGCTAAGCTTATTGCGATTATCGTCCTGTTTTTATGCGTTATTTATCTGGTTTATGAAAATTTCCAGACCAAGAAAGCTGTTCAATCCGAGGTTGACAGGATAGCCGAGCAGATACAGACACTCGAAGACAACAGCAAGCTCACGGAAGCTTCTCTTTCAAGCCAGATCGCCGGGTTGAAAGAGGAGATCGACGGTACGCAAAGCGCAGTCGACAGCACAAAAAGCGAACTTAAAAATACCGCGTCGAGAATGCAGGCCGCCCGGAACAAGACAAAAGAGGAACTGACTCAGGCCCTGGCTCAAAAAACAGCGGAGGTGCAGGCTCAGGTAAAGGCGGCTAAGAGCGATGCCGACACCAAAATAACCGAGACAAATACGGAAGTGGACGGCGTTAAATCCGATGTCGTCGAGGTGAAGACCGATCTGGAGAATACGAAAAGCCAGCTGGCGAGCGCCCAGAGCAAGTTGGCCAGCATGGGAGAGACTCTTGAAGCTTCGATCGCAAAGAATTCAACCGAACTGGCGCAGCTGAAGCTCAAGGGGGAGCGCAACTACTACGAATTCGACTTTCCGAAAAAGAAGAAAATCGTGAAGGTCGAAGATATCCGGCTGGAGCTTACCAAAACGGACCCCAAGAAGGGGAAATACAATATGAAGATCTATGTTGACGACACCGAGATCGAAAAGAAGGATCTTCTCATCAATGAACCGGTTCAGTTCCTGGTCGGCCGCAACCGGGTTCGTTATGAGGTCGTGATCAACTGGGTGGAGAAAAACAAAGCCGGCGGATATCTTGCCGTTCCCAAAGACAAAACTCTCTCATCCATCGGAGTCCCGATTAAAAAGTAAGACTGAATCCGATTCGCGCCCCCGGAAATCCCGTGGGGCCTTGAAACGAAACAAGGCCGGTACCGGGCAGGTTGCAGCCATGCCCGCTGCCGGCCGCTTTGTTTTTAATCTTCAATTTCTTTTTTATGTAGGGGCGAACCTTGTGTTCGCCTGATCAGTCGGCAGTCGATAGTCAGCAGTCCGCTGGTTGAATTCAAAATCCGATTTGGGAAGAAGGAAGGAAAATTGTAGGGGCGAACCTTGTGTTCGCCCTTTCCTCTTTTCCCGACGGCCTTTCATATTGCCACAAGGGCGAACACAGGGTTCGCCCTCCGAATTCAGTAATATTTTGGGGAGTTGT
>CAZPHK010000286.1:0-3539 GCA_964586015.1 uncultured Acidobacteriota bacterium | reverse complement strand
GGGCGAACACAGGGTTCGCCCTCCGAATTCAGTAATATTTTGGGGAGTTGTAGCGATTCTACATATTCCAGAACCTTCACGTGTTGCCCAGGGGCGAACACAAGGTTCGCCCTCCGAATTCAGTAATATTTTGGGGAGTTGTAGCGATTCTACATATTCCAGAACCTTCACGTGTTGCCCAGGGGCGAACACAAGGTTCGCCCCTACGCACAATAATAAGGAGTCTATACAACAACCGGATAACCGATTCCCAACCGGCCCAAACCTTCAATCGATTTGTATTACAGCCTGGAAGGCTCCAGCATTTGCCGCGCTAAATCCCGCACGAACAGCAGAAAAAGCTGAACATCCTTCAGGAAATTGAAGATAATTCTGTCGGGCCGAATCAGGGTCATCCTCTTGCGGTATTTTCTCTTCCAGAACAGCCTCAGGTCGGAACGGGAATAGGTGATTCTCTTGGCCATCTTGAAATTCAGATTCCGGAAGGCCAGGGACATCTTTGACGGTACGCGCAATTCCGGAAAATGAATGCGGGTCCGGATATGGGCAAGCTGCAGGTCGGCGGAATGGAGATTGCGGTTGACCTGCAGGCGTATGCGTTTGATTTCCGCAAGCAGGCGGACTTCCGCTTCGCTGCGTTTGCGGGTCTGCAGCCAGAGTTCCTCCATTTCCAGTGCCAGGAGGATCCAGCTGCGCGCCAGTTTCCTGATGTCGTGAAAACGGCGCAGGAAATGTGTGAAACGGGATTCAACCGGGGATCCGGCCCTTCTGTCCTTACGATCTTTGATACGAAAGAATCCGTGAATCATTGGATGGCCGCCCTCGATCAGAGCGGCGTTTTTATACCAGATGAAATTGAAGAAAATATTCCAGTAATTTTCCGGATTGGCCCGGGAAAGGACCTCTCTCATATAGCCGAAGGAATAGAATTCTTTCCATGCCCTGCGGTACGAGGCAGCCAGTTCACCCGGAGCGAAATTCGGATGCCTTGTGGTTTCATGGAATGAGTCGTATTTGTTCAGGTCGGAATCCATGTAAACTCCGTCCCGGATCATCCGCGCATGATCCCGGGACCCCGGGATCGGCGTCAGCATGAAAAAGGATGCCTGTTCGACTCCGAGATCGTACTGGAGACGGCGGACGTCTCCCTGAATGGATTCGGGGGTGTCGTAAGGGAATCCGAATATATAGGCTGCGTGAGTTGCGATTCTTGCCTGCCGCCAGGTCAATATCAGGTCTTTGTAATTCTGAACCTGGTTCTGTGTTTTTCCGACTGCCTTCAGATTCTGCGGATTAATGCTCTCCATGCCGATAAAAACCTGCGTGCAGCCGGCACGCGCGGCTAATTCGATGAAATCCGGAATCTTATGGGACTGGGTATCCACCTGGATCATGAATTGAATCGGAATTTTTTCTCCGCGCAGTTTGATGAGCAGGTTGAATATCTCGCGCCAGTTGCTGTTGCGAGCAAAATTATCGTCGGTGAAGAAATAAAAATTGATGTGATGACGGAAATAATTCTCTCGGATTGTGTGCTCCAGGGATTCGGGAGACCGGACGCGCATTTCCTTCCCCTGCACGTTGATTATGGAGCAGAAGCTGCAATTGAACGGGCAGCCGCGGCTGCAGTCAATTGTGCCGAAATTGGAGACGATGAATTTCTTGAGATAATCCCGGTGAATGATGGGTACCGGTTGATTGTCGAGAGCCGGTTTATTATCCAGGAAATCGTAGACGGGCTTCAGTTTGTCCTGCAAAGCGTCTCTTAGGATGTCTCCCCACGTTTCTTCTACCTCGCCTTTAACGATTGAAACGCCGAGATCGATCAATTCCTGAATTTCATGGGGCGTTGTGGGGGAAAGTGCGAGAGTCCCGCTTACATGAAATCCTCCCAGCAGAACCTGAAGTCCTCCATCCCTGAATTTTCTGGCCAGATCCGCCGCCCGGGGAAATTGATTGGATTGTACTCCCGCCAGCGCAACGACGGTCCGGCATTCAGGCAACCGGTTGGATTTTATGATTTTCCGGGCCGGGATTTTTTCGACTGTGTCGTCATAAAGTTTGACTTGAACCTCCACGCCGCCGCCAAGACGGCCCCGTTCGGCAACGTCCATGGTGAGACTCGAAAGGCAGGCAAGTGTATTGCTGGGGAGGACTCCCCGGAAATGGCGGATGACATATCCGTCATCGTCGTATTTCGAGGGTTTAATGAGTACAATCCTGAGTTTCTGCTTTTCCGATGTGGGTTCTGATGAATTCATTTTCACAATATGTACGTCCTTATTTCTAAATCTAAATCCTTGGCTCTCTGCTGGTGGGGATTGATCAAACAGGAACAGGTCAACTGTCTGTCCGCAAAGTCTTTACCTGATCCATTTATTCAACATGTCCCATAACCCGCTGTTTACGCATACAGATGTTAGAATCAGGCCCGGTACAATTCAACCGGTGGAAGGTCTTTTTACAGATTTTTTACATAATTATGGGTTAAACGTTGGAAGACGATAATTTACGTGGATGCAAAACCCTGAAATTGCGTTCAAATGCCGGGATGACTAGTTCCGAAGAGACTGAATGAAGATCTATCCAGTTTCCGGTGGAAAGCGACTGGTAGGCGGCTTCAAGCACCAGAACCGATTCCCGTCCATCTTCAGGGGTGGTTTCCGGGACTCCCTCGCCTTTGACCGCATCGATTAGATTTTCCATCTGTCGGGTCACGGCCTTGAGTGTGCTGTAGCCCTCTCCGAATTTGATCCAGTCGATGACTCCATTAAGCCGGTACATGGACGTTTTCCAGCCTATGCACAGGGTTCCCTGGGTGCCGTAGATGCGTACATAGTCGTCGCATGCATTTTTTATCGTCCAGCTCAGATGCGCGGTCCCGATTACACCCGAGATCGTGCGCATGTCGAGCCTTACGGTATCTTCAACTTCTTGAAATTGAAAGCGTTGGGCCTCTTCGGCGCGCACTCTCAGCAGGGGGCCGAAGAAGTATCGGGCGATATCGATTGCGTGATTGCCGCTGTCCATAAGAACGCCCCCGCAGCCGGTTTCCGGCCGGGATCGCCTCTGGTGGGCGCTGTCCACCACATCCCGGAAATCAATCTCGAATACCAGGATCCGGCCGAGGATTCCGGATTGAATCAATCCCCTGGCATGGATGATATCGGTGATATACCGGAACCTGGATCCCATCATAAGCTGGACGCCGAATGTCCGGGAGACATCGATCATTTTCTCTGCGGCAGTGGAATCCGGCGCAAACGGGATTTCGCATAGAATGCTTGTTCCCCGCTGCATAAGCCGGTTTGCAATTTCCGAGTGTCTGGAAGGCGGGGTGCATATAACACCGAAATCGGCAAAATCGTTCCCGGCAAGGTAATCTTCGAGAGACGTATAAAAGGGGCAGTTAAATGAAATGCCGAATGCCCGCGCTGCTTCGGAGTTTTCTTCCACGACCGCGGAATGAACCATATCCGGTTGGCCATGGATAGCGGTGGCATTTGAATGGGCGATTTTCCCGATCCCTATCAGTAATA
>CAZPHK010000285.1:0-5036 GCA_964586015.1 uncultured Acidobacteriota bacterium | reverse complement strand
GGAGGGCTGCCGCGACACGCGCTGGACTCGATGGATGGATCAATTATGGCAGGATCTGCGCTTTGGGATCTGGCTGATGTACAAATCTCCAGGCTTCACAGTCGTCGCGGCCCTGACGCTGGCGCTCGGCATCGGCGCCAACAGCGCCATTTTCAGTGCCGTGAACGGCATACTCTTCAAGCCGCTGCCATATCCAGATCCTTCAAGCCTGGTGACAATTCATCGGGAACATATCGCCCATCAGATCACGCCCGGAGAGTTGCGTGTGATTCGGAAGCAATGCACCTCACTGGAACATGTCGCTACTTACAGCACGCTTGGGGGTCAACTTATTTCGGGAGGAACGGGACCCAGGCAAATTTCGGCAGGCTATATCTCGGGCGATTTCTTCACCATTATGGGAGTCAAGCCCCTGCTTGGAAGGCCCCTTATTCCCGAAGACACAAAGCTTGGGAATGAACGTGTAGCAGTCCTGAGTTACGGGCTCTGGATGGAGCAATTCGGAGGCGATGCCGATATTGTCGGGAAAAGCATTCCGGTGAATCGACTGCCATATACCGTAGTCGGCGTAATGCCGAGAGAATTCGGAGCCGGCATTTATATATCTTATGCTGTCGGCAGTTACGACGGGAGTTCTGCCGCAATGTGGATTCCACAGGTTCCTCCGTCCTCTGGTGATCAGAATTTCGGATACTCCCAAATTCTGGCACGATTGAAAAAAGATGCAGATTTGGCGCAGGTAAATACTCAGTTACAACCGCTTTCCGAAAGTTTTGCTGCGGAATATTCAGAAATGGCTGCAAAAATTCCCGGATGGGGGGACGGGCTTAACCTGTATGCACGGGATCTAGTGCCTGGAATAAATTCGCAAGTGCGGGCGAAATTATGGATTCTATTCGGTACCGTTGGATTTGTGTTGCTGCTGGCCTGTGTGAATGTCGCGTCTCTTCTAGTAGCCAGGTCATGGACACGCGAGAAGGAGCTGGGCGTGCGCAAGGCGCTTGGAGCGACAAAACGGCGCATCCTGCAGCAATTCCTGACCGAAAGTCTAGTGCTCGCCTTTCTAGGAGGTGCGCTGGGCCTGTTTCTTTCCATTATGGGAGCCCATCTCCTGCGTGGGATCGCTCCGCCGAACACTCCCCGGGTGGATTTCATCCGGCTTGACGGCAATGTGCTGTGGTTTGCATTGGGAGTTTCGCTTCTTGTAACCGTTCTGATCGGTCTGGTGCCGGCTCTTCAGGCATGGTCCAGGATCACGGGCAGCATGCTTAAAGGCAGCCTGGAAGGGTCGTTCATCGGAATATCGATGAGGCGGCAGTATCGCCTCCGAAGCGCGCTTATAGTTGCAGAAGTGCTGCTTGCTTTCGTCCTGGCAGTGGGAGGTGCATTGATGGGGCGAAGTTTTTATAAAATCATGACCGTGAACACAGGAGTCCAGTCAGGCTCCGTTCTTACAATGCGGGCACGCTTTTCCGATTTGGTTGCTCAGGAGGCTCAGGGGACACGGCGCCTGTTGGCGGCCAGACAGATACTCGATGGAATCAGGTCGATTCCCGGAGTTGAGCATGCTGCGCTTTCATTCGGTGGTCCTTTCAGTGGAGGTATGATGCTCGGGGGGGGATATCCGGGCTCGGGCTGTCATCGATCATCTGAAAACGTATCAATCTGAACATCCATCGGAAAAGCTACCCTCAACATCATCCACGCGGCAGGCGTGAAAATCCCTATCAACATCGTGTAGTCTCATAGTGGAAGGGCGAGAAGAGGAGGCTCCGATCGCGGTCACGACCGGAGCCCAGTTACAACATCTCCCGATAGGAGATTATCCACGTTGTAATTTCTAAGCTGCCACTTTCTGCAGCCAATGTCCAGTCTCGCCTTTGGGTGAGAATGAGACAGTTCTGCGAAAATGTTTTCCGACAAAGGGTTTGTGGGTGGCAGGAATGCGGTGCCATATTCTGGATCTGCCGCAGCTGCGATCGTGGACATCGGTACTGCAGTGACTGTTGCCGGCAGAAAGCTATTCGGGAACAGCACCGGGCAGCCAACCTCCGTTATATAAAATCTCCCGAGGCAAGACTGGATCAAAGAGATCGCCAACGAGCCTATCGTCTGCGTAAGGCAAAACGTTCCGTTATGGATCAAGGTTCCCCCGGATGCCTTTCCTCGCGCAAGATCGTCAACGCGATTCATTCGAGACCGGTTGCCGCTCCTGAGTGCGGCAAATCGACACATAAAACCCGAATGGTTCACGATCACGGAACTCCCTGCTGCATCATATGCGGCCGTCGTGGCCTTTTCGTGAATCCATTCCATCAGCGGAGATGATTTTTATGATTGATCCGGAAACACACGCCCGTATCCGTCGCCTGTTTTATGCAGAACACTGGAAAATCGGAACCATTGCGCGAGAACTCGCCCTGCATCCGGACACGGTCCGCCGAGCGGTTGGAACCGACCAGTTCAATAGCTCAAAAACAATACGCAAGAGCGTGACGGACCCTTATGCCGACTTTATACAACAGGTTCTGGAAAAACATCCGCGATTGCGTGCAACCCGCATCTACCAGATGATCCGGGATCGCGGCTATACCGGAAGTATCGTTCAACTGAGGCGATTCGTGGCTCGCATTCGACCGACCCAAAAAGAAGCGTTTCTTCGTCTGCGTCTCTTTCCAGGCGAACAGGGACAAGTGGACTGGGCGAGTTTCGGGACCGTATCCATCGGTCGAGCCCAGAGGCGTCTTTCGTGTTTTGTCATTACATTATCGTATTCCAGAGCCTTGTATCTTGAGTTCTTCTTCGACCAGAAGATGGAGAGTTTTCTCCGAGGTCATGTCAATGCCTTTGCCGACTGGCAAGGAGTTCCCAGAACCCTGTTATATGACAATCTTAAAAGTGCCGTCCTGGAACGTCGCGATGATCATATCCGCTTTCATCCCAGACTTACGGAGCTATCCGCCCATTACCACTTCGCGGCACGTCCCTGCCAGGTAGCCGCCGGAAATCAGAAAGGCAGGGTGGAACGCGTTATCAGGTACATCCGGGAATCATTCTTTGCCGCCCGTCCTTTTACAACACTGGAGGACTTCAACCGTCAGGCGCTTCAATGGCGTGACCGGGAAGCGCACACCCGTCGCTGGCCCGGCGGAGATCACCGTACGGTCATGGAAGCCTTCCAGGAAGAAAAACCGCGCCTTTTGCCATTACCTGTCCATGCATTCGATACGGATTTGATCGTTCCGGTGCGATCCGGAAAGACTATTTACGTACGATTTGACCTCAACGACTACTCGATTCCTCCGGATGCCGTCGGTCGTCCTCTGACACTGGCAGCTTCAAAATCCACCGTTCGCATCCTTGACGGGAACCGTGAGATTGCCCGGCATCGCCGGTCGTATGACCGGAAACAACCGATACTGGATCCCGCGCATCAGGAAGCTCTTTTGGCTGAAAAGCGAAAAGCTGCCGGTTCTACTCCGGGAGGGCGTCTTGCCAATGCCGTGCCGGAAAGCGAAGCGTTTATGGATGCCGCATTCCAACGCGGCGAAAGCGTTGCTTCGCAGACTACTCAGTTGCTCCATCTTCTCGACGAATATGGAGCAGCGGAACTGCGTGCCGCCATGATTGAAGCACTGCAGCGTAATACAACGCGCTCAACATCGGTCGCATTTATCCTGAACAGAAGGCGACGCCTGTCGCGCAGACGGGCCCCTATTCTTGTCGATCTTTCCCGCAGGCCGGACTTGGCAGATATCGACATAAAACCCCATTCCCCGGAGACCTACGATGAACTCACCCGAAAAGAAAAGGACGACGATTCCGCAGAATAACCTGGCTTCCCAACTGACACAGGTCGGGTTGAAATCGATGGCCCAGAACCTCGACGATTTTATTGCTCGTGCGACCAGGGGACGCTGGTCTCCTCATGTTCTGCTTGAAGAACTCTTTAAAATCGAAAGCAGCGAACGGGCACGGCTCAGTCTGGAACATCGTTTGAGATTCTCAGGTATCGGCCGGTTTAAACCCATAGTTGACTTCGACTGGGACTGGCCGGATAAGGTCGACCGTTCTTTAATCGAAAGCGCCCTTACTCTGGACTTCTTACAGGAAAGCCGCAATCTGATTCTGCTCGGCCGCAACGGACTGGGCAAAACCATGATTGCCAAAAACATCGCCTATGCAGCTGTCATGGCCGGATACTCCGTCCTGTTTCGTACTGCCTCTGATGTAATCGAACATTTACAGTGCGATTCTCCTCAACTGCGACGGCGCAGAATCAATGCCTACTCGCGCCCGCATCTGCTTTGCATCGACGAGCTCGCGTATCTTTCCTATGACGACAATGCTGCGGATCTTCTCTATGAGGTCATTAACCGCCGCTATGAAAAACGTTCCGTAATTATCACAACAAACAGAACATTCAAGGAATGGAACCAGGTGTTTCCGAATGCCACATGCATTGCCACACTGCTGGATCGTCTCACGCATCATGCCGACGTTACCGTCTTTGAGGGCGAAAGCTATCGCGTGCATGAAAGCGAACAGGAATCCGCAGCTCGGAGGAAGAAACGGAAATGACCGGACTATCCCAACAGGATCAGAACGATTATGTGGCGGAAGTTCTGACGCTTTATCTGGAACTTCCGGAAACCCCACGAAAAGCAAATACTAACGATAAGATAACGGCATCTGGCTTATATGAACGCGGCATTCAGATGACAACTGTCGAGTCGGCCTTCCTGTTGGCATCGGTCCGGAGGCTTGGAAGATCTCCGGATTTACCTCCCCTTTCTCCAATACGTTCCCTGGCTTACTTCCTTCCTGTCATACAAGAAATCCTCGAAAAGCAGGTCAACGATGATTATTTAAAATATTTGCGTGTGAAGGTACGTTCTTTATGCGGCAGAAACAGGATTACGACTAAATGCGGATGACCGGTGAACGTCCAAAAAGATACGTTTCTTCATGATCGGCAACATCCAGGACTGCAGGGTGAACAAGGATTACAGGGGGTACAAGGGCCTCCGGGCAGT
>CAZPHK010000284.1:0-5073 GCA_964586015.1 uncultured Acidobacteriota bacterium | reverse complement strand
CGATGAAGGACCTGCTGCCGATATTGGAGCAGATAGCGAAGAGCGGCCGGCCGCTTTTAATCATTTCGGAGGACATCGAAGGCGAGGCGCTGGCTACCCTGGTTGTGAACAAGCTGCGCGGGACGCTGTCGGTAGCCGCGGTGAAAGCGCCCGGATTTGGCGATCGGCGCAAGGCGTTGTTGGAAGACATCGCGATCGTGACGGGCGGCAAAGTGATTTCGGAAGACCTGGGGATCAAACTGGAGAACGTGAGCCTGGAGGATATGGGCAGCGCGAAGAAACTCACGATCGACAAGGACAAAACGACGATCATAGAAGGCGCCGGGAAGCATTCGGATATCGAAGCCCGCGTGAAGCAGATGCGGGTGCAGATTGAGGAGACGACGTCGGATTACGACCGGGAGAAGCTGCAGGAACGGCTGGCAAAACTGGTCGGCGGCGTGGCGGTAATCAAGGTTGGAGCGGCAACGGAGACCGAATTGAAGGAGAAAAAGGCGCGGGTAGAGGATGCGATGAACGCGACCCGGGCGGCGGTAGAGGAAGGGATCGTACCGGGCGGAGGCGTGGCATTGCTGCGCTGTATTCCTGCATTGGATAAGCTGAAGCTGGAAGGGGACGAGGCAATCGGGATCAACATCCTGCGCCGTGCCCTGGAGGAGCCGCTGCGGCAGATCGTAAACAACTCCGGGCATGAAGGAGCGGTGGTTGTCGATAAGGTGCGCCAGAGCAGTGAGACGGACTTCGGATTCAACGCCGATACCGAAGTGTACGAGGACCTGGTGGCTGCAGGGGTCATCGACCCGACGAAAGTGACGCGGACAGCGCTGCAGAATGCGGCATCGATTGCGGCTTTGCTGTTGACGACGGAAGCCCTGATATCAGAGATCAAGGAAGAACAGAAGGCTCCTGCCATGCCTCCGGGCGCCGGCATGGGCGACATGGGCGGCATGTACTAAAAAGATGGATTTATCGAATCTGCTGAAAGGCTCGTGGAATGAATCCACGAGCCTTTTTTTAGGCACTGTCCACCTGATCCCGATGAGAGCTTACGAAAAGATCTTGAAATGCATTCTCTTGAACCTACTGTTCCAGCGCCTTCTTGATGTTGATAAGGCTATTTTCCTGTGCGGAGAGCGTCTTGCTCACGACGACTCTTCGGCGAAAGAAGCCGCTGAACCCCGTAAGGCCCTGCTGTGTCGAAACCTTCAAGCTGATAATGTAAGAACCCGCGTCATTGACGGGACTACTTACAGGGACGGACGCAGTCAAGTCCAGCGCAAGCTGAAAATAATGACTGGCCCATAGCTGTTTCACTACAACCAAATATGCCTTGCCGATTAGGCCAGTAGACTGATAGGCGATAACGTGATTTAGGCGCAGCGTCGGCTTCAGCCCAAAGTCGACCTTTTCCCAATAGAAAAAAGACTCGACGTTCGGCGGTAAAGCGGTGGGGTATTCCAGGAGATACCGCTTCAGTTCCGGAAGATATAAGGGCAGCACCTCGGATTGGCTCAGCAACGACTGAAGCTCAGCATCCATGTTAAATGCGCGACTCTTATCCTGGTAGATGTCGAGAGCGCTGTTGCCGAGCTCCTGGTACCGGACCAGGAGTTCCAGCACCATCTTGCGAACCCTTTCGTTCACTTGCTCGGCAGCGTCGGATGCGGACCAGTCAACCGCTTTTTGAAGCTGCAGCATCGCTTCCGGGGACAGTTGTACGTCGCATTTACCGGGCTTGCAGTTTTTAAGGTTCTTGATGTCATCAGGTTCCAAGGTGAATCCCTCCAAATCCGAGAGCGTCGGCGTATTGCTGAACCGCCTCACACCCAAGTAGCTTGGCAGGCTCCGAAGCCGGTTCATTTCGAAAGCGAACTTGAGGTAATCCTCCGGCGGGGCATTGACATGCGTAGCTCCAAAGATGAACACCTCGGCCGGTGTCTCGGAGGGGATCATCTTAACAACTGCCCCGCCACCATCAATCCGAGCGATCTGGCCGTCACTCAACCCGATCCGGTCCCTGAAAAAGGCATGAGGCTCCTGTATCGTCTGCCCGGTGCTAAAAAGAGCCCCGGACAAGATAAAAACGGCTGGGATAATAACTTTATTCATACCCGCAATTCCCATCTGTCGGGATTGTGAAAATATCAAAGGCCTTGATCCCCAAAGCCCGCAGCGACGATAATGGAACCGCCCATTTTGGTATAAACCGAAATTCTGATTTTCGAATTCATTATAGAAAAACATACCCTCTGCGCTCTTCATCTGTCAAACCGCCAACACAGCTTTGGGCACCCCGGAGGCTACTCAAACAGCAGTTTCATCTAAGTAAGATTGTATAGGGTATCCGAAGCTGTATAGGCGTTATACCGAAAGAATATTCAAAAACCGGAACTTATTCTTGCCGACGCGGCCTGCAAGTTGCGCATCGTGCTTTCGAGGAGTGAGCGGTTAGAGCACTGACATCCAGTGGTGCGGTACAAATTTATCGGTCACTTCATTATCCGGATTATGGGTATTTTGTTGAGCTGATTCCCGCCGATTATAAAAAGCTGGCGACTGTGGACTGCTCGCTGTCGTAAACCTGAAAAAGAAACAGGAGTTTCATAATCGACAGGGATTCGTGAATCCGTTTGGTAAGGTTCAGGAGCTTCAGCTGTCCTCCCCCTTTAATTACTTTGTTGTGGGTGTTCACCAATTCACCAATCCCGGAACTGTCGATGTACGGAACCTCCGCCAAATTCAGGACGATCTTTTTGCCGCCGCTTTCCAGGATACTGCTAATGGTATTTCGGATCACCTGAGTATCGTCTCCGAGTGTAATCTTCCCCCGGCAATCCAGAACAAGGACGTCTCCGACGGTTCGTAAATCGATTTTCATTGCGTCTCCTCTACGGTTTCTGCACAACCCGATGTGAGTTGTCGCAGGCATGGGATCCACCGAACATTTATAAGAATACCTTGGAGATAAGCCATGGGTCTGTTCTCTTTTGCTCAGTCGAATGATGAAAATGGTCGCGCTGCAAAATCTCTATGAATACTGCCGGACAGATTAACTGTATGGGCCGTATCGGCGTATGGACTCATTGGAAAGCATCGCGGCCTTCTTGTCTAACACTTCTACAAAGTCATTGGCCACAGTTGTCGCCTGAGTGGCGTTCGTCTGCGGAAGCAACTCCGCGAACTCGTCGCCGCCGACCCGGGCAAGAATATCCCTGTGGCGCATGCGATGTTTCAGCAATCCGGCAATTCTTTTGAGAAGATCATCCCCCGCCAGGTGACTGAACGCGTCATTTACAGTCTTAAAATTGTCCACTTCAATCATAAACACGGCCCCGGGAGATCCATAGAGCGCCGCTCGATCTACTTTGTGTGCAAACTCTTGCTAAAAGTGCTCTCGATTATACAAACCGGTCCGCATCGGGAGCCTGCCCCCTTTCCAGCTCATAAAGATCAATATCCTATACGTCCGGTGTGAGCAATTTTGATCACAGGAGTGAGCTGAACTGAACTGCCATGAAGATTAACCCGGGGGATAATAAATGGAAAATTTGGTTTTCTTCGAGGGAGTGAATCGATGCCATGAGACTATATCTGATCAATCCATCCAATCCTCTTGTCAGCATGTTCAAAGTCAGGGAAAGTCGATGGAACCGCTACCGCGTTTGGAAGCCGCTCAGTCTTATGGTTATAGCGGGCCTGACTTCCTCCGATTGGAAGGTTACGATTATTGACGAAAATCTTGGCATGCCGGATTATCCGTCCCTGCATCGGCCCGAACTGGTGGGCATTACCGCCTTTACCTCGCAGGCAAACCGTGCCTATGAAATAGCCAGATACTTCCGCCGCCAGGGCATACGCGTGGTTATGGGAGGCATCCATGCCACCATGTGCATGGACGAAGTCCTGGAGCATGTAGATTCGGTCGTAACGGGAGAAGCCGAAAGCGTCTGGCCGCAGGTGCTGTCGGACGCCCGACGGGGCTGCCTGAAGCGCCGGTATGATGGAGGGTTGGCAGAGATAAAGGAAGTTCCGCTTGCCTGCCATGATTCGCTGTCCGGAGACTATGCCTTCGGGGCTATTCAGACCACACGCGGCTGTCCGTTGAACTGCACCTTTTGCAGCGTAACGGCATTCAACGGGGCCCGATACCGGCAGCGGCCCATTCCGGACGTTGTGCGGGAATTCCAGGAGATCCGGGAAAAACGCGTGTTGGTGGTGGACGATAACCTTATCGGCACACGGACCGAACACATCGCACGCGCCAAAGACCTTTTCCGCGCTATGGCAACGGCAAACCTTCAAAAGGAATGGGTCGGCCAGGCCACCATTAACTTTGCCGATGACGAGGAACTCCTGGCATTGGCAGCCAAGTCAGGGTGCCGGGGCGTCTTCATCGGTTTTGAATCCCCGGCAGCGGAAGGACTTCGGGAGCTCGGCAAGAAATTCAACCTTTCGAAAGGCCGTGACATCTGCGCTTCGGTTCGACGCATACAACGGCACGGCATAATGGTCGTGGGATCCTTTATCATCGGCTTGGACGCAGACAAACCCGGGATTGGAGAACGTATCGCGGATTTGGCCGGCAGGTACGGCGTGGATAGTCTTAATGTTCTGTTTCTGACGCCCCTTCCCGGCACGCGCTTGTGGGACCGGATGATGGCGGATGGCCGAATCGCTCTCAATACTTTTCCGGAAGACTGGAAGTACTACACGCTGATCTACCCTGTGGCCCGATATAAAAATTTGTCTCTGGATGCCGCCATACGGGAAATGATCTCCTGCAACCGAAGATTCTATTCCATACCGCATATTCTGCGGAGGCTATGCGGCAACCTATGGCAGCGCCGCTCGCCGCTGATCGGCCTTGTGAGTAATTTTTCCTACCGGAGCAACAGCCGTGTGGACTGCAAATCATACGTGGACTTCAAGAATCAGCGAGGCGATTGCTTTACTGCGCAGGTTGAGTGTATGAAAAATCCTGCGACGGGAAGTCGCGAACAAACGGAAGACTTTTCCACGACATCGGTCCTTGAACAATATCCCGGAGTGAACAAAGCGGGCTAATCGTGCAAA
>CAZPHK010000283.1:0-5079 GCA_964586015.1 uncultured Acidobacteriota bacterium | reverse complement strand
TTAGACTGTTTATAGATATTTTCTGAACTCGTTCAAATGGGTATTATGTCCCCGATTTGCTTTTTTTAATGAACTAAAACAGCGGTTGTTTCGTTTTCAATAGTGTGGAACGAGCTGCATTTCAGACACGATTTCCACCGCGGAGGCGTATCGTGCCCGGGTTTCGCTTCCTGCAACGAAACACCTGTGTGAAATGCGGGCTGAAACGCTGCCGAGGAGAAGCAAGTGCTCTCAGGCGATCAAAAACTTGTAGAGCGCTGTCTCGAGGGAGATGATGCCGCATGGGAGACCGTGGTTCGCCTCTACGGCAAAAGCATTTATAATTTGAGTTACAGGTTCTCAAACATGAGAGAGGATGCGGAGGACCTGACTCAGGAAATACTGTTGCGCGTTTACCGGAACCTGAAGAGTTATCGCTCGGAGGCGGGCAGTTTGAAAAACTGGATCCTTCGAGTCGGCAGAAACCTGATTATAGACAGCCACAGGCGGCAGCAAAGGCAACCTCGGCCCGCCGGGAGCGAGGAATTGGAAACGATGAATATCCGGGACGAGAAAGCACCCAATCCCCAGCAGTCGGTTGAAAGACGGGAAACCGCCCGTTTCCTGATGAGTGGAATCCAATCCTTGTCCTTCGAACTAAGGGAAGCCGTAATATTGCGGGATCTTGAAGGAATGGCCTACAACGAGATTGCCGATCTCCTCAGCGTCCCTGAAGGAACCGTCAAAAGCAGGATAAACCGGGGTCGCATCGAACTGACCAGGATTCTGGTCAAGCGGCGCACCATGAAAGAGTTGCAGGATGACAATGAACTGTTCTGAAGTGGAAGAATGTTTGAGTGAATACATGGAGTCCGGCTTGCCGGCCTTCGAGATGGACCGGGTGCGCCGGCACCTTGAGCAGTGTCCAAAATGTGCGGCGCTTCTGGAGGCCGTGCGTGTTACGGTCGATTTGTGCCGGAATTATCCCGAACCGGAAATGGACCCTCGTCTGCTGGACGGCATCCTGGCCCGAACGACAGGGAGTCCTGCGTCCGTGTCTCTCTATGAGCGCATGAGGCGTTTGATCATTCAACCGATGCTCACGCCCCGATTTGCGGCCGGAGCGGGATTGACGGCTTTGTTTTTCGCCCTAACGGTGAATCTTATGCTTCCGCGAATGTCGGCAGCCCTGTCTTCCGTATCCCCCTCGAGGGTTTATGCCGTGGTGGATCAAAGCGTTCACCGTCTTTATGGGCAGGGGCTCAAAGCATACGATAAAAAGAACGAATGGGAGGCCCAGATTTCCTATTTTAAAAACAGGGTGATCAACAGGCTGCAGTACGTGATCGAGAAATTCGATATCCCTGAAGAGGAAAGTAAAGATCCTGTCGCGCCGGAACGGCCAAAGGAGAATCCCCTCGGGGAAAAGAGGATCGGTCTGCCGCTGATGCCTGCGTAAGCGTTCCCCGTTTCGGGTTTCCCGTTCCCGGTTGAAGGATGCATCGGAAAGGCTGGCAAGATACTCCGAAGCGCTCCTTGCATGTTATAGCGGAGAGATCGTGGTGACGCGAAGGAAGGAAGAATTATGAAATGTTCGTACCATCCGGAAGTGGATTCCCGGCAAATCTGCAACGCCTGCAAAAAATTCTTATGCGACGAATGCGCGCACGAAATTAAAGGGAAAGCGTACTGTCGGGACTGCCTGGCACAAGGCGCGGAATGGGTGGCGACCGTAAAGAATTTTCACCTGGATTCGGATTCTCCCAGGAGAGCCGCCCTTTTCGCCATCATTCCCGGAATAGGAGCGGTATACAATAACGAATACCTGAAAGCCGTCACCTACTTTACGGTATTCGCCGCCCTGGTCGTTATGGGGGATGCGTTGAACGGCGTCTTCGGGTTCGGGGCTTTCGTGTTCCTCGTCTTTACAATGTTTGACGCTTACAGGACGGCGGAAAAAAACATCCACCGGCATATGCAGCCGCAGGAATCCGGGGAAACGCAGGAACACTCCGACGGGTATTTAATCGGTTGGGGCATCTTCCTGATGCTCGCAGGCGCACTGTTCCTTTTACAGAACCTCCTGCCCCCTTATCTTCTGGCCAGGATGTGGCCGTCGATTTTTATACTGGTGGGCGTGTATCTTGTCTATCTCTCCGTGAATGGGCGCAGGAAGAGAACCCGGAATACCCGCTATCCCGGGTCTTCAGTGGAAATTAACGATAGGGAGTAAAGGAGTCCTTCGGGAAATGGCAAAGTATCGGAACAGCGGTGCATTGACAATAGGACTGATACTGATCGCGCTTGGAGTGATTTTCCTGATGGAAAATTTTTATGCTCCATTCTTCGCCGGGCAGCTGGTTGCGCGCTACTGGCCCGTGTGCCTGATCATAATCGGTCTGAACAAAATCTTCGCGTATATTATCCGGCCGGAGGAGAGTTCCGACGAGCCGGATAAAGATCCTTCGGAAAAACAATCCGCGTTAAAGGAGCGTCGTCCGTCTTTGGTAAGCGCCCTGCTCTGGACGGGCCTGGGCGTCTTATTTCTTTTAAGCAATTTCGGAATTCTGCCGGATGTCTGGATTCTGACCAAACGGTACTGGCCCGTGCTGTTGATTTTCCTGGGCGCCGGGAAAGTGGTGGACTATTTTTTCAGGAAGAATTCAATGTCCATCCGGTTCGGGGAGTTTTTCGGCCTTGTAGTCATTTTGATATTAGGCATCTTATTTACGAATATATTCGGTATCCTGTTTACGAAAAACTCCGATGTCCAGCTGAGCCGCGTTCTCAGGGAGCTGCCCTTTAAAATCGGGGATGTGTCGATTCATCCGGAACAATGGTTTGGGAATTCTCATGCGTACACGGAAGAAACGGCTTATCCTCTGGACGGCGTAAAGCGTATTCGAATAGAAAATTCTCACGGGACGGTATCCGTATCGGCAGGCAGCGACCGGGAAATTCGGGTGCGCCTGAACAAGGTAATTTATGCCGATGAATCCCAGGCCAGGGATTTGGCCGGCAGAATCCGCGTGGAAGGAGGGAACGGGCTTCCCGCTCCCGATTCCGGGCGCCCGGGCGCCTCGGATGAACTGTTTGTGATAAGGACGAACCGGAACTCCATCGATGCGGGAAACCGCCGGATTGATACCGACATGGAAATCTTTGTTCCGAAGAATTCGCAGCTGCAGGTGCGCAATTCTTTCGGTGAGGTTCGAGCCGTCGGCGTCGACGGGGATCTCGATTTGAGCACCACGCACCGGAATCTCGAGGTCCGGGACTGTGAAGGGCAGTTTGTCGTTTCCTCCCGTTACGGCGAATGCCGCCTGGTCGATCTGACCGGGAATGTGACGCTCGACGGCAGAAGTGAAATTTACCTTGAAAATATCCACGGGGACGTAAAGGTTACAAATGAATTCTCCCCCACGATAATTTCCCACGTGGACGGGAAGGTGACGGCTACCGTTACGGAAGGGGATTTAAGGATAGAGGATGTGTCGCAACCCGTTGCCATAGACGCCCGCGGGGCCGAGGTGAATGTCGCGAAGCTGCAGGCCGGCCTGAAGATTACGGCCAGTCACAGGAGCGTTCGCATGGAAAATATTTCTTCCGGCGTCTCCCTCGACAGCCGGTATGCAAACATTTACATGAAGGATATCCGGGGAGATGTCCAGATCCAGTCCGAGTCCGACGATATTCAAGCCGAAGACGTTGCCGGAAGCTTTACGATGAACGGGCGCGGGAGCGGCGTCCGGGTAAATGATTCCGTAGGAAAGCTGAACATCCGGACGACCTTGAAGGATGTCCTGATAGGCGAATTTACAGGATCCTGCAGTATCGAGAACGAATATGCCGACATAAGCCTTTCCCTGAGAGACCCGGAGCGGAATGATATCAATGTAAAGAATCGAAACGGCCGCATCGATCTTTTTCTCCCGGAAAAAGCGGACTTTTCAATGAACGCCGTTGCCAGGCAGGGAAGGGTCGAATCCTTTTACGAGGGATTGGGGCCGGCTGTGACGACGGGAAATACAGGGACGCTGGATTATAATACCGATTCCGCGGGAGCCAGGATAGGGCTGGTTACGGAGAACGACAACATTCGTATTTTCGGCGGTGGGGGTAAAGAGGGCCAAAGATAGGAGACGCGTCATGAGAAAATGGGCATGGATTCCGTGCATTCTTCCATTCTTCACCGGATGCAGCTTCGCGCCGTACATCCCGGTTGAAATGGATACAATGTCCCAACAGCGGCTCATCGATAAAGAAAAGACGCTGAAAACCGATATCCGTTTCGATGTCGGAACGCTCGAAGTCACCGGCGACAAAGAAACGGATTTCCTCTACATTCTCGATCTGGAGTACGACAAATCCGGTTACAGGCCTGGGGTGCAGTACGATACAGATTTGTCCGGAGAGGAAGGACGATTCTCGTTCAGCCTTGAAGGAATGCACAAGCCGGGCTTGAGAAAGGACGGTGTCGGCAACACCCTGAGGCTGAAGTTCAGCGATTCGGTTCCCATGGATCTGAAGGTCAGTTCGGGAGTGGGGAATGCCCGCCTGTCCCTGTCCGGAATGAAGCTGACCCGTATTACCTTCGAGTCGGGTGTCGGAGGAGCGAAGATCTCCGTTTTCGAGCCGAACGCTGTTGCATGCGATTACATAAGCCTGAAAAACGGCGTCGGCAGCATCGAGGCGGTCGGCCTGGGAAATCTGAATTTTCGGGAGCTCGAATTCGAGGGCGGCGTCGGCGGGGCGGACCTGGATTTCGCCGGCGACTGGCAACAGGATGCGACGGTTCGTATTCAGGTCGGAGTCGGGGGCGTGCACCTGAGAATGCCGCGATCGATCGGCGTCAGGGTGGAGGCGGCTAAAAATTTTCTGAGCGGGATGCATCTCGATGGATTCACGCAGAACGGATCGGATTATTACAGCGAAAATTATGAGGATGCTTCCGTGAAAGTATTCATGCGCGTCACCACCGGCATCGGGGGATTCAAAATCACCTGGATATAAGCATTCACCCGCCTGTAGGCTTATGAATGCCTGGGCGAACCTTGTGTTCGCCCCAAATAAAACCGTTGCATGTTGAACGTTTACACG
>CAZPHK010000282.1:0-5091 GCA_964586015.1 uncultured Acidobacteriota bacterium | reverse complement strand
ATTCAACAAGCGTTTCATCGACCAGATAGCAAGCTCCAAGGTCAATCAGACCCAGGGAACCCTGGGACCTCCTTTTATCTGGGGGGCGACGAACTCCTGGGGCGGTGTGCGCGCCCGGTATTTTCAATACAACCAGTGCGAGTATGCCGACGATATCGAACCGGAACGTATAGACGAGATTGCAACGGAAACGATGGGACCGCATCACATGGCCGGCTGCTTCGGCTGCCAGGTTCACTGCCGGGCCCGCTACAAACTGCCCTCGGGCCCTCACGCCGGAAAATACGACGAGGGTCCGGAGTACACTACCCTGGGTGCTTTCGGCGCCATGCCCGACTGCAGAAATGCCGAAACAGTCCTGACCTGCAACTACCTCGTCAACCAGTACGGGATGGACAACCTGGAAACCGGGGCCATGATCTCATGGGCCATGGAGCTCGTCGAGCGGGGGATTCTTACTAAGGAGCAGACCGATGGAATCGACCTCCGTTTCGGAAATGACGAAGCGCTTATTGAAATGATATCCCGCATCTGCAACCGGAAGGGATGGCTGGGCGACACCCTGGCCGACGGCGGCATTCCGGCTTCGGAAAAGATCGGGAAGAATTCCTTTAACTCCCTCGTTCAAGTCAAAGGCATGAACAACCTCCACTCCGACGAGCGGGCCACGCCGGCGCTGGCTTTGAATGTCGCCACCGCCTCCCGGGGATCCGATCACTTGAGAAGCCGGCCTGCCATCGACCTCTACCACCTGCCGGAGCAGGTCCTGAGAAAAATTTACTCCAGCCCGGTCCCCTACGACGGCCCTCTCAGTTCGGATCATACGGTTTACGAGGGCAAGCCCTGGCAGGTCTTCTGGCAGGAAAACTGCTACATGGCGGTCGACTGCCTGGGAATATGCAAATATCACACAGTATTTCTCGGGCCCACGCACCCGAACTTCGAGGACTGGGCCAGAGTCATCCGCTACAACACCGGCCTCGAATTCACCCCGGAGGATATCTGGGATGCTGCCGTGAGGTGCAATACGATCGAACGTTTGTTCAACCTGCGCGAGGGTCTGACCCGCAACGATCTGAAAAAGGGGGATATGCTCAACCACCGCTATTTCGATGAGCCCTGCCTGAGAGGCGCACCTGATGTCGTCGGGAGAAAGATCGACAAGGACAAGTTCATCAAAATGGTTGACGAGCTTTACGAGCACAAAGGGCTGGATAAAGACGGCATTCCCAGGCCGGAAACCCTGAAAAAGCAGGGCCTGGAGGGCGAACCCTCCCACCGGCTGTAAGGAACAGGAACCGCCAGGAGATCGTCCATGCAGAAAAACAATAAAATCCTTAAAATCGATTATGAAAAATGCACCGGATGCCGGCTGTGCGAGCTGGTCTGCGCAGTGAAGCACGACCGTGTTTCCAATCCGATTCGCAGCCGGATCCGCGTCATTAAGTGGGAATCCGAGGGTATTTATGTCCCGGTATCCTGCCAGCAGTGCGAAGACGCCCCCTGCGTCCTGGGGTGTCCGGCCAAGGCCCTTTCGCGCAACGAAGACCTGGGACGGGTGGAGGTGGACTACAACAAATGCATCGGCTGCCGTACCTGCGTTTCGGTGTGCCCTTTCGGAGCCATGCACTTTGTTGCACAGGACCGCAAAGTCATCAAATGCGACCTCTGCGACGGAGATCCTCAATGTGTCCGATTCTGCGATGTCGAGGCGATTCGATTTGTCGATACAAGAGACCTTGGCCTTGAAAAAGGAAGAGAGGCGGCCCGAAGACTCCAGGTCGCGGAGAAAAAGGCTGGCGCGCTGCTGGAGGTGCAGTAAGACAAGGTAATGGCTGTAACGGTTGAATTTCTCAGTCTGCCCAATGTCGTTAAAATGGTGGGCGGCAAAACAATCACAATGGACTTCAACGGTCAAACGGTGGAGGAACTGATCCGCCAGGTGACTGAGAAATTCGGCAGCAAAGTCCGACAATTTCTTTTGGACGAAAACGGCAGGCTGGACATGATGCTCAAGGTTCTCCTCAACAAGGAAGAGTGGATTCATTCGGAGCAGATGCAGCGTCTGCTTGAGGACGGAGATCATGTAACTATCATGTTGCTGGCTGCAGGCGGTTGAAATGATTCGCATGTGAATCATTTCAGACTTAGCAGAAACGGCGTTGAAACGCGGTTTCTGTAATAAATTGGTCGAGCAAAATCGGGATCGGTACCGGAATCGGGATTTAGAGCGCTATTCAATGGCCGGGGCAATGAAATCAGGCAGTAAGCTGGAACGAATCCTGCGCACGGGGCAATTCGCATTCACGGGCGAACTGGGACCGCCCCGCGGCGCCAACACCGTCAAAATCCGGGAAAAAGCAAAACATCTCAAAGATTGCGTCGATGCCGCCAACATCACGGACAATCCGACCGCCGTGGTGCGGATGTCCAGCTGGGGCGCTTCGCTCATCGCTCTTCAGGAAGGCCTGGAGCCGAACTACCAGATGGTCTGCCGCGACCGTAACCGGCTGGCGATGCAGAGCGACATTCTGGCCGCCTACGCCAATGGAATTCGAAATATCGTATGCCTGTCCGGAGACCACCAGGATTTCGGGGATCACCCCGGGGCCATGGGGGTCTTCGACATCGACTCCATGCAGCTTATCCACATGGTCCGGCTTATGCGGGACGAAGGCAGGTTTGCCGGCGGAGAACCGATCGACGAGCCGCCGAAAATGTTTATCGGGGCGGCCGCCAATCCTTTCGCCGATCCTTTCGAATTCGGTGTGCGGCGCCTGGCCAAGAAAATCCGTGCCGGCGTGGATTTCGTCCAGACCCAGTGCATCTACAACATGAAAAAATTCAGCAACTTCGTTTCCCGCGCCCGCGATATGGGCCTCCTGGAGCAAGTTTATCTTCTTGCGGGAATAACACCCCTGAAAAGCGTTTCCATGGCCCTGCACATGCAGCAGGAAGTGCCGGGCATGGAAGTGCCGGATGGAATCATCCGCCGGCTCCGGAGCGTTCCCGCGGATCGGGCAGCGGACGAAGGAATCCGGATCGCGTGCGAGCAGATCGAGGAATTAAAGCGGATGTCCGGGATCTCGGGAGTTCACCTTATGGCAATCGAATGGGAGCACAGAGTACCGGAGATTGCCGAACGTGCAAAGATGCTCCCGCGGCCGAAGGTTTGAAAAGCAGTCAGACCTATTTTTGTTGACAGTTTTCAGAAGGTTGTTTATAGAGGAACCATCCTCCCTGTCCATAATCCATTATGAACTGTTCGGCACTATATAAACACCACGACAGGTTCAAGGGAATCCTCCCCGATTTCCTCCCCGGCATTCCTGAAAAAAGATTCAGTCAATACCTTCAGAACCGGCGTTATCCGAAAGGAGTACAACCATGGGAGACGTAAAAATAATGCGAACCCATTGCCGCTGCTGTCACGGGGCCTGCGGCGTCTTCGCGCATGTAAGGGACGGGAAGGTGATCAAGGTGGAGGGGAATCCCGACGATCCCATAAGCCGCGGCAGCATGTGCAGCAAAGGACTGGCCGCGACGCAGCTGGCCTACCATCCGGACCGGATTCTTTCTCCCATGAAGAGAACCGGGCCGAAACCGAGCGGGAAATGGGAACGGATCACCTGGGACGAGGCGCTCGACACCGTCGCCGGCAGATTCCAGGCCGTCGTCGATCAGTACGGACCGGAATACATCGTCGTCGGACAGGGAACGGGCCGGGATTATGAAAGTCACATGTACCGCTTCGCCAACCTGCTGGGTACGCCGAACGTATTGACGGCCGGTCACATGTGCTACGTATCGAGGGTCTCCACGAGCCTTGCCACCTGCGGGAACCTGCCGGTCGTCGATTATTTCGTCAACGAACCCAAACTGGTCGTAATGTGGGCAAGCAATCCCATGTGGACGAACGCGGACGAATACAAGGGCGAGAATTTTTACCGGGCATACAAAAACGGCGCCAGGCTGATCAGCATCGATCCCCGGAACTCATTCTACGGCGGGAAGGCCGACATCTGGCTGCAGATCCGGCCGGGCACCGACTGCGCCATGGCCCTGGGCTGGCACCATGTAATCATCGAGGAGGAGCTCTACGACAGGGATTTCGTTGAAAACCACGTTCACGGATGGGACGCATTCAAAGACCGGATCATGAAAGATTACCCGCTTGATAAAGTGGAGAAAATCACGTGGGTCGACAGAGAAAAGATCCGGGCGGCGGCAAGGCTTTATGCAACCACAAAGCCGGCGGCCATTCACTGGGGCGTACCCACCGAGCAGAACAATAACTGTACGGATTTCACACGAACCGCGATCGGACTGATGGGAATCACGGGCAACCTGGATGCCCCGGGCGGAAACGCCCTGTTCGTAAATCCTCCCGTGCGAACCGTAGCGGAATTCTCCTGCCACAAAAGCCTCTCGAAAGAGGTGCAGAAGAAGCGGCTGGGAGGCATGGAGTTCTTTCTCGGCGCCAGGGTGCAGTTCATAAATCCCAAGAAGGCCTGGGATTCCATTGTTTACGGAACGCCCTACCAGCTCAAAGCCGGCCTGTTGTGCGGCACCAATCCCGTCGTGTCCAGGGCCAACGCCAAACAGGCTTACCGCGCGCTGCAGATGCTGGACTTTCTTGTCGTCATCGATCACTTCATGACTCCGACAGCCGAGCTTGCCGACATATTCCTGCCGGCCGGGACCTGGCTGGAGCAGAACTATGTCGCGGACAACTGGAAGCGCCACGGGTATGTATTCGCAAGGCAGAAATGCGTGGAAATAGGACAGGCCTGGCAGGACCACAAAATCTTCCTGGAACTTGGCAAGCGCATGGGGCAGCAGTGGTTCCCCTCCGTCGAAGATTCCCTGGACTACATTCTGGAACCGTCGGGACTGAACTGGGAGCAGTTCAAGGAAGCGGACTATCTGCACGGTGAAATGGTCTACTACAAGTACAGGGAACGAGGCTTCTCCACTCCGACCGGGAAACTGGAGCTTTGGTCCACGGTTCTGGAAAAATGGGGGCGCGATCCTCTTCCGCAGTACCGGGAGATTCCCGAAAGCCCCGTATCCACTCCGCAGATTGCCAAA
>CAZPHK010000281.1:0-5097 GCA_964586015.1 uncultured Acidobacteriota bacterium | reverse complement strand
CGTGATGGAAAAATGACATCTCCACAAAGCGAAAGATTTGCACGGAACACGCAATTCAGCATGCCGTAGAGCGGTCGCGATCAGGCAATGGCGGCCATGTATGGTTTTTCTTCAGTGATCCAATACCTGCGGCTTTAGCGCGAAAGCTCGGGACCGCTCTCCTGACCAATGCCATGGACAGAAGGCATGAGATCCGCTTCAAATCCTACGACCGCCTTTTCCCCAACCAGGACACTCTGCCGAAAGGCGGATTCGGAAATCTGATTGCGCTTCCACTGCAAAAGGCGGCAAGGAAATATGGCAACAGCGAATTCGTGGATGAAAACTTACAATCGTATCCCGACCAATGGGCTTTTCTCTCAAAGATCCGTAAACTTTCTGAGGAAAGCATTGAACATCTAATATCGAAACTCTGTCCCGGGCCGGAACTGGGCGAACTTAAAATTGACGATGAAGAGGATGCCGAAAGAGCCAGAAAGCCCTGGGAGAGCCGCAAAATCGCGCTTTCCAAAAACGACTTCCCCGACCATATTGAAATAGTGCATGCAAATATGCTCTTTATCCCGAAGACCGGCATCTCCCAAAGAGGCCTCAATCATCTTAAGAGGCTGGCGTCTTTCAAGAATCCGATGTTTTTCAGACAGCAGGCAATGCATCTGCCAACATACGGTCATCCCAGAATAATCTCATGCGCAGATGAAACAAACGACTATATATGTCTGCCAAGAGAATGCAGAGAGGATCTTACCCAAGAGCTTGTAGAGGTTGGGATTCATTATCGAATCACGGATAAAACCTCGGTCGGCAAAAGTATCAATGTAAGCTTCAAGGGGGAACTGAGGGGAGAGCAATCTATCGCCTTAGAACGTCTGCTGCAGCACGAAACCGGCATACTTTCGGGTACAACCGCTTTCGGAAAAACAGTCGTAGCTTTAAAGCTGATTGCAGAAAGAAAAGTGAACACGCTCATCCTGGTCGACAGGGTCAGCCTGCTTTCGCAATGGGAAAAAAGGATTTTGGAGTTCCTGGATATAAATGAAACGCATTCTGATCCGATCGAGGCTGTCGCCAAGAAACGTAGAAGAAAGAAGAAAACTTGTGAGGTTGGCCAACTTGGCGCCGGGCGAAACACCCTGAGCGGTATAGTAGACATTGCTGTAATGCAATCCCTGAGCAGGAAAGGTGAAATCAAGGAATGTGTTCAGGATTACGGGATGATTATCGCCGATGAATGCCATCACGCATCGGCCTTTACCTATGAAGGCATTCTAAAATCCGCCCGAGCAAAATACGTTTATGGCCTGACCGCCACACCAACACGTAAGGATGGACATCACCCTATTTTTTTGATGCATTGCGGTCCTATACGATACCGCGACAATCCGCAAAAACAGGCCGAGCAACGGCCTTTCGATCATTTCGTAGTTCCACGCTTCACATCTTTAAGAATTCCGTTAGGAACCGAAAACAAGGAAGCCTCCATCCAGGATTTGTACTCTGAAATTATTGACAGCGAACTCCGGAACCAACAGATCATTGACGACGTGCTGGCAAACTGCGAACTTGGCAGAAACTGCCTCGTTCTTTCGTTGCGTACTGCCCATGTCGATAATCTTGCCAATAAATTGCGGGAATTGGTTCCCGACTCTGACATCATCACACTGACGGGAGGGATGGGGACGAAAGCGACCAGGGATGTTTTTCAGCGCATCGCTGAAATCTCCGAAGAAAGGAAATTGATATTAGTTGCAACCGGCCATTTTATTGGAGAAGGCTTTGATGAACCGCGCCTCGATACTCTGTTTCTCACCATGCCGATATCTTGGAAAGGCACCCTGCAGCAATATGCCGGGCGTCTCCATCGCTTATACCGGACCAAAAAGGAAGTTCGCATCTACGATTACGTGGATATCCAGGTGGGTATGCTGGAAAGAATGTATCAGAGACGGCTTAACGGGTATGCCGCGATGGGGTATAAGGTCAAAGGTGAGGATATTGCATCTGCACCGACAGATATTATTTATGACCGGGAAAGCTTCCTGCCGGTGTTCATCAATGATATCGCTGCTGCACGAAAAGAAATCCTGATCGTAAGCCCGTTTATACGAAAGAGACGCACCTTGCAGATGTTGCAGCAGCTGAAAACAGCACTATTCAATAATGTCCGTGTTGTTGTCGTAACCCGGCCCATAGAGGAATATAGTCCGGCCGATCAGGGCGCCTTACATGAAATTCTGGACTTATTTAGGAAGAACGAAACACAAGTAGTATTGAAATCCAATATTCACCAAAAATTCGCTATCATGGATCAGAAGGTTGTCTGGTACGGCAGCATTAATTACTTGAGCTACGGCAATGCAGAAGAAAGCGTCATGCGCATTGAAAACGCGCATATTGCGAGCGCATTGCTGGAAAGTATCTAAACCAATGCCAGATGGCTGTATACTATTGATTCTATTGGTGGAGCTGAGGGGGATCGAACCCCTGACCTCCTGACTGCCAGCTTGCCCCGATCCATTTAGAATCAACAATTTACGCGTTTTGCTGCAAGAAATGCAAACTTATGCAAACCTGTGCAACCTCCAGATGCAAGCAAAATGCAAGCGCACAAACGGTGATTGTTGGGCATTCCGGAGGTTTAAATTGAACCGCAGTTACACTCTGAAATGGAGAAAAATCTGGTCGAATTAGATCCTTTCGGAGCCGTTAAGCCTGACTTCCGAGTAGGCTAAAATAAAGGCCATAAGTCCTTATTTTACAATACGGGTATTTCGAAAATGGATGTCCCACGGGCAAAATGCTGTAATGTTTGTCCGAAAGAAGCGCAACAAGTCAGGCGCGATCAGCATTCAAGTAATCGACAAAGCCAACGGATATCGAGTAGTCAAAACGATAGGCTCAACTCGTGACCCGGAGGAAGTTGATCGTCTTGTGGCATTGGGGAAACGTTTCATCCAGCGTCAGAGCAAACAACTGGCATTATTTCCCAAAGATCAGCGAGACAACGCCGCCGTTCTGGATTTCGTGCAAACACTTCGCAATGCCTCCATTCCCTCCATCGGGCCTGAACTGATCTTTGGTCGGTTGTTCGATGAAATCGGCTTTGATGCAATTCCCGAGCCATTATTCCGCGACATCGTTGTGGCTCGACTTCGCAAACGCATAGGCTCCGGAAAGTTAACCAAGGAATATCTCAACAACCGTGGCTACAACAAGTTCCTTAAGCTTGCCGGAGAGGTAACGGTCGAGATCGATGGGTCCATGATCGAACAGGATGCTCGTTGGGATGGACTGAAAGGCTATCTCACCAGTACCGACCTTTCACCGACTGAGGCAATCGATAACTATGGGCACCTCTGGCAGATCGAACGGGCCTTCCGTATCTCAAAAACAGATCTTCGAATCCGCCCGAGGTATCACCGCCGACGCCGTCGAATCGAAGCGCATGTTCTGACAGCGTTTGTCGCTTATACGATCCACAAAGAACTCGAACGCCGTCTTTACGAGAATAGCATCCCGATCAGTCCCAGACGTGTTGCTGAACTGACGCAAACGATGTACGAAAGGACCTTCAACTTGCCCGGCGATCCGGAGGAACAGAAAATCCTGCTCCAAATGGATCCGGATCAGCAGCAAATTCATGAAATGCTTAATTGACTGCCTGGGTGTCCCATTTCGGAAGTCAGGATGGGAATTTGACAATTTTTTATAAATTCCTATAAGCCTTAATAATGGCACTTATTTTGTATGGAGCAACAAATTATGGAATATGACAGAGAAAAAGTGGATGAAATGGTGCTTGCACTTATGTGGCTCGTCATTTACGGCGACAAATACGACGCGCGTGCCTGGAAGAGCTTTGACTGGGATACTTTAGACCGTTTATATGAGAAAGGGCATATTTCCGATCCAAAATCAAAGGCAAAATCGGTTGCTTTAACTGATGAAGCGGTCAAACTGTCGGAATCCCTTTTCAAAAAGCATTTTGTCTCTAAACCCGGAAAGCGATGAACATCAGCTCGGTCACCATCTACTTGTTCCTCTTTCATGCAGAGTCGTCATCAGCACCCTGTCAATCCGCTGGAGGAGATCTTCGGAGGCTTTTTTGATCCTATCCGACATAATGTCTTCCTCCTCCTCAAGATTCCAATAATCTACATATTCTTGCGGGTTATTAATTATCTTTTTCAGATGCCTGCTAGCTCCTCTCAGCCATTCGTTTTCGCTTTTATATCTACCACTCAGAGCTCCGAGTTCAGCTTTCAGTGTGTCTGAAGTTCTTGCAGCGCGAACTATGATGTCATAGGCCATCTCTGAAAATTCATCGGTATCCATGCTTTAGGATTAATCAACCTCGAAAAAAGACCGGGCAATCCCCGATTGTCGAATTATTGATTGAAGTGTTCCGATGCGGATTTCTGAATGGTCTGGGATTGGAACAGTTATCGTGGATTCTGCCGTCCGCTTTTGCATTACAATGTGACTACCACGCCTTCGGACTTCTTTAAAACCATGTGGTTCCAGCAGGCGGCAAAGATCCTTCCCCGACATAACGCGCAGTTTAGCCAACAGCCACCTCTAGTCGCGTGACGAAGATTTCTTCGTGCATCCTGGATTGGATTTCGCTCAAATCCGCCGTCTCGAAGAACAACTCGATGGCTTCCTTCAGATTTCGGCGCGTTTCTTCAATATTTTCACCCTGGCTGGCGATATCCAGTTCGGGGCAAAGGGCAACATAACCGTTCCCTTCACGCTCGATGATAGCTGTAAAGTTTTTTATCTGTTTCATTATTTCACCAACCCGCCTGTTAACAAAAGATGGACAATTAATTCTGTGCATTGATTATACCCGCCTTTTTCCCAATGCTCTAATATACCTTTTATAAATACCTTTCGGGAATGTAAGATTGCCACCCCACATCATCTCAGACAATTCTGGGCATCGCACATGTTCGCGGTCGTTGCGAACAGCGAACAAACGGAAAATATTGGAGAAGAACGGAGGCAAGGAGAAGGAGGAAATTCCCGTAAACTATTGATTCTATTGGTGGAGCTGAGGGGGATCGAACCCCTGACCTCCTGACTGCCAGTTTTGAA
>CAZPHK010000280.1:0-5155 GCA_964586015.1 uncultured Acidobacteriota bacterium | reverse complement strand
ATGGGGTCTCGCTTTGACGCAGGAAACCGGAATCTTTACATAAGCTATCGAGACGAACATAAGTTTGGAAGCAATTCATCTAAATCCATATCATTCAATTCTTTAGTCCTTAAGCCTTTCTCAGGAGAATGCTGTGGCAGCAACAAACATGGTCCGGCTGATCGTTAACGGCAATTCCTATGAATTATATAAGGGCACCGGAGCAGGACAGGTCTCCGATTCGGATTCTCTCGCCCATACACTGAGGGAAACTCTCGGCCTGACCGGCACGAAACATTCCTGCGGCCAGGGAGCCTGCGGAGCCTGCACCGTCATTATGGAAGGCAAAGCCGTTCTCTCGTGCCTGATCCTGACCGTTGAGTGCGACGGCAGGGAAATCACCACCATTGAGGGATTGCGCGATCCCAAAACTGGAGAACTGGATCCGTTACAGCAGGCATTTATCGACCACAGAGCTTTCCAGTGCGGGTATTGCACCCCCGGCATGATCCTGACGTCAAGAGCCCTGCTCGACAATAATCCTCATCCCAACGAAGAAGAGATCAAAGAAGCTCTTTCAGGCAACTTCTGCCGCTGCGTGAGCCACTACCATGTTCTTAAAGCCGTACGGTCGGTTGCGGAAGAAAGGGGATAAATTTTGGGCGAAGATTACCGCTATATAGGAAAACATGTGAAGCGGCGGGATGGAGAACAAATCGTAACAGGATCGGCGCTATTCCTGGACGACCTGAAATTTCCTGATCTTCTCTCCGGAAAAGTCCTTAGGAGCCCACATGCGCACGCACGCATTGTATCCATAGACAAAAGCAAAGCCGAAGCGCTGCCCGGGGTCAGAGCCGTCGTGACATGGGAAGACATACCCGACTGGAGGGGAGGCACGCCGCGAAACGTACGCGTATTGGACAAAAAAGTCCGGTACGTGGGCGATGCGGTGGCTCTGGTTGCCGCCGAATCCGACAGGGTTGCCGAGAAAGCCCTGAAACTGATTGAAGTGGAGTACGAAGCTCTTCCGGCGGTCTTTGATATCGACGCCGCCCTAAGACCCGATGCGCCTCTGCTCTACGAGGACCTGCAAAGCAACATACTCCCCGGGGGCACTCCCATCTACGGGCCGAAATGCCTGAAAGGAATCGTCCAGGGGGACATGGAAAAGGCGTTCGCTGAAGCCGACGTCGTCTGTGAAGGAACCGCAGGATTTGAGAATATACCCAACGCCCTGCCCCCGGAACCGCCGGGAGCGATTGCGGTCTGGGAACCTCCGGACAGGGCGACGCTCTACGGAACCAGCCAGGCCCCTTACATGGACAAAGTCTCCCTGTATCACGTGTTTAACAGGGAGTTGGATATCCGCTGCATCGGCCATCACGTCGGCGGCAGTTTCGGAACCAAGATCATGTGCTGGCAGGTGCAGGCATACGCGATTATCCTCGCCAGGGCAACCGGGCGCCCCGTCAAAGTCATGTTTTCCAAGGAAGAACACATGACCTCGTTTACCCTCCGCGTCGGATCCCGCGTACAGGCCAGGATCGGGTTAAAAAAAGACGGAACCATCACGGGAATCCAGGGCACGTGGTACGTCGACAGCGGATACTATTCCTTTACCACCCAGTGCCAGGTTGCTGTCGGTCTGGCGGAGCTCGAGCTCTTCGCCCAGTGCCCTCACTGGGATTTAAAAACCAACGTTGTGGTCACCAACAGAAACGCCTCGGGCGCAACCCGCGGCTTCGGCGGCCAGGAATTAAACAGCTCCTTCATCCCCGTGCTCAGCCTCGGCATGGAAAAAGCCGGACTGGATCCCTTCGAGGTCATCAAAAAGAACTTCATCAAGCCTGGCGGCAGCTATTTCTGGAGAAACGGAGAGCATTACGACTACCGGGGAATTGACTTTTCCGGGGCTATGGACCGGGGGGCGGAAAGGTTCCGATGGAGGGAAAAATGGAAGGGCTGGCTGCAGCCCACGGCCGTGAACGGGCGTCTTCGCCGGGGCGTCGGTGTCGGCATTCACGGCAATGCCGATATCGGCGAGGATTCGGCGGAAGCCTACATACAGCTCGACTATAGCGGCAGGGCTACTATTTTTCTCTGTGTGGCGGAGCACGGCACCGGCCAGAAATCCAACTATCCCCGGCTGGCAGCCGAAGTTCTCCAGATACCGCCCGAACGCATCACGATGACGCCGGCGGATACTCTAGTCACCCCCTTCGAATTCGGTCCGGTCGGCTCCCGCGGAACCTACGCCATCGGAAGCGCCGTAATCCGCGCCGCTGAAGATGCCCGCAGACAGCTGCTCGAAACAGCCGCCCCCAGACTCGGCGTCCCTCCCGAAGACCTGGATACAGAAAACGGGATCATTTTCGTTAAACGCAATCCCGACAAAAAGGTGCGCTGGAGCGTGCTCGGCAACGACCGCACCATCCTCGGCTACGGTCGTTTCGAACAGGATTTCACCATGTGCAACTGCTTTTTGAGTTTCGTCGAGATCGAGATCGACACCGAAACCGGAAAATCCGATATTGTAAAAATCGTGAACGCAACGGATATCGGCCGGATTATCGATCCCCCGGGGCTCGAAAACCAGCTGAACGCATGCTGGGGTTCCGCCGGAATCGACGGCGCCCTGATGGAAGAAACGATACTGGACCGTAAGACGGGAAATATCCTCAACGCCAACCTGGTGGATTACCCCTGGCGCCCCTTCTCGGAAATCCCCGATGTCGAAAACGTCATTCTCGAGACGCCCTTTCCAAGCCACCGTTTTCACGCGATCGGGATCGCCGAAATCACGAACGCCCCGGGTCCCGCGGCCGTGCTCATGGCCGTATCCAACGCAATCGGGAAATGGCTCTTTGAATACCCGGTCACCCCGGATCGGATCCTGAAAGCGCTCAATATATAATGGCATCCGATAGCGATCGTTCCTCACTGTCCGCGGCGGATTTCCGGTTTCAAACATATCTTGACACTATCTTAAGAGGTCAGTAGAGTAGCCCGGAATTATAAACAGACAACACCCTCGCCCTCTTGTCCGGGAGCATATGGATCCGTGGCCGGATATACGGGGCAGCGAAAAGGCGGAGAACATAATCTTCAGAATAATTTTATTTCATGGAATAAGGCGGGGCGTATGACCTGGCGGGAAACCTATCAGAAGAAGCTTACAACGGCGGATGCTGCGATTGCGGCTGCGGTGACATCCGGCTGCCGTATTTTCCTAACCGGCAATTGCAGCGTGCCGCACACGCTTGTCAATGCGTTGGTGAAGTATGCCCCGAACGTCAAGGATGTGGAAATCGCCCAGACACTGACGATAGGATCACCGGTATGGGCTGCGCCCGAACTGGATGGACATCTGCATAACACCATCGGTTTCATCGGCCCGAATATGCGCAAGCCGGTCTGGGAACAGCGGGTGGATTTTATCCCCGTGATGCTTTCCGAATTCAATATGCTGTTCAAGCAGGGGATCCTGCCCCTGGATGTGGCGTTCGTGCATCTTTCACCGCCCGACGAAAACGGTTACTGCTCCTTCAGCGTCGAAACCGGGCTGGCCAAAACTCCCGCCGAATCCTCCAGGGTAATCGTCGCGCAGATCAACAGGCAGATGCCCTATATACTCGGCGACAGTCTGATTCACGTCGATAAGCTGGATTACATCGTGGAATGCGATGATCCGCTCGACTCTTTCCTGATGGCGACCGGGGAGGCCGACCCGATCGCCGAGAAAATCGCCCGAAATATCGCCGCGCTGATTCCCGACGGAGCAACGCTGCAGGTTGGGATAGGAGCGATGCCGGATCTGGTGCTGCACTACCTGGAAGACAAGAAGGATCTTGGAGTACATACCGAACTGATTTCCGACGGGATAAGGCATCTGGTGGAGTTGGGCGTCATCACCGGCGCGCGCAAAACCCTGCACCCGGGAAAGATCGTGGCGGGATTCGTGCTCGGATCAAAGGAACTTTCCGCCTGGCTGGATCGCAATCCTCTGATCGAAATGTATCCGACCGAATATGTCAACGACCCGTTCGTGGTGGGACAGAATTATCGCCAGGTAGCCATTAACGGGGCGATCGAGGTGGATATAACCGGGCAGGTGTGCGCCGACAGTTTAGGTCCAAAAATTTATAGCGGCGTAGGCGGGCAATTGGACTTCATTTACGGTACAAGCCGTTCGGAGGGCGGAATACCCATCATCGCCCTGCCGAGCACGGCCAACAACGACGAAGTCAGCCGAATCGTACCTGTTCTTAAAGAGGGCGCCGGCGTTGTAACCACGCGCTATCATACTCACTGGGTAATCACGGAATACGGCGCCGTCAACCTGTACGGCAAAAGCGTCCGCCAGCGGGTCGAAGCCCTGGCAGGCATCGCGCATCCCAAATTCCGTGATATGCTTTTGCGGAAAGGGCGGGAGTTGCGGTACTACAGATAGAAATACCGCCGTTCGAATCCTTTCGTATTCCATAGTAACGAAATACGAAAAGGATCCGATGGCAACAATCCGTTCATTCGTTTCTTAATAATTCACATAGGCGGGAACCCTGGTGCCGTACTGTTTCTTGAGCGAATCCCAGTTTTGAGGCAGCTCAATTTTCCTGGTAACGAAACTGTTCCCAAATCCCCCGGCGCTTCCCAAAAGCCCCATCCAGGTGCCCGGCCCTCCGGCAACCACAATCATGAAATCTTCATCCTTCAACTGTCCGGGGCGACGGCTGTCCCTCCGTCCGGAGTTTTTTATGATGAAATCCTTCACCTGCTTTTTGGACCAGCCTTCCTGATTGAAAATTCTGGCATGGTCGGGAATCACAATCATGCAGGATAAAGCTCCCGGCCCCATGCCGGCCAAAGCGGTGGCAATGCCTTCGGCGTGTGTCTGTGCTGGGATGGTCTGAGTGTAACGATTGGGAAACATCACGGTCACCGTGCTGTCTTCCTTTTCGTAGCCGAAATCGACATGCAGGGGTTCCCACGGGCTGTTCTCTTCATTCTCGCCGATAACGAGCGAATACTTCATGGCGTCCCCAAGCGTTCCCATATCTTCAATGCCTTTTCTGGCGCCTCCGACATTTTTGACGATCAGGCCGACGGCGCGTCCGATGGCGGAATTGGCAATGTCTCCGGGACTCATCATGCCGGAACTGCAGTTGACATGAAT
>CAZPHK010000279.1:0-5165 GCA_964586015.1 uncultured Acidobacteriota bacterium | reverse complement strand
GGTGGCGTTCCAGCGCTTCCATCGTATGAAACGCATTTGCCGTGCGCTCGATGAGTTGTCCGGCCGGGATGTAGCCGAAGTCGTAGGCAGACAGATTCGCGAGTAGTGCAAGGCTAATGTTGGTCGGTGACGTGCGATGTGCAATCACGGCAGCCGGATGTTCCTGATAGTTGTCGGGCGGCAGCCAATGATCCTCGGGTCCGATGAATGTCTCGAAGTATGCCCAGGTTTTGCGGGAAAGCTTCTGAAGAAAGATTGTCTGGCCGGCCGTCAGCCGTGCTGCACGACGACCGAGCGGCCTGCTGATCCACCATGCGAGAACGGGGGAGACAAACCAGAGCGAGAGTATGGAACCGGCCGTTCCCAATGAAGCCGGTCGCGTAAGCGCCAGGACAATAGCGGCAGCAGCCGCAACAGCCGGGCCGATCCACATAGTCCGGCAAAAGAAGACGAGGCTCTTGCGGTTACTGTAATCCCCATCGCCCGAGGGACTCCATTCGAGAAGACGTCTGTGCATCAACAGCATCCGCCAGGCAGTGCGCGCAATGGCATCCAGGCTGAAATATGTCTCGTAAGGCAAACATAGTAGGGTAAACACCGATTGTCCAAAATGCCTGCCTGCCCCGCGTGCTGCGGTGGTGAGGTGTCGCCCCCATGATACATCGGCCGGTTTTTGAATCAGATCCAGGATGCAGGCGATCAGCAGGGGAATCAGCAGGATTCCAATTACCGACAGGGTCCAGAACCAGGGTGACGGCAAAACCGTCCAACCCAGAAGCAACATTGCGGCCAATGCCGGAGACACAAGACTGCGACGAAGATTGTCGAGGATTTTCCATCGGGACAGCCTGGAGAGCGGATTCATCCGCCGGCGCCCGCCTGGACCGGGAACGCGCGGCAGCAGCCAGCGTGCTATCTGCCAGTCCCCGCGAATCCAGCGGTGCCGGCGATCCACATCCACGCTGTAGTTGGATGGATACTCTTCATACAACGACACATCGCTCAAAAATCCCGAGCGTGCGTAGCACCCTTCCACGAGATCGTGACTGAGAATCCGGTTCTCCGGAAACCGCCCTTTGAGCGACTGTTCGAACGCATCGACATCGTAGATGCCCTTGCCAATGAACGAACCTTCATGGAAGAGGTCCTGATAAACGTCGGAGACGGCGCGCGTATACGGATCGATGCCGGGCTCGCTTCCGAACAGTCGCGCGTATCGCGACCCATGCACGCCCGGCAGACTCACCGCCACGCTCGGCTGGAGAATGCCGTACCCCTTGCAGATGCGTTGTTTGTCTTCGTCATACAGGGCGCGATTCAGCGGGTGCGCCATGGCTCCGACAAGCTGACGGGCTGAATCGCGCGGCAGCTGTGTATCGGTATCAAGCGTGATTACATACTTCACGTTCGACAAGACTTCGGTGGCGCCAATCACGGCTGAGAAACGATCCGCTGAGCCGCTGCGTAGAAGCGAGTTCAAATCCTCCAGCTTCCCCCGCTTTCGCTCATAACCCATCCAAATTTGATCACGGGGATTCCATCGACGCGGGCGATGGAACAGGAAAAACGGGACGCTTTTTGCGCTCCTGTATTTGTCGTTCAAATCTTCAATTTTCTTCCGGGCGAACCGTAAAAGCGGTTCATCCTCCGGAATTGTCTCCTCCTGCGCGTCAAGGAAATCCGTCAGCAGACCGAAGTGCAGGTTCCGGTCCCGGTTGGCCAGGAAACTAACCTCGAGCGCTTCAACCAGGGATTCGATGTTTTGAACACTTTTAAGCATGGTCGGGATCACAACCAGAGTACGTGATTCCGATGGAATTCCTTTCGAAAAATCCATTCGCGGCAGTAAACGCGGCATCACCAGAAACGTCGCCAGCCGGTTCACCAGAGCCACAGCCGGATGGCTCCCGGCCAGAAGCGAGAGTACGCCAATCAGGGCAAGCTGCCAGTTAGGCAACCCTCCTGCAAAAGCCTTCACCAATAAACCTCCGGCGATAGCCGCTGTGATCAGCGTGATGGCGCCCAGGTAGAGGAGCACAGGGAACCGGTTGCCAATGCGCTTAAAGGCCCCGGATATAGATCGGTTTATCCCGACTGCCCGTTCGAGCTCCGGCAATCCCCTGTCAATCAGGTAAAATCCAACATGCGCCTCTCGATGGTCGCTGCCTTTCCCGGCCGCGCCATCGAGTGCCAATTGAATTGCCTTGCAGGCAATCTCTCCCTCGGACAGGGGACTGGTTTTTGCCATCCTCTCGACTGCGTGACGATATCGATCGCGGGTTGCAAAATCCATTCTGCCATAAGCCTCCCCCGGGTCTGTACGCAGTGTCTGTTCGACAACGCTCATTGTCTCCACAAACTCGCGCCAATCCATCGTCGCCAGGAATCGGAGGCTGCCGATGCTGTTGCTTATGGAAACCTGATCTGCGGCCTGTTGTTGGTTCTCCGACTGGACCAGCTTGTCAATTGTCAGGCTGGATTCCGAGAGCTGCTGTTCGATCCAGGTAAGAGGCAAAGCCAGGGCCGAGCTTTGTCCCTGCAGCCGGCGCGCAAACTCCGCGACGAATGAACTGCATATCGGAGGATTTGAACGGGCCATGTCGGCGATCGCCAGAATCAGATTCTTGGGACTCTTTTCGGCAACCTCCAGCATCCGGTCCGCCCAGTAGTCGGCAAGGTTGCGGTCCGTCCTGTCGATGGCGACCCGCCCGGCAATGCGCCGTAGATTTTCGATCAGTGCCAGGCGCAGCATGATCGGGATAGCCCACAGTTCGCCTAATTTCAGGACGGTCCCGGTCTGATAGGCTGCCACAAAACTGCTGAGGCTCTCCGGATCCAACCGGCCGTCACCATGCGAGATCGTTTCCAGCGCAATGTCGTATACACGCGGGAGCCCCGCTGAATGCCCGTTCTGCAGGCGGGGCAATTCCCTGCTGTAACCCTTTGGCAAGTGCCGTCTGGCAGTGCTTATCTGTTCTTCGATCAGATAGAAGTTGTCGAGCAGCCACTCTCCGGCCGGTGTAATCCGGCGCTTCGCCCTAACCGCATCCTCAAGCAAATTTCGGACTTCGATAAGGACATTTTCGTTCTCAACCAGCCGTGCCAGAAGCCGGTCCGCCGTGCGCGCCAAGCTCAGCTTATGCAAGCCCGCAAGAGTCCTGCCGTATGGATCCATCCGGGCGCGGCTGAAAAGCTCCGATCGCAGCGGCGGCTCGTTGCTTTTGTATTTTTGCACCAGACCATGCCGGCGGAATCTCTTCCCGAAAATTGACTTGCTCGTCTTCAACATGGGGCTCCTGTTTCAGGGCAGGCTCTTCCACAGCTCATCTGGGATTGGGCCGACAGATCATCCTTATGCTCTTATACTCTGAGAGCATCCTCCGGTCAGTTCAATATTGCTCACCATCGGAACTGGATCGGTCAAATGAGAATTGACCGGCATCAAATCAGGTCCACCCGGCGTTCAGGCCGCCTCTTCCGCGAGTGAATCGCTGGTGGACAGTCGTCGCTCTTTTCGGCATTTTCCACTTATTGTTTTTGTGTCAAGGGCAGCCAAGTGTTTCAAAATAGATTCGCGACTGCATCAACACAATGAGCAACAATAATCCGCTGATGAGCATTTTTGACCATAGCTCTGATCATTACTGAACTGACACACGCTGTAGGCGCAAGGTATAAAAAATGCATGGATCTGCCGGCCGGGATACTGTTCGGAAGCTGATGTGGAGGACCGGATGAAATATATAACCGTCAAATCCCAAGGAGGATAAAATGATCAACACTCGTGGTTTTACGATTTCGATCTTTTTAATAATGTTTTTGATCCCTTTGGTAAATGCGCAAGATCTGTCCGGCTATAGAAATTATAATTTGGGAATGAATCTTGCTGCGGTAGCAGACCAGGCGGATATGAAAGTGTCCGAGGCAAAATTGATCTGCGAGCGCCCGGCAGTGATTCAGGAACTGCAGTGGCAACCGGCGAACTCATACAACTCTTCGGCTCAAACTGACCCGGTCAGCCGAATCCGGTTTATCTTTTACAACGGCGAGCTTTATCGAATATTGGTTAGCTATAGTCATGACCGCACCGACGGATTGACCGATGACGATCTCATCGAAAGCATTTCGGTTAAATACGGAACGCCAACCAATCCTGCTAAGACAATCAGTATCTATTCTTCATCGTATCTTTATAGCCAAAATGAGCAGGTGATAGCCCGCTGGGAAGACCTGCAGTATTCGTCCAGCCTTTTTCGTGAATCTTACCAGTCTACGCCTGGAATGCTTATCTTTTCAAAGCGGTTGGAGCTACTTGCCCGGGCGGCTATTGTTGAGGCTAACCGCCTTGATGCGCAGGAGGCTCCTCAACGGGAAATCGATCGTAAAAAGAAGCAGGATGAGGAGGATAACGCAGCAGGTCAGAAGGTCAGGCCGGTGAACAAAGCGAACTTTCGCCCCTGAAGCGTGCACTTGGGGCTTCGGGAAAAGGGGGGATTGAATCCTTACTGCCTTTTCGTTGCTGTTGTCGGCTCGGTTTAGTTCCTACCGTTTTGCCGCGCCATGTTTCGATGGGGACGGGCACAAATCCGATACTCACGATTCCCGCATTCCCTGCACTGGAGGGAAAAAGGAGATTTAATCATGATAGATCGAATCATAAACGAAGCGAAGGATGCGATTGCTGCTGCGGTGGAAGGAACGGATAACACAATCACTGCACTGCGTAATGTTGTCAGGAATCAGATAACAGGGGTTGTTAAGGATATCGGCAATATCGGCACGGCGATTGAAGATGCCATTTCCGGAGTCGCCGAGGGCGCTGTTAAGGGTGCTTCCGATATTGTGACTTCGACAACCGAAGCGACCAAGAACATAGTACATTCTGCTATTGAGGGGGCTTCCGACACCGGCATAGACATCCTTACTGCAGTCCGCAACGTTGCCCGTGGAGCCATTAGCGGCACGGCCAGGGTCGGTGGCGACCTGGCGCTCGCAAGTGTGGCTGCCGTTGAAGGCGCTGTTGAAGCGGCGGGCAAGTTTGGAGCCGATGCATCAGAATCTGTTAAATCAGCTGTAATAGGAGTGATTCACGCAGCTGACAATATTGGAAGTGAGGCCGGCGTCACTGTACGAAAAGCTTTGGTGAACGCCGCGTCGCTACCTCG
>CAZPHK010000278.1:0-5187 GCA_964586015.1 uncultured Acidobacteriota bacterium | reverse complement strand
TGAAGGCGGCGGTCTTGAAAACCGTTAGGGGTGCAAGCTCCTCGTGGGTTCGAATCCTACTTCCTCCGCCAGCTCTGATGGGTGCTTACCGGTAACATAGGACACTTTGGATGCAGACGGTCTTTCTTTTACAGGCTCAACCCGATCTTCTTCTTAACAAAAAATCCTGAATCAAAATCCGTAAAACTGGCAAGCCAGATGTCGTTATCGATTTCAATAATACCGACATATTGACCCGCAACAACTCTAAATGCAATAAAACCGGGTTAACCTTTTGCCGCAAAACGTATATTCAACCGGTTATTTTTATATTCAGCCTGATCAATTTCAACTTTCGCCAGCGTATCGGGCAAACTGAAGACTCTCGAATACCCTTCCGCGCTGATCAGCAGGTCGTTATCTTTACGGCCGACGTCGATACTGGCTTTGTCCAGACCCTGCAACACAATCGACAATACGACTCTTCGGTTCTGTTTATTAAATGTAACTGTATTTACATTCGACAGCACCGATGCAGGATCCGATTCCCCATAGATATCTTTTCCCATTTCCTCAAGACGCCCTACTCCAATGGGCTCATTTTCATAATGCCTGATTGGAATGATCCTGGTATCCAGAAAGGACTGATGCAGTATTTTCATCTGTTCCTGTTGCAGACGGCGCCATTTCTGAAAGTAGCCGTCTTCAAGTTCAGCAGGAAAAAGTTTGTTGACTAATATTGCATCGACTGGAAATCCGAAGAGGGAGAAGTATGTATAGGACCGCTTGGATTCGGCAATTGTTATTTTATCCGGATTCAGCACAAGCCTTATGGAACACACTTCATGGTTTCGCAGAAATACTCCGAGCCGGCCGATATCATCAACCATTTTACCGATAGTAATAAACAGCTCATCCTCCGGCAGAAAATTCTTGACTGATTTCATTCGCTTGCCGATCGGCCGGACCAAATTCAAAATATAACGTTCAATCTTAATGATACGATTGGCTTTGTTGCCGGACGTATCGGTCAATGTCAACCAGTTTAGGGTTCCGGCGGTCGGGGCGCAATCAATGAGAACGACATCGTAGGTTTCGCTTTCAATTTCGCGCAGAATTCCAGTCAATAGAAACAACACCTCCATGCCGGGAATGAGCGCCACCTCTTCAGCCACCACACTGTCCATTCCCATGTAGGAAAAGAGGTTGGCATAATATCGCTGAATGGGATCCCAGTTTTTCCTGATTTCTTCAATGATGTCTACTTCCAGGATATCCAGATTCCCGGAAATTTGCTTTTTGCTGCTGCCGTCTTTCACGTCGAATATATCGGAAAGGTTATGCGCCAGATCTGAACTGACGAGCAGGGTTTTCCTGCCGGTCGCAGCAGTCAGAGCGGCAGTCGCACATGCATTTGTGGACTTGCCGACGCCGCCCTTTCCTGTAAAAAGAATTATCCTCATACCGCACCCTCACGAAATGGAAATTTTCTTCACGACTGCGGGAGTGATCTCACCCTGTTTCAACAGAAGATTGAGGAGGTATTCAGCGGATTCGATATATTCCTCCATCTCCGAAAACCGCCGCTTTATAAAAGCAATTTCCTCTTTCTCCTCCGCGGATTTTCCTTTGACTGCGTTTAAATCGGCCTTAACTTTTGCCATGATTCTCTTCGTTCTTTCAATTTCGTCTTTCGCGATCGTAGACAGGGCTTCTGTTTCTATTTCCGAGATGCTTCCCCGGATCTCGTAGAAATTCTTACGGGCGCCTTTGTTGTACACCTTTCGAACAATTTTAAACCTTTCCAGGAACCGGATGTTCGATGAGACCGATCCTTTCGAGACCTCCAGCCTTTCAGCCATTTCATCAAGGGACATCGGCTGATTGCTTAACAAGAGCAATCCTTCCAGTTGACCCGCAATGCGTGAGAACCCGAATTTCTCCGTCTTCTCTCCGACAACGTGGATGAAGTCGTTCCGAATATCTTCAATAGTTTTGACCATGACACCCTCCTATATCAATCAATACGTTCAATATATATTGAACATACTTTACATACAATACACTGAGAATATTTGAATGTCAACAAAATTTCTTTTCAGGGGTTGGCGACTGTAAATGGCTAACTATAAATGACATATCTTGGTTTTACGGAGCAATAAGCCCTCTTTAAGGCGGATTCCGGCCCCAATTTTCCCGATACAAGCCTTTATGTCCCCGCCACAAATACCTCGGAAATTTATCTTCGGTGCTGTTAATAAACTTTCTGAGAAATGCGGATTAAGTATCGTACCGGAAGAAACCACAAGATACCGGACGATGCCAGTCTCATCCTGAAATCTTTGCCATGAGAAGCCCGGGATTTGCCTTACAACGTCGGCATCATCGGCATATAATAAACTTTACAAATCATCAAGCATAATCATGTTGTGCCAGCCTCCTTCTTCGGGCATGCATGTCGATCATCGGCAGGATTGTGGTTTATCCGAAGCAGGTGCTTTTACCGCTATCCCGGGGGGCAGCGAAAAACTTCGATAATTTCACCTATCGGAAGATAGTCCGGGAAGATCGGGATTATTAACGGGGATCGTCTTAAAAAGATGGAGGTCTATTATTAATGATGAACCGGCCAAGAATATCGGAACGCGTTTCACAAATGAAAAAATCCGCCATTCATGAAATGACGCGATTGTCCGGCCAGATCGAAGATGTGGCTTTTCTGTCATGGGCTAAACCCACATCGGATACACCGGAGCACATCAAGGAAGCCTCCATTCAGTCGATCCGCGATGGGTCCGTCGGCGGTTATTCCGAAACAATGGGAATTTTGCCTTTGAGAGAAGAAATTGCGGCAAAGCTGGCCAGGATCAACGGCATTGAATCCGAGGTGTCGGAAATACTGGTAACGGTTGGCGCTATTGAGGGATTGGCCGCAGCCGTCATGGCCGTCATCGATCCCGGAGACGAAATCATCCTGCCTTCTCCGACCTATTCCACTCACATAAGACAGGTAGTTCTGGCATCAGGCAAACCGATTCTTGTACCCCTGATTGAAGAAGAAGGTTATCTATGGGATATGGAAGCAGTCAAAAGATCCATAACTCCCAGCACGAAAGCCATCATGTACTGTTCCCCCAATAATCCGACCGGCACGGTATATTCGGAGAATGAACTTCGCGAATTGGCGAAGATCGCCCTGGAACATGATCTTATGGTAATTACAGATGAGGCATACGAATATTTCGTTTTTGACGGGGAAAGGCATTTCAGCATAGGCTCCATTCCCGAAATGAAAAATCGGGTGATCAGCACGTATACATTTACAAAAACCTATGCGATGACGGGTTGGAGAATCGGATACCTGCACGCCGGTAAAGAAATAATCGCGCAGATTACGAAGGCCCATATTCCTTTTGCAATCTGTGCACCTGTTGTCTCGCAGTACGCGGCTCTGGCTGCTTTGAAAGGCCCTCAGGATTGTGTTCAGAATTTCAGGGAACACTATCTCGCCATGCGCAATGTAATGTGCGAACGTCTGGATCGTCTGGATTCTGTCTTTGATTATCGGAAGCCTGGCGGATCATATCTTATGTTTCCCGGAATACGCATCGAAGAAGGAAAGGATTCCCTTTCCTTTTGCAAAAAACTTCTTCAGGATGCAAGAGTATCGGCGACTCCTGGGATCGCATTTGGACCTTCGGGTGAAAGTCATTTACGGTTGTCTTTTTGTGTCCCGGAACAAACAATCCACAAGGCATTTGATCGAATGGAAGCATATTTCAAACATCACACGGGGAATGAATAGGTCGGCAGAAAGTGAACTTTATCTTCAGGAAATCAGCCGGTATCGGCATACGGCTATCAATCAGGGAAGGAGTAAGTTCGGGATGATCGGGAAAATCGAGATCGATGAAGCAAAGAAAAACAGGATCATTGAAAAAGCGGGTCATCTTGCTGATGAAATCGGTGTGAAATTGATGGCTTGCGCCCCGGCAACATTTGCAGCAATATGCGATGCGTTCAAGTCAGAGGACATAGAATTATTCCCGCCTGAAATGCAGGAGATACTTACGCAGGGTATGGTGGGACTGCACGGCGGTATAGCATTAACGGGAGTAGGCACCTGCGGCGCGATTACCGCTTCAACCTTTATTATCAGCTGCGTTGTCGGAGTTACTACGGAAGAACTGTCAAAAGACGGGAATCTTAATTATGCTCCGTCCATTCCCGCCGTAGAGTACGTCGTAGACAGATTTGAAGAGGACTACGGCGCCACCGATTGCCTGAGGCTTCGCTATAACCGGGTTCAGCGCGCCCTGGATCTCACAGATCCGGATGCAAGAATATTGGAATTGACATTTGCCATGTATGAGAAGGAAAAGTGCGGAATGATGGCAGCGAATTTCGAAGGGGGGCGCGATCAAACGCCGCCCGTGAGAGGAGCGCGTTGGGCCGCGGAAGCAGTTTGCGACCTGCTGGCAATGGAGCCCGAAGCGCGGAAGGAAATTCCGCCGCACCTCAGGGGCCTTGGGCCACAGGAGATGGCGTCAAAACTGGAAAAAGTGGTCCAGGCATTGAAAGAGCTTCAATGGGGACGCCCCAACGAAAAGATTTCTTACCGGGAGTACCGAACATTAAAATTGAAGGGCAAAAAGGGATTGGAAGAAAAAAGAATGGGTTCGGTGAAAGCTCCGATATAAAAGGGATTGAAAACCTTTAGGGGTACAGGTTCCTCGCGGGTCGGAATCACTGCTTTCTTCGCCGGCTTCACAATGCGGCTGAATGATGAATCTGCGCACATTTTCACTTATTTAAGCCTGACCTGTCCCGCACTGTAGTAAAATCACCCACTGAATTCAACAATAGTTAAAACATAATGCATCGGATCGGAAACAGACCGGATGCTGATGGGGAGAACTCCTGGAAACGGGGTTTCATTCTTCCCTGTCCACCTGTCAAATCCGCACAGCGGGATGCAAAGCAGATTTTACAAAGTAAATCCGTAAGGAGAATCAAAAATGAAAAAATACAATGTTCATCATTACACCGTGACATTCAGCCTGCTCGCTATTCTGGCCGCTCTTGGGCTTCTGGCCGCCTGTTCCGAGGCGCCGACAACGACACCGCCTGAACTGACGACGCTGGTGGAGCGGGTCGCCATTGAGGAATTTTTCTACGATTACTATGCGCAGTTCAGGCCGGACAGCA
>CAZPHK010000277.1:0-5222 GCA_964586015.1 uncultured Acidobacteriota bacterium | reverse complement strand
CGAACTGAAATCCGCCGTCCTGGAAAAGGCCGGCTTCGACGGGCTGCCCACGTACCGGGAACCGCCGGAGGGACCGGTAGCGTCGCCCCAGACTGCGAAGAAATTTCCTCTCATCTTCAACACCGGGTCGCGGGAACCGATGTACACGCACTCGCGCCACAGGAACAATCCGCGCCTGCGGGAGCTGCAGCCCGATCCCAAACTGGACATCAGTCCAAAAGACGCCGAAGCGCGCGGCATCAAACAGGGCGAGGATACCATCGTCGAGACTTCGGCCGGCAGAATTACGGTTAAGGCGAATATCACTAATTTAGCCCAGCCTGGAGTAGTTCATGTGTATCACGGTTGGCCCCAGGCCGACGTCAATACAATTATGGCAAGGACCCTGGACCCGATATCGGGCTTTCCAGCCTTCAAATCCCAGCTCTGCCAGGTAAGAAAAGCATAGGATTTATCAATGAATACCGCTATTCATCGACAAGCTCCCTAGGAGGACGGCATGCAAAGAGGCTTCTACATCGATTTAAGTATTTGTATGGGATGCTATACCTGCACGGCCGCCTGCAAGAACTGGAACGATGTCCCGCCGCGAGTGACGGCGGAGCCCGGAACGCAGGGTCCCAAATGGCGCCGGGTCACGACGGTCGAGTCCGGCGTCTATCCGGACGCCCGCATTGTCAGCGTCTCACTCTCATGCATGCATTGCGGGAAACCCGCCTGCATCCAGGTTTGCCCGGCGGACGCAATCCGCAAGCGCGCGCGTGACGGCATTGTGATTGTGGACAGGAACAGGTGCATCGGCTGCCACTCCTGCTTCGACGCCTGCCCGTTCGGCGTACCGCAGTACGGAGAAGACGGCACCATGCAGAAATGCAACTACTGCCTGGACCGGATCGGGAAAGGACAGGAACCGGCTTGCGTGGAAAGCTGCCCGCCGAAGGCGTTGCGTGCCGGAACCATGGAGGAATTATCCGAGCTGGCAGGCAAAAAGGCGGCCCTCCGGCTGACAGCCGCATCCGATCCGTCCGTCTGGATCGTCAGATAGGATTTTGGTTTACATTGTGAATCCGCATTTCCCGCGGTGAAAGGAAAACAGCATGCCGAAAGAAGAAGACAGGCGCCCTGAAAAAGCAGCTCCCAAAGAATCTTCCGGCGCCCTGTCCCGCCGGGGATTCCTCAGGGATGCCGGCTTGATTGCCGGCGGATCCCTCGTCGGCGCTTATCCGATTGCCTCCGCCGGGGCGCAAACCGGTTCCGGCGCATCTTCTGACTCGGAGACCTCCGAGGATCTGGGAGCCTCCGCGACAGCGCCTCAAAAAATAAAACTCAATGTGAACGGGGAGAACTATGAAGTACAGGTGGATCCTGAAGAAACGCTGCGCGACTGCCTTCGGGAAAAACTCGGTTTCCTGTCTATCAAGGACATGTGTCTCGGCCACGGCGCCTGCGGGTCGTGTACCGTGATTATGGACGGCAGGCCGATTCTTTCCTGTCTGACTCTCGCCGTCGAATGCAGCGGTAAGAGAATCGAGACGGCTGAGGGAATAGCTCTTTCCGGGCACCCGCTGATTGAGACATATATCACGAATTACTGCATGCAGTGCGGCTATTGCACGCCCGGTTTTATCTGTACGTCCAAAGCTCTTCTGGACAGGAACCCGGATCCCGCAGAAGCCGACATCCGGGAAGCTCTGGCCGGCAACTTGTGTCGCTGTGCTACCTATATACGGCATATCCCGGCTGTGCAGCAGGCAGCCCGAACCCTGAAGGGAGACATATAAATGCCGATCTATACTACGCGCAGCTCCTTTAACGCCATTGGGAATAGGGGATTGCGCCGCAAGGACGGCTATGAAAAAGCCAGCGGCACGGGCCTGTACACAAGGGACGTATATCTGCCGGGCATGCTCTACGCCAAGATGTATTTGTCCCCTTACCCTCATGCCAGAATCAAAAGCCTTGACACCCGGGCGGTTGAATCCCATCCCGGAGTCCGGGCGGTCTTCCGATACGATGATCCGTGGTTTACGGATGTCAAATGGGAGAACTTCAACCTGTGGATATTCAACCACCAAATCGAACAGCTGCTGGCCCGGGAAGCAAACTGGGCGGGAGAGCCAGCGGGATTTGCGGTCTGTGCCGACACTCCGGCGATATGCGACGAAGCCATGAAGCTTGCCGAAATAGAATGGGAGATCCTGCCTTTCGAGCTGGATCCGGAAAAAGCGGTCGCTCCCGATGCCTTCATTTTGCAGCCCGCGCTGTATCCGAAAACCAATATACGATACAGAGGAAGCCAGTTATTCGAAGGCTATGAAGTACACGGCGACGTGGAAAAGGGTTTTGCCGAATCCGACCAGGTAGTCGAATTCCGATGGAGCGAAGACGAAACAACCGTCGCGGGCGTCGAAGCTCTAAGTAGTGTGGCCGTGTTCAGAGGGGAGTACCTGGAGGTTTGGGCGCACAACCAGATTCCCATGCGCACGCAGACCGTGCTTAGCCGGTACTTCGGCAATCACCTCCACATTCATGTGCATTCTCTCTACCACGGTGCGCAGTTTGGTTATGAGAACTGGATTGTCTACAACAGCTGGTTCCCCATAATGGCATGCATCTTTGCCCAAAGGACCCGCAAACCGGTCAAGCACCTGTATGACGAGAGCTATTTCCATGCGGGTGGATACGAACATGGGTTGCACGACATAAAGGTCGGATTCAAGAATGACGGCACCATCATGGCCGTGCAAGACAAGTCTGTGCGGGCATCCGCGGAAGTTCACGGCAAGCTATGGGAAGGAACATCAATCCCTAATCTATTCGGCTACACTGAAATCCCCTACATCAATCGCCCGGCGGCGATCTGCTACAGGCACGGCATGAGAGCGTGCGGACTCTGGAACAATGTATTTTCCCGCGTCGCGGCTGAAACCGGCCTGGACCCGCATGTCGTAGCTCTAAAAAACGACGGCTGCCAAGGTCGCTCAATATCCTGGGTGGACAAAAATGTCAAAAAGCCTAAGGGATTTCCGATGGTAAATTCTCTGGACGCCGTGCTCAAAGCCGGGAAGGAAGTTTTCGGCTGGGATGAGAAATACCATCCTCCTGGAGCCAGGATGCTGCCTAACGGCAGGCTGCACGGGGTGAACATGGCGCACAGCATAGCCTGGTCGCCTGACCCAAATCGATTCTTCCAGGCATTCCAGATGGGAATCAATGTCCAGAGGGAAACTCCCCTGGTGAGGATCCTGGCTCGTCACGCGGACGGAGGCTGGAATCACGAGAGCACTATTTGCCGGGTGGTCGCCGATGAAATAGGAGTCCGATATGAAGACGTCGAATTCAGGCCTTTCGACGATACCGGACTGGATACGGCGGCCGGAGAAGGATCGGCCGGCCTGGTGCGAACCCTGCCGATGGCTGTAGACGCAGCGCGAAAAATCAAAGCTCTCGTCCTGGCACAGTGCACAACATCGACCCGGGCTGGTACTGAACCCGATGTGGTGGACGTTCCCGCCCAGTTTCCCGGCTGCAGGCCCGAAGATCTGGATATCAAAGAGGGCATTGTATTTGAGAAAGCCAGGCCCGATAACCGGAAAACGCTTCAGGAGGTAGCAAGCTACAACTGGCAGTATTACCAACCGTTCATCGCTTTCAGCGGCGCGGAAATGCACCATGAAGAGATCTACCACATGGGCAGGCAGGCTACCTGGGTAGAGGTGGAAGTCGACCCTGAAACAGGCGAGATCGAGATAAAGACCGTTGTCAACTCCAACGATGTCGGCAAGTGTTTCGATCCTGACGGAGTCAATGCCCAGCAGTACGGAGGCTCATACATGGGCCTAAGCCACGGCCGCCAGGACGGTAAAGTATACGACCCGGATACCGGCGTCGTGCTTAACGACAATCTTATTGACTACAAATGGTTCTCATTCAACGACATCACCGGACCCATGCACCAGCGCATCGTCGAAAGCGGCCTCGGGTACGCGCCCTATGGAGCCATCGGAGTCGGGGAAAGCCTGGGATCGGTGACCGCGACCATCCTGGCCGGCGCCGTTTACAACGCGACCGGCAAATGGATCACCGATTCTCCAATCACGCCGGACAAGGTCCTCAAAGCGCTGGGGAAGATTTAAGCCTATAAGAAGAATAAACGCTTCTTTTTAAAGTTTCAGTCTCTATTGAATCCCGACTTTGGATTCCGATAATGAGTATCATGTTATTTTCGTAGAATTTCGGTTCTTGATTTTACTATGTTTTGCGATAGATAAGCCCAAAAAGAATGATCCCCCTTTTGTATTTTCTACCGGCGGCGTACAGAACCCAGGGGTTCCGGGGACACCAGTTCAATATGTTGCTTTTCCGGTTTTCAGGGTCTGAGAGCCTTCGGCAGCGGAGGAATGATGTGGATGTTGTAACGAAGCCGGATTTACTCGATGCGTGATAAATTTTCCTTGAAATATTGGAGCAATAATGGTTTTTTGTGTCGGACCAGGCACTTAAATCCATGATTCAAGGAGGAGTTATGAAGAAATTATTGGTGATAACAGGTATTCTTTGCTGTTTGTTCTTTGCTTTCAGCGCGTGCAGCGTAGACACAGCCACTGAGAGCAAAATAGATGAAGACGCGGACAAAGTGCAGGAATCCGTGGATTCTGCGGATGAAGCAGCCGGTGCGGCCAAGGAGGCAGCCGATAAGGCCAAGGAAGCAGCCGATGAGGCTCAAAAAGCAGCCGATGAGGCTATGGAAGCGGCCGAGGACGCAGCCGATCAAACCAGGGGAGAAAATTGACGATTAGCGTCCATGCGGCAATGGATCAAATAATTCTAATCACCTCAATGCCGGGAGAAAATATTCGTGCAAGGGCTGTAAGGGGAAAGGGGGCCCATAGGAAGAATAAACGCCTCTTTTTTAAGTACTGCCTCTATTGAATTCCGCCTTTGGATTTAGATAATTTAAAAAATAATCGTCCGACACCGATTACTCGAGGGTCACTGTTTCCAAAAGCTTTCCTGCATGCCTTGATTCGTAGTTGATCGTGACCTCCCCTTTTCCCTCTACCAGGAATTGGTGCTCGATTTTGCCGAATCCGGGAACGACAAGGAACTGGATTTCGGGCTTGTCCTTTTTATAGTCGACCTTGTCCCGATAGCGGTCCGTCAGAACTCCGCCGGCAACGATTTTGACGTTCTCTCCCGAAACCCGCAGCGAGTCCTTCGGG
>CAZPHK010000276.1:0-5352 GCA_964586015.1 uncultured Acidobacteriota bacterium | reverse complement strand
TGAAATTTTATGAATCATCACCGGCCCTGGAGTGCGGGAGCTTGCTCCCGCCTTTTATGTAAATCATTGATCTATATCTAAATAAGTCACATCATCAGCACCATATTTTCACAAAACATTATATCCTTGGAGTGCTGCAGCTTGCTGCAGCCTTCTAAATAACTCGTTGAATCATTTTTAAAATAAGCCTCCTCACCAACACCGTTACTTCGCAAAACAAAGCGAAGCCGTGGAGTGCGGGAGTTTGCTCCCGCCTTCGACTCATCACACACAATCATAACAAAAGAGGGAGCAAGCTCCCGCACTCCACGGCTTCGCTTAAAAATTGAGAATTTATTTAAAATTCAGATAGAAGGAAAAATATTGATAAAAGCCGATTACGAGCCTTCCTTGACGAGGACCGTCTTGACGGTTTCCAGAATGATCAACCCGTCTAAAAGCCACGACATGTTTTTGATGTAGAACAGATCGTACTGCAGCTTTTCCACCGTCAGATCCATGGAATTGGCGTATCCGTAATTGATCTGGGCCCATCCGGTAATTCCGGGCTTCACTATGTGACGCAGGTTATAAAATGGGATAGTTTCCGTCAGCTGCTGGACGAAATGGGGGCGTTCGGGCCGCGGCCCGACGAAACTCATGTCTCCCTTGAACACGTTGAACAATTGAGGCAATTCATCCAATCGCAATTTGCGCATCAATTTTCCGACACGCGTAATTCGGGGATCTTCTTTGGTCCCTTTGCTCCATACGGGGCCCGTTTCGCTTTCAGCGTCCCGTACCATGGAGCGGAATTTCCAGAGAGTGAATGTTTTTCCGTCCTGGCCGACGCGCTCCTGCCTGTAAAAAATCGGTCCCTTGGAATCCAGCTTGATTAACGCCATCAGCAAAAGCATGACGGGAAAGAACATCAGGAGCAGCATGGAGGATGCGACGATAGAAAGAATGCGTTTCTGTATCAGCAGCTGCCTGGACACTCCGAATCCGGTATTGAAAACCATCCAGCTCGGCTTGAGGTTTTCGATGGGGATCTTCCCTGCAACACGTTCGTAAAATGTGGTAACTTCCTCGATAGCGACTCCCTTGGTCTTGAAATCGAGAAGCTCCTGGATGGGAAGCTTGCCGCGACGATCCGCCAATCCGACAACAATGCGGTCCACGTTCTCTTTTGCCACTAATTTACGCAGATCCTGGTATGTTCCGAGGACTTTCGGATTCACAATCGATTCACCCACCATTTTCGGATTGTCGTCGATGAAACCGACTACCTGAATCCCCAGTTCCGGACGCCGCAGTATTTCCCTGACAGCCTCCTTGGCCAGGTTTCCCGTCCCGAGCACGAGCATTTTGGTCTTGGGCGTTCGTTTGCCGAAATACATGCGCAGCATGGTATGCCAGAATATAAGGAAGACCGTACTGAAAATAAGGCTCACGCCGAAAACGCCCCGGCCGACCGTCAGAACCGGCGCCATGTAGTAGAGAACCCACAGGCTGGCCGTCGCCATTACCAGCGCCTGGAAAAGGCGTATGACATAAACCTTCGAAGCACGCGTGTGGCGGAAATCGTAAATATCGTTCAGGTGCAGGAAAAGCTGGAAAATTACAGCGATCAATAACGCTTTGGGAAGAATCTGGTTCCGATCCATTGCGTCTGCAGAAAAGGGAGATTCGTTCAAACGCACATAATAGGCGCCCAGAACGCACCACACCAACAGCAGCGTTTCCGCAAAAACCGCACCGAACTTCCGCAACGCAAGGTACTTCCACATAAACGACTCTAATATTTTCAGAACCTTCTAAGACACCTCTTCTATAAACTTTTCGGCAGAATTCTAGAGCGAATTAATTTAAATCAGTTAGTCGAAGTACTAAAATTCCATGAAGATCGGGATCTCCCTCGAGCAGCAAGGCAAGGCTTCACTTACAACATCCTAAACCGATGCTGCACCTTCAAAAGGTTTGCTAAAAAGCGGCTATCGAGAAAGCAACTTTATTATAGTGCAAATATTTATCGAACGTCAATAGGAGCGCGGGACAACCGGTTGGCAAAGCGGCAGAATCCGTTCGGTTCAGGATAATTTCCGGACGTGTTTTTCAACCGATCATTGTATTTTTCGCCCCCTGTATGACCGGATTTTTGTAGATTTGCAGGCTGTTGCATGCTTCGAAGACATTAAAGACACTTCCGTATTGATTAGATCCCAAAGGACTTCTTCACTTACGGACCGGCAGCGACTGTTTTTGACGGCCAATGAACGCGAAAGAGCAGAGCTTCCGAAGGAATCCACCTGGCCGGAATAACCGCACCGTCGGGCAGCATTTCACCGGTGCGCAGATTTTGAATGCCGCTGACCGGCCGGTTCAAACGGATTTCCACATTCAAGGTCTCGCCGTTAACACCATAGACCTCCCCGGCCGAACTGATCGATCCCTGGCGGGTGGGATTATCGATCACCCCTAGGACCGCTTCTTCCCCTTTTCGCCAAATGACCACCTCGGCCATTGGAACCGGTTCGCCGCTCCCGGCACCGGTTTTCTGCAAAACCTTCACACGCGGCCGCATCCCGGCTTCATCGAGCAGCGCCGTTGCCAATTCACGCCATTGCCTGCCGATTGGGCCCTGGCGTATCGTCATATCAGAATAGGCGACAGGCGTGAGGTTCAAATAAACGAATCGCCCCTTGCCTACGGCACGTTTGACAACAACATCCGCGCTCCCGATCCGTGCAGCCGCCTTCGCCGCCTGCGTTTCAGCAGGCATCGACCGGGCAGTCAGGCCCCGTTCGGCTATAACCAGGCCGTCCCATTCAAGCGCTCCCTCGTAGCGCAACCGTTCAACGAAGGGCTTCTGATACAACTCCGCATCGATTTCCGCGACGGTTTTCCCGTCAAAATAGCCCCTGTTTTCATCCCTCTCAATGCCGAAAAGCCTATCCAGCGCTCCGCCATCAGGCTGTCCGACCCCGTTTTCGTCCAGCACACCGGCAAGATAATCGGCAATGACGGTCCCGCCGGATCTCACAAACGCTTCTATTGCACGCGCATGCCGGATTGAAAGTGTAATCGTACGCGGCAGAACCACGACACGGTATTTATCCTTAAGTAAAATCCCCTCTGCAACCTGCTCATCTGTCACGACGTTGTATTGAAATCCGCAGTCTTCGAGCAATTTAAACCAGGCCACGCGGTTTTTCCCCGCCGTCTGGTTCGCGTTATCCATGCTGCTTGAACGGTTGGGCCAGGTACGGCCGTGAACGGATGCATCCATCGCCCACCCGGCCTGCACAGCCGTATGGGAATACACCACGGCGATTGCGTCGGCATCGAAGCGGGTGCCGGGATCCAGTATAAACCGCGACACATCTCCTTGAATTTCCCGCAGCGTGGCGGCGTTGGCGGAGATATAGGGAGCCAGTTGGTCGCCATTGTGTCTGAACCATGAGCCGTTTTTGTCGTCGGGCCAGGCAATCACGCCCCGGTTGCCGTGCAGCAGGTAATACCAAAGGAACCACCGGTCCCGCTTCTCGTCCCCCGTGCTGAACCAGGTCTGCATATAAGGGCGACGGTTGGGCCACGCCCACAGAGAACGCAGGATTTCGCACGTGCCGCCGATATCGTAGGCTTCCATCCATTGGACGGACGCGCAGATTTTGCCGTAATCGTAGCCTCCGTAGGGTGCAGGCTGCTGGCCGCCGGTTATGCCGGCAGGCGTCGCCGGGTCCAGTGCATTGGCGTAGCCGGTCAAGTCGGCAAGGGTATCGGCAAACTGGCTGTCCATGTAGCTGCGCCAGTCCATCCAGCGCGAAAGATTCCATTCGCTCAAGGGCGGTTTCCGGTTTGACAGACGAATCTCTTCAAACGATACCGGCTGCGCCTCGCCGAAATCATGCAGCCGGGTTCCCCAAACCGCATTCAACCGTTCAATCGTGCCGTACTTATCCCGGAGCCAGGCGCGATACCCGGCCACCGACGCCTCCGCCCCGTCCACCTCGCAGGGTGCATTTAACACTCCTACACTTGGCTCGTCATCCAGGGAATAGGCTACCACCGGCCCGTCTTTCATAGCCGCGATGTTTTTCCAAATGTGTTCCTTCAATACCTGACGGGTTGCAGGGTCGGCCAGGCTCCAGGGGCGCTTCAGAACCTCCCGTTTGCGCAGAAGTTCATTTCTGCCGGTACGTTCGCTCACGTGCAGATATCCCTTGTCCGCGACATGATCGACATAGTAGAGCAGGCCGTTATCCGCGGCGTACCGGGCAATGGCTTCTTTCCCTGCGCCGCGGTCTATGTCATAACCGCGAAATCCGGCCGCATCATACAGGGAACGATCCTTCCGAATGGAGGTCTTGTACTGCCAGACGAAAACAGTGAAACGATCCCATAACGGTCTGGCCGGAATATAGGGGGCTTCCGGATATTCATTGCCGCCCAGGCACGGAAATGCCGCGGCAAAAATAATCGCTATCCACAATCGTCGCAGGATTTTCATTGCCCCAATCCTCATTTGGTCCGGCAGCTTGCTGCCGCCTTCATAAATCATTTTAATTAACTGCTTGCTGTCGCTAAACTAAAAAACATCATATTTCGTAATTCGGAACATTCTTGGAGATGGTATGAGAAGGCCGGTTTCTCCGTCGTAAAGCTGGTAAGCTTTCGACATCTATTAACGCACTCAATGGCGCTAAAAGGAGGAAACCGCCCATGAGGAAGGATATCAATAGATCGAATGCAAAGAAACTGGATTCAACCGAGAAAGCCACAAAGACAGCAGAAGACCGAGACAGCGAATGAATCCTGTTATTTCATTTTACGGCGATATGCCAACAACACCAATGCACTCAAACCGGAACTCAGCAGTAATAGGCTGGAACATTCCGGAATGACCATTTCTCCGAGAGTTATGGAGTCAATGTACGCCTGTGGGGTTACAAACACTGCCGACTTGAATAGAGGTGTAAAGGACCCTACAGCCTCAAATTGGCCGAGGGGAAACAGCAGTAGCGAATAAACCAGGCTGCCCGTTCCTCCCGAGTCGCTGTAAAAGTCCACATTTCCCGGCTCTCCCCGGTAATAGAACGAAAACAGTCCGGTGTAGCCCGTATCGAGGTCCATGACTACGGGAGACTGGAACTGAGCCGAGAATCCGGAAGGGTCCCCGTAAACATCCGGCCCGCCGACAATTGCACCAGGGCTGAAGGTGATGCCGTAATCGGGTCCCGGCCCACTGCCCATACTTCCATAGTTGTCTGCATCCTCTACGCTATCTGCTATTTTCCGTGGATCGTAAAAGAGCAGGTGCCCCTGGATTACGGCCTCTGAGCCATTCAGGCCTTTGCTTTCAAAGTTCCCGGA
>CAZPHK010000275.1:0-5384 GCA_964586015.1 uncultured Acidobacteriota bacterium | reverse complement strand
CCGGGGCCCTCGTTAGCACGTTAGTACGTTAGCACGTTCACACGTTTATTAACCCTTCGACCGTTTTAAGTTATAATCACCACCTCTGCATCCATTTTTGAGGAATTGGTTATGATAGATCGTTACATGCCGGAAGATTTCGCGGAAATCTGGTCCGAAGAAAACATGTTCCGCTCCTGGCTGCAGGTGGAACTGGAAACCTGCCGGGTCCTGGCGGGAAAGGGGTGGATCCCGAAAGAATCGATGGAAACAATCGAGAAAAAAGCCGATTTTTCCGTGCCCCGGATCAAGGAAATCGAAAAAATCACCCACCACGATTTGATTGCTTTTACAACCAGCGTTGCCGAATTTGTAGGGCCCGACTCCCGTTACATACACTGGGGCCTGACATCCACCGATGTCGTCGACACCGCCCGGGGAATCCAGTTGAAGCAGGCCGGCGGGAAAATGCTCGAGGCGCTCGATGCCCTGAAAAAGGTCATGGGGGAGCGGGCGCAGGAACACCGGAAAACCATAATGATGGGACGAACCCACGGCGTGCACGCGGAGATCACGACTTTCGGACTGAAACTGGCCGTCTGGTATGACGAAATGCGCCGCAACCGGGAACGCCTCGAACGGGCCGTCGAAGGAGTTACTTTCGGCAAAATTTCGGGAGCGGTCGGCACCTTCGCCCATCTGGATCCGGACGTGGAGGATCAGGTGTGCCGGCGCCTGGGGCTGAAGCCGGCGCCGATATCGACGCAAACCCTGCAGAGAGACCGACATGCGGAACTGCTGTCGACGATCGCCATCATCGGATGCTCGCTGGATAAATTCGCCACGGAAATCCGGCATCTTCAGAGAACCGAGGTAAGAGAGGCCGAAGAACCTTTCGCCAGCGGGCAGAAGGGATCCAGCGCCATGCCGCACAAGCGCAATCCCGTGAAATGCGAACAGGTTTCCGGATTGTCCCGCCTTCTTCGCGGATATGCGTTGACGGCCATGGAAAATGTCGCCCTCTGGCACGAAAGGGACATTTCCCACTCCTCGGCTGAACGCGTCATCCTGCCCGATGCAACCGGACTGCTCACGTACATGCTCCGGGCCATGACGAAAATCATCGGCAAAATGATGGTCTACCCCGAACGGATGCTGAAAAACATCGAGCTGACCCGGGGCATGGCCTATTCCGGCCAGCTGCTGCTGGATCTCACACGCAAGGGAGTATTGAGAGAAGACGCCTATCGCTGGATCCAGCGATGCGCCATGAAGGTGTGGGAAGAGGACAAGGATTTTGTCGAAGTCCTTCTGGATGATCCGGATATAACGAAAGTACTGACTGAAGAGGAGACCCGTTCCGTTGTGAACCCGGAATTGCAGCTGCGCAACATCGACGTAATTTTCTCGCGCGTTTTCAATTCCTGACCCGGCAGGCCGGAGCGGATATTCGAATATATGGCGTGCTGACGGGGTGAACCTTCCGGCTTCACCCTAGCCGAAACGAAGTTTCGGCCGGGCTACGCCGGACAAGTTGGTGTTCGCCCTTTTTCAGCCTCTGCCGTCAAGAAATCTATAGCCGGAAAATCCCCGCCATGTCCTTAAGAGACACAATTGTTAGCCCACATTTCTCACCGTCCCAACTATCATCCAGAATCTTGATGAAAATTTGGGCGGTGAGAAATGCGGGCAAGCTTTGATATAATGCATCCGCCCGCATCGCTCACTATATTCTTTGGCGGATGCGTAAGAGATTTTACTTCAATGAAACTCAGAGACGGAATGTCCGACTACTCAACCCGGCCTTCAGCCGGCGTAACGGATCGCGAATTTGATGTTGCATCCCGGACATTTCCCATGCAATCAACGGGGATGTTCCGCTTATCCTTACAATTAGAGAACATCCCTCTGCAAAAATGCTGGAGAGTTTATGACGACTTTAATTAAAAACGGCACAATCATTACTGCCACGGATACGTATAAAGCCGATCTCCTGGTAAAAAACGGAGTGATTACGGAAATCGGCAGTGAAATATCGAAAATCGCCAGCGAGATAATAGATGCCGCAGATAAATGGGTGTTACCCGGTGCGGTGGATGTCCATACACATATGGACGCACAGTGCGACGGAATGACAACGGTTGACGATTTTGAAACCGGCACCACGGCTGCCGCAGCAGGAGGAACGACTACAATCCTGGACTATGCCGAGCAGGCTCCAGGCACGTCCTTGACACAGACACTGAAAGAGTGGAAGACCAAGGCCGAATCGCACTCTGTTATCGATTACGGTTTCCATCTTGCCCTGAGCGAAATAAACGAGGAAATATTAAGCCAGATATCCGGCGCCGTGGAGGCGGGCGTCACCAGTTTCCATTTACGGCTCGACGGTTATGCCTCCAGTTATATCCAGGACGGAGATCTGCTGGAATTTCTGCAGCGTTCAAGCAGCGCAGGAGCGCTCGTCTGTATTCATGCGGAAAACGGAGAAGTCATCGATCTGTTTGTGCGTCGACTCAACGCGGAAGGCAGGACGTCCGTAAAATATCTACACCTCGCCAGGCCGCCTGAAGTGGAAGCCCAGGCAACCGCCAGGGCCGTAAGTCTTGCGGAGATGGCAAAAACTCCGCTGTATCTGACGAATCTTTCCTCCGCTCACGCGGTTGAGAAAGTAAAAGCCGCCAGGGATCGGGGGCTTCCCATTTTCGCTGAAACCTGCTCCCACTACCTTGCCCTTTCGAGCGACCGCTATGAGGACTCGGAAGGAATCAAATATTACTGTACACCGCCGCTGCGTCCATCCTGGCACGAAGATGTTCTCTGGAAAGCGATCACGAGCGGAGATATTCAGGTGGTGGGAAGCGATCACATGGCATTCAACTACGCCGGACAGAAGAATCTCGGGAAAGACAATTTTACCCAGGCCCCACGGGGATTTCCGGGCATCCAGGAACGATTGCCCATTCTGTGCACGGCCGGAGTTCAATCCGGGAAAATCAGTCCAAACAAGTTCGTCGAACTGGCGTGCACTTCTCCGGCCAAGTTATTCGGATTATTCCCGCGTAAAGGAACCCTGACGGTCGGGAGCGATGCCGATATGGTCATTTTCGATCCCAAAGCCGATGTAACCCTTTCAAAATCCCTCAGCCTGTCCCGCTCCGATTATACCCCTTACGAGGGCATGCGGACGCGCGGAGCCGTATGGCTGGTGATTCAACGGGGGAAGGTCGTCGCCCGGGAAGGCAAGGTCACGGGAAAACCGGGCCAGGGAGAATTTCTTTCACGGGAAAAATTCAGTATTCCGTAGCTGCTATATAAGCCGGGGGGAAAAACGGGGACATAATACTTATTTCATTTAAATTAAGTAATGTCTCAATACATTTCTGATGAAATAAGTATTATGTTCCCGTTTTTCCAATTCAATGAAGAAATGTCCACAATGCGGTAAAGATTTTCCCGACGACTATGCCCATTGCCCCATGGACGGCTCCTATCTGGCCGGCAACAACCGGAATTCGGAGACGGGCAGCCGGCCGTCGGATTGCAGGCGATTTCCTGCAACTATCCGTATCCGAACCCTGATGTTCGGATTATTAATCCTGGTGTCGGTTTTTATCCTTTCATTCGCTGCCATATTTCTTTACCAGTACTGGAAACCCAAATACGGCACATTAATAATTAAAACAACGCCTCCCGGAGTGTCCATATCCGTTGACGGAAAACCGCGAGGCGAAACCCCCCTGACGCTGTCAAACATACGCAGCGGGAGGTATCAGATGCAGGGGGAAAAGGAGGGTTACAAAGAACTTTCGCAGAATGTCTATGTAATTCCCTACACGACTCAAAACCTGCATTGGGATCTGGAACCTGTCGCTTCGCAACTGACAAACGAACAACTGGCACGGATTGAAGTTTTGCGCAACAAGCTGGAATCCGCACAGGAAGAAAACATCTTCCTGCCGCCGCCGGAGGACTACAACGTTCTCTTATTCGCCAACCAGATACTGGAAATCGATCCGACCAACGAATATGCCCTGAATACAAGAACCAAACTTGCGGAAAACATAAGGAACCTGGCGGATCTTGCGTATGCTCAGGAAGATTGGCTGGAAGCGGAAAAACAATACAAAAAGCTCGCCCTTCTCCTGCAATACGATCCTGCTACGGAAACCCGGCTGGCTGATATCGCCAACAGGATCGATGAAAGCATAAAGGACCGTGAAAAACAGATAGCGGACTGGGAAATTAAGGTCGAGGAAGCCATTAAAGCCGGACGATTGCTTCCCCCGGAAAAGGACAATGCCCTCGACGCCGTCCGGAATATCCGGCGACTGGATGCGTCCAATATCTACGTTCGGGAAACAACCGCGCGTCTAAAAGATATCCTGCAAAACCGGGGAGATTCCAAAATCGCAGCAGGAGACTGGAGAGGCGCGCAAAGCGAATTCAAAATCATTCTGCAGTATTTCCCCGAAGATAATTACAGCAGGACGCGACTGGGGTCCGTTGAAGACAAAATCGCGGAGATGGAGCAGACCGGGCTGCAGCAGAATCAAAACGAACATGAAAAAGAGCGATCGCAGCAGAAACTGTCGGAGCTCCGAAGCTCGGCTCTCAATTTTTTCAATGAAGGCTCCTATCAGGAATCCATCGCCGAGTGGGCGGAATACTTGCGGGCAGCCCCGGAAAGCGATGAAGCATATTTTTATCTCGGGGCAAGCTACCAGAGTGAAAAACAGTTCGATTCCGCCATTTTCAATTATGAGAAATGCCTCTCTCTTAATCCCGATCATGCATCGGCGCATCTGAACCTGGGAATGCTTTACGATTATCACAGGAACGATCTTCAGATCGCGGAGGAGCATTTAAAAAGGTCTATGGATTTGGGAGGTTCCGGCGAATATACTCCCGCTCGAATCCGTGCTCTAATCCAGGACCTTGAAGACCGGTATGCAGCCAGAAAAGTTTTAAAGACCCTGATACCGGTAGAACATGCCCATATGTTCACGAGCTGCCGGGGCAACATCCGCTTTACTGAAGAAGGCGTGCAATACATCACGACCGAAACGGATCACAGTTTTTACGAAAGCTACCAGGGATTAAGAACCCTGACCCTGCGGGAAAACAATCTGACAATCAAAACCCGCAATGAGACATATAACCTGCGCTTTCTCAATAGTGATGATGCCGTCCGGGTCAAGGCATGGCTGGTCTCTTCCAATAAACTGAAGTAACAGTAGGCAGTAGGCAGTAGGCAGTAGGCAGTTAATGATGGAAATTCGAATTTTTAAAAATCAAGTTGAAAATTTAAAATTTATATTTTCCGTATATATCCATAATAATTAACGTCAGCACGTCAGCACGTCAGCACGTCAGCACGTCAGCACGTCAGCACGTCAGCACGT
>CAZPHK010000274.1:3390-5394 GCA_964586015.1 uncultured Acidobacteriota bacterium | reverse complement strand
TTTTCCAAGCAGTTCCTGGGACTCCTTCAGATCGATCCAGGCCGTGATGTCGTCTTTGTTGCCTCTTTCCGAGTAGCAGGTCTGTACATTGAACGGCTTTCCCATCACCTTGATCCGGTCTCCAGCCTGGATGTTCATGCTTCGATGCAGTTCGTATCCCAGGATAATGGCTCCCGGCTGTACGGGTTGAGCCATGGGTTTTTGAGGCGAAAGGTGCAGGTTCGGGACTTCTCCGCGTGTTCCCACCAGGATTATCGTCCGGTTCCGTTCCGGCCACCGTATTTTCTGCTGCAGACTGGGAAGTATGTGCCGTATGTAAACGATATCCGATTCGGCCAGGCGGTCGGCATAGGATTCGGGCATGTACTTTGACGAATAATCATTCGCGTGCCAGTCCGCCAGATTCTGATCTTCAGGCAGGATTACGAGGTTAAAGCCCAGCTTCAGCATCGATTTCCTGGTGTCGTCCTGAAGCTTGTCCAGGCGCTGCTGCAGTTCGGCCTCTTTCGCCTGCAGGATTTCCGCTGTGCGAAGATCGTGAGTGCGGAGCAAAACTATGGATCCGATGATGGATGCGGTGGCAATCGATGTAGCGACGACACCCAGTATGAAGCTTAGTTTCCTGTGAAGGATTTCCTTTACGACAAGCGACAGGATATTCATGAATTTTTCTTATGGCGATAATTTATAAAGATTCCGGCGAAAACCACGACTACGAGTACCGCACTCACGGTGATTCCATAAACTTTGAAAATTCCCGTATTCCCGGCTCTACTCTTTTCCGGAGCCGCATTGTTGGTAAAGGATGCTGCCGCAACCTGCTCTTCTTCTGAGGCGGGAACGGAAGCAGGCTCTTCGACGGTGGCGTCGACAGGCATCACTCCCGTCAGCTCGGGCATGGGCGTGTCATCGACAAACGAATCCATCACGACCATGTCCCAGGGAGCCGCAACGAGAAGATCGACGCCCGGATTCAATTCCTTTACTTCGCAGCTGCATGCGCCCGAAAGAAAGGCGCAGGCATTCCGGATATTTTTCTCCGTGATGTATTCTCCGAAGAGGCATCCGAGCACGCGGCCGCGACCGAAGACCGGGAAGACCATCGGTTCATCGGTATACTCGTAAAGATCGGATTCGCTTCTCATAAGAATGTCGACAAATGCCCGCTCCGCGGGATCCTCCCGGGAAAGGGTCAATATCGGAAATCCGTAGGTCAGCTTTTTTCTTCTTCCACCGGAAAGGATGGTATAGGGCATCCTGGAATAGGCCTCTACGGCGGAATCCAGTTCCTTTCTGATCAGGGTTTGTGCCTGTTCGTCCTTTCGGGCATTTCCGGAAGGGATGAAAATCCAGACTACGGAGTCTCCTTTTATGAGGCTTTCGGCCAATTGCCTCCGTTTGGGAGAATCCGCCAGGGTTTCCAGAAAGGAAGGATCCGGTCGCCGGATCCAGAGAGGCGCTTTTTCGCCCATCTGATTCGGATACCAGACCGCCAGAACGGGCAGGGTATCGGGGACCGGGGCTTTCAGCATTTCGGTCAGTTTCTCTTTCGGGAAAGTGTTGACGTCCACTTCCCGGATCAGAAGGTTCAGCGGGTAATCCGCGTCGGCCGAAAGCCCCTTCAACTGTTCCAGAAGGGTCCGGTCCTTCTCGCTGATTTTGTCCCTGTAGATAAAAATTCCTTTGTAGGGATCCGGCCTCCATCTTTCGATGGCATAGCGGAACACGGGGACCGAACAGGAACGGACCTCCCGGACCGACGGCTGAATGGCGCAAAACCCGGCCAGGATCAACAGCAAGTATTTAAATTTCAACGGATTATTCGCCTTTCCCGGAATAGCATGCAATCTCCCCGGTCGCTGTCGCCAGGTAGAGCCTGCCTCCCGATGCAATCATGCCGTCCCAGGCCGGCAGGGAATCCAGTTTGTATTCCGAAAGCTTCTTCCCGTTTTTGGCCGAAACCGCCCAAAGCAGGGCCCCCTCCTTGCCGCGCATCGCCTCGCT
>CAZPHK010000274.1:0-3290 GCA_964586015.1 uncultured Acidobacteriota bacterium | reverse complement strand
TCCCCTTCCATCCCGGCGGCAAACAGCTGGTACTCCTGTACGATGGATTCGCTGTAGAATTCCGGTTTGCGTCCATAGCCGAAAACCGTATCGTCATCGACCGCAATCAGGCGGCCGGCGGGCGTCACTTTGGCCATGACTTCCCAGCTGCCCCATCCGCCTTTTACGCTCTTGCCGTACATCATGTAAGACCTGTAGAACTGGGTGTCGTCCAGGAACCCGATCGGGGAAAAGACATGCGCGCCGTCGCCTGCCTGGTCCCGCACGTCGCGGACGCCGATGAACGTCCGGTTCCCGTCCAGGTCGAACTGCTGGGAACGCATGTAGATATGCTTTCCGTCGCTGGAAAGTATATCGGACAGGGCCACGGGCATATCCAGGCTCTCGATCCCGCTTTGCAGGTTTTCACCGGTTTGGGGATCTATTTCATTCATGACGAATTCCGAAATTTTCTCGCCGGTCGCGGGATTGAGCTGAAGCAGGCGCATGCCTCCGTCCAGAAACATGGTGCGTCCCGCGGTGCAATAGACCTTGTCGTCCTGAACCAGTACGGTCCCGTGCACCGGCCAGACCGATTCCAGCTGTTCGAGGTACATCATGCGCCGGTCCATGGGGGCCGCCCGGTAGCGCCAGGCGAGAGCCCCGTCCTCGGAGTTCAGGCAGTAGACGTATCCGTCCGTGGAACCGAACAGCACGCGCCCCCTGTACAGGGTCGGCGGAGAATCCACCCGTCCGCCCGTGGTGTATTTCCAGAGGATATTCCCGGAAGATGTATCGAGAGCATATACGGTATGTGCGTTGATTTGAGAGACGTACATCCGGTTGCCCGCGACGACCGGGCTGCTCAGTTTCCCTCCCAGGGTTGCCTTCCACCGGGCGTCAAGATCGGATGGAACCGTATCCGTCGTATAGGCGCTCCTGCCTGCGTCGTGCCGGTAGGTCGGCCAGTCTCCCGGAGCGGAGTCGTCCGCAATTTCTGCATCGTAGGCCGGCCCTTTTTCCAGCCGGTTCCCGGCGGATTCCTTTTCCAGGTCGGGTTCGGATGCATGCGCGCCTCCGAGGGCCCCGAAACCTTCCAGTTTCGCCTCCAGATAACACGCGCAGGCGTTCGGCGGAGTATACACGAGACCGTTGCTGGGCATGATGCCGTAAAAGCACCCTCCCCGGGTGTAATGATTGATGTTCCAGTGCTCAGTTTCCAGATCCACGAACTCGAGGCCGGTGCGTGAGGGAAGGATGTATTTTTCCGTCGCCTTGCTGGGGTAACAGCGCTGATGGAACCAGTATACGTCCGCGTCGCAGGGAAACTCGCTGACGACCTCGCCGGAGTGAAGGTCCCGGCCGGTATAGGTTCCCGTATTTTCTCCCGAGAAGGCTATGGCGCCCGTCCAGACCAGGCCGTCGATTACAAATATATCTTCGGGGGAATAGTGCCCTGAAAGAGGCTGAGGCGCCTCCCAAAGCTTTTTACCGTCTACGGCTGATAATGCCATCATGGATCCCGGTGCGAAATCCGATTCCCCTCCCATCGAAAAAACAAGAACATCATCGGAAACCACCAGCCTGGGTGCGTAGGCTGTGTCAAACTTCCTGGTTTGAATGGGATCGGACTCCCAGTTTTCCTCTCCGGTGCTGCGGTCGAGGCTGATTAATTTCGAACCGTTGTAAAAATAAACGGACCCCGCATCGGCCGACAGGGACAGTGGGCCGACAGGGTACTCCTTCGTCCAGCCTGCTTTGCCGCTGTTCATGTCGAGAGCCATGATCCGCCCCGGTTTTTTGCTCCAGGCCCAGTCGGTCCTGGCTTCTGCCGCCCTGTCCCAGACGTAAGTTTTCGTCGACGTGAAATCTTGAGTGGTTTTCTCGGGCCGGCCGATCACGAGAAACAAATTATGGTCCGAGAGAATGACTTCCGAAGTTTCTTCCGTGCCGGGAAAAGTGCGGAGAACTTCACCCGTTGCCGCATCCAGTTCGCTCAGGGGCGAGTCAATGCCGAGCGTGACGTAGACCCGGTCTCCGGTCGCCACAAGTCGGCGCGGCAGGTAGGCCGGACCGCTCTTCATCGGGAATAAATGATCCTGCCATTTCTGGATACGCCGTTTCCACAGGATGGTGCCGTTGAACGCATCCCGGCCGACCAGGTAGTTTTCGGCGGGCAATTCGACGGATTCCAGCGGGCCTTCATCGATGATGTAGAATATGCGGCCTCCGGCCGAAACCAGCGCGCTCATGCTGGCTGTCGTGTCATGATGCCGGCCCCACATCGGGGAGCCGACCCATTGGTAATGTTTGACCGGGCTGATGGCCGTATCTTTCGAAACAGGGTTGTTGCCGGCATTGTATAGATACTGGTTCCATTCATCCATTTCGGCGGGGCGGGATTTGACCGTTTTCTTCCATCCGAACAGCCCCTTTGTCATCAGCACGCCGTTGGGCGTGAGGACCCGCATGGCTTCCTCTTCGGGTATGTCGCCCAGGTCTTCGGCTACGATCAAATTGACCATATTGTCCGTATAAGGCAGCCGGTTTCCCGTGAGCCGGTCAACGGAAATCGGGCCGTATTCCTGCCTGGAGGCAATGTATTCCCTCGCTTTCTGTACGTTTTCCGCCTCCGGATCCAGGCCCTGTACGAGGTAACTGCCGTTCGCCTTGAGTTTTTCCGTCAGGACTCCGTTCCCGCAGTCAATATGGACAATGATGCCTCCCAGGACGCCTGATTTTTCAAGAATGTCGGCAGCCTGATCTTCCGGAGCGCTCCGGGAACATCCCGCGCCGAAAATGGAAACAAGCAGTAAAATCGCGGCGATAGCCGTAATAACGGACTTCGGTGAAGCGCTTTTATTGTTCATGAGTCTGCTCCTTATCGGGGCTTCCCTGTTCCGTGAAGCCCATGTGTCAAACGTAGGCGTGGTATTCCGGTGGTGAATTTCCTTGAAGAAATAGGGATTGTCTTTCGATAAAGGTACGCATCATTGCCGTTTACAAACCATTCTGAAGTCGAGTATCAAGTATCGGCCGGTCGCCTGTCAAGGGTTTGTCACGATTTCCTGACACCTGTCTTGAACGTAGGGGCGAACCTTGTGTTCGCCCCAGTCCACCCCTGTTTGAACGTTCAACGATCATTTTGTTTTTAACGTGCAACGTGCAACGTTCAACATGCAACGGTTTTTACAAGGTTCGCACATATGTTGTTGGCAAGGCCGGGACAAGGGCGAACACAAGGTTCGCCCCTACGGTCCACCCCTGTTTGAACGTTCAACGATCATTTTGTTTTTAACGTGCAACGTGCA
>CAZPHK010000273.1:0-5405 GCA_964586015.1 uncultured Acidobacteriota bacterium | reverse complement strand
CCTTATATTGCGGGCATTTCATGGCGATCACGGCCATCGTCGGCCCGCCAACGTATCCTGCGCCTATACAGGCGATGTTTTTTTCGAACATGGTCTCCGGCAGTCCTTATCTTTTCTGTTGAGCGGCTGAAATTCCTTATATTCCTCTACTATACGATAAATCGGGCATTTTTATCCCCGCTAATTCGCGTATTTCTTCAACAAAACGGGATTTTCGCCGATAAGCCCTAACAATTGGTTAAACAAATGTTTAGCCGAAATATGAAGTTTCCGGCGGGTGCGGAGCGGCGTTAGACCAGATTCCGCTTGCCTCCGGCGCTGCTACAGGATAAAAATGCAGGTACGCCTATTAATCTGAATACTGCACGACTCTATATCGGCATAAAGCACGTTCATCGGATCAACGGGAGGAATCAATGCTGAATCATAAATTAAACAGAATTGCCATTGCCTGCATGCTGGCGGTCTTAATGCTCTCCATACAGGCATGCTCGAAGGATCCGAAGACCTATCTCGAAAACGGGGAAAAGTACCTCAGGGACGGGAAATACAGCGAAGCGGTGATTGAATTCCGAAACGCGATCAAAGCCGACGATAAATTCTCCGAGGCCCATTACCAGCTTGCCGTAGCCTATCTGTACCTGGGCAGTTTCCCGGAAGCCTACCAGGAGCTGGAGCGCACGGTCGCCACCAACCGGAATAATCTGAATGCCCAACTGCGGCTGGCAAATCTCATGCTGATGGAGCGCAAGTATGACGAAGCCCGCAGCAAAGCCGAATTTATATTAAAAAGCGAACCGGATAACCTTAATGCGAAGATACTTCTTGCCAATACATACGCCGGAATCATTCATATTAACGATTCAATTGATGAAATCCGAAGTGGGCTGGAACGGGAACCCAGGCTGATTCCTCCCGTCATACGTCTCGGTTCCACGGATGAAGCAACGCTGGACCCGGAGAAAGCCGAAGAACTGTACAAAGAAACGCTTTCCTCCAACAGTCAATCCGTTGAGGCGCATCTGGCACTGGCCGATTTCTACATGGTGAATCAACGCCAGGCGGAAGCCGAGGAACAATATAAAGCCGCTTTAAATATAAATCCGCAGTCAACGGATGCCGTGCGCGCACTCGCTTTTTTCTATCTTCAAAACAAACAACTCGATCAGGCCGAAGAGCAGTATCGCAAATATGTAGAGCTGAATAAAAACGATTTCGAGCAGCAGATCGTGCTGGCCGACTTTTATCTGGCCTCCCAACAGGTCGATCGGGGAATTGAAATGCTCGAAAAGATGATTGCCGACAATCCGCAAGCAATCCTGCCAAAAGAACGCCTGGCAAGCGTTTACATCGGCCGGCGCGATTTTGAAAAGGCCGAAGAGCTTGCCGATGCGATATTGAAACAGGATGCAAAAAGCGCCGCGGCCAACCTCATAAAGGGACAGGTGTCACTGGTCAACAACAAAGCGGCGGAAGCCATTTCGTCCCTGAAGGCCGTGGTGCAGAGCCAGCCCCGATCCTCCATGGCGCATTATTTTCTGGGAATGGCCTTCCTCCAGAACAGGAATATCCAGGGAGCCGGAACGGAATTCGAGCGGGCGATTCTTTACGACCCGACGTCCGTCCGATCCTATGCAGCTCTTTCACAGGTCAAGCTGGAAACGGGCGATACGGATGAGGCCGTCACTTACGCGAAACAGGCTTTGGACCTCAATGAAGGGGATATGCAGGCTGTCTTTGCCATGGGAAACGCCCTGGCCGCAAAGGGAGACTACCGGGAAGCCGCTCCGTATTTGCAGCGGTTCGTTCAGGCAAATCCGGACAATGCAGCGGGCCGCCAGCGTCTGGCGATGGTTTATTCAGCCCTGGGAAATCCGGAACGCGCCGAGGCGGAATTCGAAACGGCTTTAAAAAACAATCCGGATAACATTTCCGCGATTGCATCGCTGGCGCAGCTTTATGTTTCCCAAAACAAATCAGGGCAGGCCGTCGAGCAATTACTGGGAATGATCGAACGGAATCCCAAAGAGCCGAAGCTGCACGAAATCCTTGCACAGGTTTACCTGAGCCGAAACGACAGGGTAAAAGCGGAGGCGGAGTATCGCAAAGCGGTCGAGATAGACCCTGCAGATAAGGACCAGAAAGTAGCTCTGGCCGAGTTTTTCGTCAGAACAGGCCAGACGGAAAAAGGAATCCAGACATACCGGGAAATTATAAAGGAGGATCCCTCGAACTCGCGGCTGCAATTGCGTCTTTCGGAACTTTTACTGGCGCAGCAGGACTTTGCCGATTCTGAGGAAGCGGTGGAAAAGGTCCTGGATGAAAATGAAGAGGATCCTGCCGCCCTTACGATGAAAGGCCGAACCCTGCTTGCGCAGAAACAGGTAAAGGAAGCAATCGAGGTTCTGCAGAAAGCCGTGAATGCGGATTCGTCATCCCAGGAAGCCCGGTATTACCTGGGTTTGGCATATTTTCAGTCCGGAGACTCAGAGCGGGCTGAAACGGAGTGGACGGAAGCGGCAAACAAGGGCGGACGTTTCAGCCTGGTATATCTTGCGCTGGCCCGTCTTAAGTTCGATAGTGGGGATGCCGACTCGGCGATCCGTTATGCACAGCAATGCCTGAATACCGCGCCGAACCTCGTGGATGCCCGCTTGATATTGGGCAGCGCCTATGGAAACAAGCGCGATTATGATAAAGCGGTTTCGGAACTTAAAGAGTATGTCCGCGTCCGGCCGGACGATCCTAACGGACAGTATCGTCTCGGCCTTGCATACATGGGACAGGGGAAAACAAAGGAAGCGGAAGCGCAGTTTGAGGCGGCGTTGGATAAAGATCCGCAAAACCTGCAGGCATTGAGTGCCCTCATAAATCTCTATATGGGCCAGAAAAAACCCGATAAAGCAATCCAGCGATTAAATCGTCAGATTGACTCCGGCCTGGACAATCCGAAGTACCATGAACTTCTGGGCAGCGTTTATATGGCTCAGAACGATCGCGACCGTGCCGAGGCGGAATACAAGAAGGCGGTTTCACTCGATCCTGAGAGCAAATCCCAACGGATAGCACTGGCAAGCTTCTATGAGACTACGGGTAAGGGGGATAAAGCTCTCGATATCCTGCAAACCCTGATCCGGGAGGATCCCAAAGATCTGTCTCTCAAGAAGAGATTGGTGGCTCTGTATGTAAATCGAAAGGAATTTGATAAGGGACTTCAGATAACGGATGAAATACTGACGGCCGATTCCGGGGATACGGATACGCGGATTATGAAAGCCCGTATATTGATGGCGCAAAGCAAATCGGCCGAGGCGGTTCAGGAGCTCCAGACAGCCGTGAGTAAGGACCGCGATTCCACGGACGCTCATTATTACTTAGGTATCGCCTATTTGCAGAGTGGGAAGGCAGCGCAGGCGGAAACGGAATGGAATGCGGTTGTCAGTAAAAATCCCGGCTATCTGCCGGCACATCTGGCCCTGGCCCAATCTAAATATAACAGCGGGGATTACGATTCCGCCATCCGCTATTGCCAGGATGCACTGAAGGACCATCCGGACTCGGCGGATCTCCGCCTGATTCTGGGGACGTCATATCTGGCGAAAAAGTATTACAAAGAGGCCATTGCCGAGCTGGAAATCCTGGATAAACAGAAACCCTTAAATCCCACGGTGCTTTTCCGTTTAGGCGTCGCCTATGCCGCCGAGAACAATATTTCCAAAGCGGAGGCGGCCTGGGAAGCGGCATTGAAGGCGAATCCCGATAATTTGCAGCCTCTTGCCGGTTTGGCGGATCTTTATACAGCCAATAAGCAGCCGGAAAAGGCAATCCAGCGAATCAATCGCCAGATCGATCAATATCCTGAATCTGAAAAACTTTACGAATTGCTGGGGCAGGTTTACGTCAAACAGAAAAATTATGACAAAGCGGAAGAGGCATTCCGTAAAGCCATAGAGATTGACAAGAACAGCATGTCCGCTTACAGCTTGCTGGCCCGGCTCTATTTGACCCAGAAAACTTTTTCCGGGGCAATTCAGGAGTTCGAAAACTTCCTGAAGGAGAATCCGGACTCCAGCCAGCTGCATATTATGCTGGCGATGATCTATGAAATGCAGAAAAGTTACCCGGAGGCTATTTCCCATTACCGGGCAGCACTGAAGCTGGATCCCCAAAATGCCGTTGCCGCGAATAATCTTGCCTGGAGGCTATGTGAAAGCGGCGGGGATCTCGACGAAGCCTTAAAACTGGCCCAAACCGCAAAAAAGCAGGTACCGGGGTCGGCCTCCATAAGCGATACCCTGGCATGGGTTTATTACAATCGCGGCGCCTACCGTTCGGCCATCGACCTTCTCGAGGAATGCGTGCAAAAGGAACCGGAAAATGCCACATACCGGCTTCATCTCGGCATGAGCTATTATAAGAATGGAGACAAGGATGAAGCGAGGAGGGCAATTAATGAAGCCAAAAAGCTGGATTCGAATTTACCGGGTCTGGAAGAAGCCCTTCGTCTGATCGGAAATCCATAGTGTGGCTTTCAGAATCAGATTCACACTTAAATTCGGTTTTTTCTTAAATGAGGAGTTTCGATTGAACGGCAACTTACCTGGAGTGCGGCAGCTTGCTGCCGCCTTTGGTTCGGTACACGCAATCGTAACAAAGGCGGCAGCAAGCATGCAAGCTTTGCTTGCACCCGCACATCCAAGTAAGTTTCGTTTTACGAAATATGATTTAAAGAAGAATGCCGAGAGGCATTGGTTTCCGTTCCCTTATACCGGCCTTCTTGCCCCCCCCAGATTGGATGTTGCCCAGGTGGAATCCATTTAAGATCCCTTGATTTTTCATCCATTCCGTTTGGGATATACTGCAATGTCTGACATCGAACACTGCGGGAAGGTCCGGATTATTTTTATATTTGAGTAGATAGTGGACGATAAAGAGAACTGTATATGGCTATCATAGAAGCGGAAAACCTGACCAAGAACTTTCATCTCGGGAAAACCCTGATTCAAGCTCTGTATGGAGTAGGCCTTGAAATTAAAGAAGAGGAGTTCGTAGCTATTGCCGGACCTTCGGGAAGTGGGAAGACGACCCTGCTGAATCTCCTTGGATGTATCGATGTTCCCAGTTCCGGAACGTTGAAAATCGACGGACAGGATATTACCCGGCTCTCTTCGGATCAACTGGCGGACCTTCGGCACAACAAGCTGGGATTTGTGTTTCAGACATTTAATTTGATACCTGTACTCTCCGCCTTCGAGAACGTGGAGTTTGCCCTCCTGAAGCGCAGAATGTCCCGAAATCAAAGAAGAGAGCGTGTTATGGATTCGCTGAAGGAAGTTGGCCTCGATGAGCACGCCGGGCACAAACCTGAAGAGTTGAGCGGAGGTCAGCGGCAGCGGGTAGCTATT
>CAZPHK010000272.1:0-5410 GCA_964586015.1 uncultured Acidobacteriota bacterium | reverse complement strand
GATCTTTTTGTTTTTAACGTGCAACGTGTAACGTTCAACATGCAACGGTTTTTTTGTAGGGGCGAACCTTGTGTTCGCCCCTACTTTTTTAAGCCAGAATCTCCTGTGCCCGGATCAGGCGAGCCTGTACATGCACGCCGTTGGGACACCGGATGGCGCATTCGGAACAGTCGCTGCAGCGAACGTCCCGAATTTCCTTCGGCAATCCCTTGAAATTCGCCCGCGCCTGGTGGAAATTGCCGGCGAAATCGTTATATGCCAGGTATCGCAGCATATCCGTAACGGGCAGGCCCTTCGGGCATACGCCGCTGCACTCGTAGCACATGCGGCAGTAGTCGGGCCGGATCTGCTCGTTCATCACATACAGCAGTTTCTCGTCGGCCGGCGTATAGGGTTCCGACATCGCCCGGAAGTTCATCTCAAGTTCCGAAATCTTCTGCATAAAGGGAACCGTCGTTCCGATCGCCGGGTTGTTCAGCACCCATTTGATGCCTGCAAGCGGCCCTTCACCTTCGCTGTGGGGAGGATTGGATAAGCTCGTCAGATTCAGCCCCGTCAACCCCACAACCACTTTCATCGCGATCACACCGATGCCCGCATCGTGCAGCTTTTTAACCGCCCTGTCGCGGTAGTACCCGCCGATAGGGAAACTGTACGTCGTCTGCATGACATCGAACACTTTGGTCTCAATCAGGAAATCGGCCATCCTGTTCGGATCGTGGCAGCTGAAGCCGACAAAACGCGCTTTCCCGGACTGCTTGCACATCTGCATCGCTTCCACAGCCTCATCCGGAATGGCAGACGGCGTATCCCGGGCGTGCAAATGCCAGATGTCGACATAATCCGTACCCAGCTCTTTGAGGCTGGTGTCCAGATCCTTCAAAATGTCCTCTTTTCTCCTGGAAGGAGACTTGGTGGCAATATGGAATTTGCTGCGGTCCCGGCCCTTGATCACGCCGGAAAATATTTTTTCGCTGTCGCCGTAATCACGGGACGTATCGAAATAGTTGATCCCCATGTCCAGTGCACGCGCCACTACCTCCGTCACCGGCTCAAAACCGATCCCATAGCCGACGCCCGTAACTTTCAGCCCTGTTTTGCCTAAAGTACGATAAACGACCTTGGGAGGATCCTGAAATGCGGCTCCCAGGCCGGTTGAAGAAACGAGTCCGGCCGCCGGCAGCGCCAATCCTGCCTGCAGAAACTTCCTCCTTGATGGATTGTTACTCACAAGCCCTCCTAATTTTGCTCGATATTGAATATTCCCGACATACTCATCCGACGTGTGTCTTCTCTGCTCCTGAGATCCGACTCAGGCATTTCGCATCGAAAACAGGTCCCAGGCTGTTTAATCCGGCCCGGCTTCCGGCCGATCCCGGATTCCCCGACATTGCCTGCCATTCTACAACAAAATCCGGAATGAGAGGGGTATTTTCAGAACACCCGGTATTTTGATGAAAAAATTCAAGCGCCGCCGCAGTAGCAACTTTGTGAGAAATGCGGGTTAATACTTATGTTGAATGCTGAATGATTTCCAATTACCTTATACCGGGGGTGCGACATGCTTAAAGCCATACTTATTCTCACATGCATTGCTGGAACAATACCCGCGATTGCCGCCGCCGATGAGGCGGAGGAATCCTCCGCATACGTCGGCTCCGACACGTGCGGCGCCTGCCACGCGGATGAATACAACGCCTGGAAAACCTCAAAGCATGCCGCAGGGGACAACCGCGCCGACGGATCTGAAAAAACTGCCGAACCTTCACAGGACTGGATTCAGAACTGCTCCGGATGCCACACGACAAACAGGAGCGTCCGGGAACCTGCCTGGAGCGAAATGGGAGTCGGCTGCGAAGCCTGCCACGGCCCCGGACAGGAGCATGTATCGAATATGGGGGATACCGGCAAAATAGTGTTGAGCCGCGAAGCGGATATTTGCGGCCGTTGCCACGGCGGCAATCTCTCCGGCGCCGGGCTGATGTCCGATGGAACTCCATGGGTTGTCGGGTATCGTCCCGGGATGAAGCTGTCCGACGTTGCGGGATTGCAGATGACCTCCCTGGATCCTGCCGAACTCCCGCCGCCTCCCGTCAACAATCACCCGTTGATCTACAATATGTGGAAAGCCTCCGGCCACGCCGAAACGTCCGGACGGACTTTTAAAATCGGGGACAGGGAGTGGTCCGGACCGATCACGTGCGTGGCCTGCCACAACCCCCATCAAAGCGAACAGCCGCACCAGCTGGTTATGGATCCGCACAAAATCTGCGACGCCTGTCACAGCCAGGCGGCAGTGGTACAGGGTAAGGGAGCAAAAGGGATTGAGGCAACGAGAAGTCTTCACACGGCCATATCCTGTGTCGAGTGCCACATGACCGAAGAAAATCACCTTATGAAGGTTCTTCGCCCGGATGATCCGGATCTGGCGGAAAACCGTACGGACACCTGTTCGTCCTGTCACGAGGTCAAGGATCGAAAGAAACGCGCCGAGCAGATACAGGACTGGGAGGCATGGTACCGGGAAACCCTGGAACCGGTCCAGGCCGATATGAAGATCGTCGATGAGGCATTAAAGAAAAATCCGGATCTGCTGAATGCCGAACTGAGGGAAAAACTCGAGGACACAAAAGCCAATCTGTCCATTATCGAACAGGACGGGTCCGACGGCGTTCACAACCTGGACTATGCCCTGGAAATCATGGCGCTGGCTAAACGGGATCTCGCGAAAATCAAGGCAGCCATCCAATAAAAAATGGTTTCAGCCTGACGGGGGCTTTGGAATAAACCTAATAGCAGAAATATTTTCTAATCTATAACTGCCTTCAATTTTACTACATCATATTTCGTAAAACGGAATTTCCTTGGAGTGCGGCAGCTTGCTGCCGCCTTTGTATCTACGCAGATAAATAAACAAGGCGGCAGCAAGCTGCCGCACTCCATAAAAGTCGTCAGGCTGTCACCATTTATTTCAGGGCATCCCCGGGAATGTCGAGCCATTCAAGCGCGGCGTCCGCCTCGCGAAAGACGCTAAAATCGATTTGAGGTGATTCTGAATAAGCTTCATACATGCGGGCAAGCCCGAAAGAAACATCCCTGGGAGCTATAACCACCACCCTGGATTTCTCCTCCGTCTTTTGCATCCATTCCTTCATATACCTGGCAAATCCCTGGATAGCCTCCTGGCTTCTCTGGGAACTGTCCGCCTGGCTGAGATCCACCAGCAGCTTCGTAGAAGGCTTAAAGCGATGGTCTTCAAACAGGGAACGGTAGGAAGTTAGAAATTCTTCATCGTCTATGGCGCCGACCTGCCGGCAAACCACCATATTATACTCAGGCTTGAAGTCAAAAATTATGGGCATCGACAACCTCTCCCGATTTCCCTGCTATTATAAACCATTAACGGGAAACAAGCTGTTGGTTTTTACGGGATTAAAAAAGAGAAATGGGGATACCCGCCATTCAACCCGTCGATATTTCCCCTTTCAGGGACGACGGTTCAAACAGCGGGGTATCCCCACCGATTGGTGAGATTCAGCCGGCCTCAAACTCCGAAACAGACCGGCAGGATTAAACGAGAGGTAGACCCGGACCCGGCACAGAAGGAGTGGGTAGACCCGCATTTCCGACAGCCCGAATATTCACCGGTGTTCCGGTGAATATTCGGGCCAGGGTCCGGCCCGTATCGGACAGTCGCCTATCCGATGGCGTCATGCCCGGTTTCTTCCGTTCGGATACGGATGCATTCGGGCAAATCCAGGATAAAAATCTTGCCGTCGCCGATCTGTCCGGTCTTGGCGCCTTTGATAATGGCCGCAACCGTTCGTTCGACGAAATCATCATTCACCGCAATTTCAAGCCGCAGTTTCTTCAACAGATTGACCTCGATATCCACCCCACGAAAGGACTCGTGGTAGCCCATCTGTTGGCCGCAGCCCAGTGAATTTGTTACCGACATCTTGTACACTTCAGCCTTGAAGAGCGAACGTTTCACATCGTTCAGTTTATGCGGCTGTATGTATGCTATGATCAGCTTCATGATCATATCTCCTTAGCTATATCTTAAAAAACCGTTCATTCTAATTATGGAATCAGCAGGCTACTCGGTCGTGAAAATCTGGAATCCCGCATAGGCTTCGTTTCCATGCTCCCCGATATCCAGGCCCTTGAGCTCTTCCTCGGCACTGACGCGCAGTCCAACGGTCTTCTTCAGGATGAAGAACAGGATCAGACCAAGACCAAACGCCCACACAAACGCCGTACCGACGCCCAGAAGCTGGACCCCCAACGATTTGGCCCCATGTCCGTAGAAGAGCCCTTCGTTTAAAGAGAAGAGGCCGTAAGCCAGGGTTCCCCAGAGGCCGTTGACTCCGTGCACGCTGACGGCGCCGACCGGATCGTCGATTTTTAAAACAAAGTCGATAAACAGCACGCTGAAAACAACCAGAATTCCGGCCACCGCCCCAATGCAAATGGCGCCGACAGGGGAAACGGCATCGCAGGGTGCGGTAATGGCGACGAGGCCCGCAAGTGCTCCGTTCAAAGTCATGGACAGTTCCGGTTTCTTCAGGACAACCCACGAAGTAATCAGGGCAAAAACAGCCCCGGCCGCCGCGGATAAATTGGTCGTAACGGCGATATAGCCGATCGAACCGTCGCCCGTGGTCGTACTGCCGGGGTTGAACCCGAACCATCCGAACCACAGGATGAAAACGCCGAGAGCGGCCAGCGGCAGGTTGTGTCCCAGTATGGCGGTCGGTTTTCGATCGGAAGTGTACTTCCCGAGACGCGGACCCAGAACAATAGCTCCGGCCAGAGCCAGCCAGCCGCCTACGGAATGCACGACCGTCGAACCGGCAAAGTCATGGAACCCCAGATCCGCCAGCCAGCTTATGTTGTCGCCTATCAGCAGGTTGCCCCAGGCCCACGATCCGAATACGGGATAGATCAGCAGCGTAATCACTGCACTGTAAAGAAGATAGGAAACAAACCTGGTTCTTTCGGCCATGGCGCCGGATACGATTGTTGCGGCCGTTGCGGCAAAAACCGTCTGGAAGATCAGGAAAGTCCAGCTCCAGTCGCCCCCGGCCTCAACTCCAGACATACCAAACAGGGTCGTACCGAACAGGCCGTTGGACAGCCCGAACATCAACCCGAATCCCACAAGGAAGAACGCAAGGCTTCCGACGGAAAAGTCCATCAGGTTTTTCATCAGGATGTTCACGGCATTTTTCGCCCGTGTAAATCCGGTTTCCACCATGGCAAAACCGGCCTGCATGAAAAAGACCAGAAATGCCGCGACGCAGGTCCATACGATATTAATATTTGTTTGAAGTTCTTCTTTTATGGCTGCCGTAATGGATGCCAGGTCTTCCCCCGATTCTTCCGTCATTGATTCAACCGACTCCGA
>CAZPHK010000271.1:0-5466 GCA_964586015.1 uncultured Acidobacteriota bacterium | reverse complement strand
AGGTGTGTTTTCACTCAAAAGGAATTGTGTGCCCGGAACAGGAAATCCCTTCCCCTCGAATGAATCCAAATGAATTCCCTCACATAAAGAGATCCGGACTATGCTTATTCCAGCTATAATAAGCACTTCAGGTAATGAATTGGAGAGTGGCCTATCGAACAGATAAGCGGAAATACACTGGGCCTCAAGCAATCGCAGAGGAGGGCCCTGGAGCGGACCTATCGGAGGCGCGTTCCGCCGCAGCAGGTGGTGTCTCCGGAACTGGCGAAACACCTGGCGACAACATCGAGAGAACTCGGGCGGCAGGTCGGAGTCCTGATTTCCAGGGAGGGTAATATCGACCATGTGATCCTGGGCGATGCCACGCGCCTGGAATTGCCGGATATCGGCAGGCTTCGTGGGGGCGCGGGTCGATTCCGGGGACTCAGGCTGGTGCACACACACCTGCAGGGGGAATCCCTGACGCAGGACGATCTGAACGATCTGGTGCTGCTGCGCCTGGACCTGGTCGCTGCGGTTCAGGCGGAAGAAAACGGAAATCCCGGGAAAATCGAACTGGCGTATATCCTGCCCGGACAGGAAGAAGATCTCCAGGACAAGGAGCCTTTCCGTAAGGTCGAAGCCCGGGATATCTATCAGCTCCGTTTTAATTTCGAAGAGGAAATCGAAGCCCTGGAAAACGAATTCTCCAGGGTAACCGGCAGACGTCCGGAAGAAACCCGGAATGAACGCGCCCTGATCCTCGTCGTAAGCCCGGGGAAAACTGCCCGTGCCGAAATAACGGAACTCGTTCGGGCGGCCGGGGTCGACATCGCGGAAATTCTGCAGTTTTCAGGCGGCAGGATTCACCCGCGCACCGTCGTGGGTCAGGGAAGGCTTCAACGCATCGCGCTTACCGCAATGAGATCGAGCGCGGACGCGGCCGTTTTCGACATCGATTTGAAACCGGCACAGGCCAGGGCGTTTGAAGACAGCACCGGCCTGAAAGCCGTCGACCGCACTCAGCTGATTCTGGATATCTTCGCGCAGCGGGCCCGCAGCCGGGACGGCAAACTCCAGGTGGAACTGGCCCAGCTGAAGTACTCCCTGCCGCGATTGACCGAAAAAGACGCCGGACTGTCCCGCCTGGTGGGCGGCATCGGCGGCCGGGGGCCGGGGGAAACCGTTCTTGAAATCGGCCGGCGCAGGGCGCGCGACCGGATCCGCCGCCTCGAAAAAGAGATCGAAAGGCTTTCCCGCCAGCGCGGCGTTCGGCGTAAGCGCCGGATCCGGCAGGGCCTTCCGGTCCTGTCCATCATCGGATACACCAATGCCGGCAAGAGCACACTGCTCAATGCACTGACCGAAAGCAGGATCGATACGGACGACCGGATGTTCGTAACGCTCGACACAACCTCCCGGAGGCTTCGCTTTCCGCGCCACGGGGACGTCATCATCACCGACACGGTAGGCTTCATCAACGATCTCCCCCCGGACCTGGTCGCCGCTTTCAGGGCTACGCTGGAAGAGCTGGCCGATGCGGATCTGCTGCTGCATGTCGTCGATGCTTCCGACGCGAACCCGGAGAGAAAGATAGAGGCCGTCAACCGGGTTCTGGCGGATCTTGAACTCAGGTCGATTCCCCGGCTGCTGGTAATGAACAAGTCGGACCGGGTGGAGGACTCCGTCATCGGCGGATTATGCCGGCGGTTCGACGCCGTTGCCGTCAGCGCCCTGGAGCGCGAAGGCCTCGATGGTCTCATTCAATCGGCGGAATCCCTCATCAAAGAAAACGGGAAATTGGTGACAGGCTAGAATTTCACTTTTTTCCCGAGCAGCAGTTTCAAATTCCACAGTTTGGAAAAAAGGTGAAATTCTAGCCTGTCGCCAATTTTTTATTTATGCTTGTAGGGCCGTATAGGGTTGTGCTAAAAACAGCAAAATCATGGAGATATTGAACGCAGGGATGTGCAGGAATCATTAATGAAAATGAAAGTTTTTTAAGGGAAGGAGAAACGTGAAAAGCAAGTATCTACTCACCAGTTTTCTTATTTTGGCAGTGGTCGTCGCACTGTCGGCCGGATGCGGTACCGGAGGCAAACTCACGGTTCTCAATCCGGCGGTTACCAGCAAAATGGTGGATCGCGAACCTTTAAGCCCCCGGCTCGATACGCTTGAAGGCAAGACGATCTACATGGTCGACATTAACTGGGGCGGGCCCGACGCAGCCCACAATGTATTCGAGGAAATAACCAAGTGGTTTGCCCAGAACATGCCGTCCGTCAAAACGATTATTAAAAGAAAAGCGGGGATGTATTCACAGGACGATCCGCCCCTGTGGAAAGAGATCGCCGAGAATGGAGATGCCGCCATTATCGGCATATCCGGTTGAGACGGCTGTACGTCGGCCGTGAGCCAACATGCCAAAACTCTCGAAAAAATGGGAATTCCCACACTGGGCGCTGCGGGCGCCAATATCGTCAACTATGCGATAGGATATAACTTCAAATATACAAACGGCATGCCGATCCGGTATGTCGGATTTCCGTTTCCCGTCGCCGGACAGCCGAAGGAAGTCCTCCATCGTTATGTGTTTGAAAGCAACGATGTCGTAAGCGGCAAGCCGATGATGGAAGCCATCGTCGACGCATTCACAAAACCGTTGACCGAAGAAGAGCAGATCGCGGGCCAGCCTCCCGAAGCAGTCGAGGAGCCGAGACTTCTTCCTCCGGATACGGAAGACAACCTTCAGCAGCTGTTCAAGGACAAGGACTGGACGGACTACAATCCCGTAATTCTGCCGACCGAGGAAAGAGTCGCCGCAATGCTCGCGGGAACCAGCCATCCTCCTGAGGAAGAGGTCAAGGTTATCTCCTGGCCGGGAGGAAACCGGTCCCTTACGGTTGAAAAAGTCGCCGTTTGTGCCGTCATGGCGGGAGCGAAACCGAAACACTTCCCGCTGATTCTTGCGGTAGCCACCGCGGTGCCCTTCGGCAATTCCACCAGTTCCATGGCCAATATGATCCTGGTCAATGGCCCGATCCGGAATGAAGTCGGCATGAATTACGGCACCAACGTCATGGGGCCGCACAATGAAGTCAATGCCGTTCTCGGAAGAGTCTACACCTTGATGTCGAAGACCGCGGGCGATCTTCATGCGGGCAAAACGACTTTCAGCACGCTGGGAAACAACCTTCAGTACGACAACCTGTGCATCGCTGAAAATGAAGAAGCTCTGCCCGAAGGATGGAAACCCGTCCACGTGCAGTCCGGCTTCAAACCGACCGACAGCGTCGTATCCGTAGGCACCGGCTGGAGCTATATTTCCAGCGTCGGCGAGGTGCAGATTGCCTACCCGCCCCAGAACCTGATGCGGGATTACATGCGGTCCCTCGCGGGAATGGGCGCCTCGGTTATCATGGATCCTACGGTGGCCGGACTTCTCAGGGACACCCAGGGATTCAAGACCAAGGAGGAACTCAGCACCTGGCTGGCGCAGAACGTCAAGAAGACCGTAGCCTCCTACTGGGGCAACGGCGTTGTTTCCACGATGTACGCCTCCATGGCAATCCAGGGTCTCGAACCCTTTGCATCCCAGAGAAAACTGCCCGGGGATACCCTGATAACACCGTTCCAGCCGAGAAGCGTCCAGGTAATTGTAACCGGCGGCGGGATACAGACCACGTGGTTTGCAACCGATTTCAGAGCGGGCCGCGGCACCTTAGTGGATGACTGGAGGTAAACAATAAATCGCAGGGGCGAAACCTTTTGTTCGCCCTGAAAGACAGTCGGCAGTCGATTGTCGGCAGTCTGGGATTGGTTGATGGGGCGAACCTTGTGTTCGCCCTTTTGCCCATTTATGCAAAAAGCCCCGGTTGTTTTACCCGGGGCTTTTTATTTTGATGTTATCAATGGAGAGCAGAGGACGAAACACATGTATCGCTCTATCTACCCGTTCCATGGAAAAGGAATGATTCCGGTACGCTGATTAAGTGCGATACGAGGGCGAACACAAGGTTCGCTCCTACAGAACACATTCTATGGAAACCCAATGATTTCGAGTGCGTTGTTTGAGAGCGGAACAGGGGCGAACACAAGGTTCGCCCCTACAGATCGTCTTTATCTCCAATCGTCGATATTGACGGACTGGGTAGGCACCATGCCGCCGGCCATCCAGTAGTTGTTGTTGGACCCGCCGGTGACGATAACATGAAAGTTGCCGCCGCCCATTCCAAAGCCGCCGAATTTCCCTTTCGGCTTTGCCTTCGCCGAAGCGCCGGTCACGAATTCAGTGAACTTCTCCACCGTATCGTACCCGTCATCCGCAATGAAATCGGCAATGGGGGGGCTCAGAACCAAAATAGTCCCAAATAACCCGGGCGACTGTTGGTCATAAATGGCCTTGGCGGTTCCGGGATAGTCCATAACGGTTTCCCATTCATTGACTTTCCAGTTCTTGGCGGAAAGAATTCCCCATCCGGTAAACAGCGTGACGATATTATCGCCCTTCTTGAAACCCCTCCGGACGGACAGAGGCTGGAAGGGAGACTTCTCTTCATTTTCGGCAATGATGAGAGCGAGCGCGTTCTGGGCATTGCCTACAGTGCCCATGTAGGTCGTGCCCACCTTGCCGCAGTTACCGCCATTAATGGAAAGCAGGTTCCAGGCCCTTCCTATGGCCGTATTGGCATGGGCATAGGGACCTACGGCTCCCTCCTCGTAGTTAAGCCCGATTTCATCACGGATGTCGCCGTTGATTACGGCGCCCGCAGCGAAGCCGTTATCGGAAACGTTAACGGCTGTCTGCCCGGTCGAGCCCAGCGCCAGAATGATCGGGAAATACTCCGGTTTTGCTCCGGCCATCACCGCGTTGATGGCAGCCGTTTTCACCGTATAGGTCCATGTTTCGCCGGCCCCGGAACCCGGGTTCATTCTGCCTAGAGGTTCATCCGGTTCGTGGCTGGTGGCCTTCAGCATTTCATCAACCAGTTCTTCGGTGGGAAGGATGACCGGCATGAAGTCGGTGTATCTCTTTTCGAGAAAAAGCTGCTGAAGTTCGGCCGCTGTTCCGGTGTAGGCAGGCGGTCCCATTTCGCGTTCTATTTGCCCTGTCTTTGAATCTTCGGGGGACAAAGGCCGGGTGAGTTTGTCGACGATTTCTTCCGCGACCTTCTTTCCCGTAAGCGGATTGTTGCCGAATACGACGGATTTGCGCAACTGCTCGCCCGTTTTGGCCCAGACAGGCCCCTGGATATATTGAACACGCATTCCAGGCATCCCTCTGAACCTGGAGACTCCTATTAACTGCTCTTCAAATTCCGCAAGAGCAACCGGTATTGCAGGTTTTTTGACTGTTGATTCGAAATCTATTGCTTGCTCGGTGACCCCGGGCGCGCAGACACTTCAATGCCCCAGGGGGATGATCATGGCATCGGCCTTTTCCGCCATTTCGGCCCACTCGATGATCTTTTGGAACTTGGAAGCGCG
>CAZPHK010000270.1:3186-5472 GCA_964586015.1 uncultured Acidobacteriota bacterium | reverse complement strand
CTGGGAATCTCGTGCAATCAGCTGATCTTTTACCCACAAATTTGTCGCACGCCCCCTGAATGGTGCTGATTTGACATGGAATTTTTGGTATGATAATTTATATTAAATCTGAGTACCCCGATTATGTTGCGCATCCTTGTCTTTGAGGAACGCTGGCAATGAGGCATACCCTCTGGATTTTATCCGCATTACTTTTTGTTATTCTTGTTCTTTTTACAGAACCGTCCATTGCAGCAAATGCACAAAGGTTCGGGCACATATCCGGAAGCATAAAAAGTCCGACCGGCAATCCGCTGAACAATGCCTTCGTCAACATCTTCAGAGTAACCGAACAGAAAAAGATACTTGCCCAGACCGGCATCCGCAGCAATCAAAACGGCCTCTTTCGGATCGCGGATCTGATTCCGGGTATTTATTGCCTTCAGGTCATTCATGAAGGATTCCAGACAATATCCACGGCGAAATTCGAAGTCGAACCGGACCGCACGACTGCCCTGGATATCACCCTGAAGCGCTTCGTTGAATACTTTTCGAACGATGAAGATCCGCGCAATTGGAGTTTAATAAAAGTACTGCGCAGCTCATCGGACCGGCGCATGATATTCCGTTATCAGCCCACCGGCATGCCGGGTATTTACAAAGAAAAGAATCCACCCTTTACCCGAAACGGCACCATGAGCATGGAGTCGAGCACGCCCCTCGGCGGAGACCGGCAATATTTTGCCCGTCCGCACACGAGCCGAAACGGAATAGTCACAAACTTCGCTTTTGCAGAACCGCTGAGCCGGAGCAGCAGGATGGTCTTTTCCGGCCAGTTCGATTTTGGGAAAACTTCTTTCTGGAGAGTACGGGACACCATTCACTACCGGCCCAACAACGAAAACGACTATAAAGTGTCTTTCGGGTATGGACGCATGAACGTGGACTATACGGGGAGCGATTCTCTGGAATCCCAACTCTCTCCCGAAAATCAGGGAACTCAGCCAGCCAGGATCCAGACCATCGCTTTCGGCATCGAGGGAACCACGAAATTTTACGATCTGATCAAAATAAACTACGGTTTCGATTATTCGCGTCTCCATTATGGTATGGACAGGAGCTTCCTGTATCCGTCGCTTGAAATCGTGTTATCTCCCATTGAAGGATGGCATTTTAAAACTTCTTTTACTTCCAGGCGTGAAAGCGACAACGACAGCGTCATTCTTTCATCAGGAGAAGCCCTCAATCTTTCGGAGCCGACGCTGATCACCGTTGCCGGAAACAATATCAGCATGAGTCAGGTCACACACTCCGAAATTGCAGTCGAGAGATCCGTTAGCCGGGACACTTCCATAGAGGTTGCCGTTTACCGGGACAACACCTACGGCCCTGGAATGCCCTTAATGGTTACTACGATTACACCGGAAAACCAGACTTCGGCCGTCATCCATCTGAATGAGAACCGATCCCGCCAGCAAGGGTTGCGCGTTTCATTGAACCGTCAAATGTTATCCAACTTGCGCGGTTCTCTTGCTTATGTCTACGGAGAGGCAACCAACCTTTCTAATGTAGACGAGTCCATAACAACCGACATTCTGAACCAGGATTTCAGAACGTATGCATGCCAGCAGTACAATCATTCGATCACGGGTCAGCTTGACGCAAACATCCCGGATACGAATACGAACCTGCTGGCGACCATAAGATGGTATCCCGGGAATCCCGTCTCTCCGATTAACTGGTTTTCCGACCCAATGGATATCGGATCGAAGTCCGTGAATTTTGAAGTCCGACAGCTGCTTCCGATTCGGGATATCTTCTCGAGTACGGGACGGTGGGAAATCCTGCTGGATTTTCGGAACATATTAAACCAAGGGGAAGAAATACTGTCCGCCTCGGACGGCCGCATCGTTCTGAACCGCAATCCACGCTCGCTACGCTTCGGTCTCAGCCTTAATTTCCAATAGCCGCATCCCTGACAGAATTCCCGGCAAGTTTCGTAAAAACCTGCATTTCTCACGGTCCAAAATATTGGATGAATAAATTCAAGTTGTTGGAGTGAGTCCTTTTTCACTGGCGGATAATATTTTAGTAAGATATAAAGTCTTTTTTTGCAATTATTTATCTTAACGCACAAATCGTGGTCCTTTTCACCGTATGGCACATGAATTGCGTAATGTTTTTTAATACAAGCACTAACCCGCATTTCTCACGAGGTTTCGTTTAAGCGAAGCAACCGAGGCGGCATATATGGGTATGGATGCAAGGCTTGTGATCGAGGACCCCGGAGGCGTACTTTACGTACGT
>CAZPHK010000270.1:0-3176 GCA_964586015.1 uncultured Acidobacteriota bacterium | reverse complement strand
GACAACGCACGGCGATTGCAGCGTGCGGCGGCGGCGTACTATCCGTACGTCGAGGAACCGAGGTGAACACGCCCAATTTATGCAAATCATAAATTGGGTACGCTGCAGACATGCCCGGATACAGGCGCTTCGGTTCACGAAACCTCGTGAGAAATGCGGGTTATAAGGATAAAACGGCTTCATGAACGGTTTCCCGGTACCTTTCAGATTTATTGCAGTTGCGCTTTTAAGCGGAATTCTCTTAATTATCGGTATCCAGAATCTTCGCGACCGTATGCAATGGACCGTTCCCTCCGACGGCGTATTCTGGAGTGAAGACGACGAGGGTGTGCTTACAGCGTCTAAAATCGATCCCGAAGGTCCCGCAAAACTGGCAGGCGTGCGATTGGGAGACCACCTGTATTCGATCAATACTCAGACAGTTACGAACATCGGCCAATATACTGATCTGATCTATGAACTGGGAGCGGGGGCTCCGGTCGTCTATCGCATCGAAAATGAAACAGGATCCCGAAACATAGCGTTCAACCTCGAATCGGCTCCTGTATTGACAACCAGAGACGGCTTCCGGGCAGTCCTGGCGTTTCTCTATTTGGGCATCGGCCTGTTTGTATTATTGCGCGGGGACCGGTCCTCGCGAACCTATCATTTCTTTTTCATATGCCTGGCCGCATTTGTCATCTACCTCTTCAGTTATACGACCAGGTTAAGTGCTCTGGATTGGTGGGTTTATGGACTTTCTGTCCTGGCTTTTCTCCTTCTGCCGGCGCTTTTCGTGCATTTCTGCCTCCGTTTTCCCGCAGAAACCCGCCATTCAATCCGCGTTTTACTCATTTATGTCCCGGCATTGCTTCTTATCGTTTCCCACGTGCTGTGGATTACAGGCCGCCTGACATTCATCGGGCTGCCGCGGGACGAACATTCGAGCGGAATCATCGACGACATACACCTGGGCTATTTTCTCGCGGGCTTTCTGCTCGGTGGAATACTGCTCTTTATAAAACACCTTAATACAAGGGATCTAATCGCACGCCAGCAATTGAAATGGGTCGGCTACGGAACCCTGGCCGGGATTCTACCTTTCAGCCTGGTTTATATTATCCCGGTGCTGCTCGGCGCTCAGGCCAACTTTGCGATGGAATCCACCATGCTCTTTCTCGCCCTGATACCACTGTCCATTGGATACGCACTGATTCATTACCGGCTGATGGATGTCGAACGCATTGCACGGCAAAGCGCGGCCTATTTTTTAGCCAGCTCTCTTCTTTTATCCCTTTACCTGCTTTTCGTTCTTGTGATGGGCCGCGCGGTACAATGGATCGCGCCTCAAGCCGATTTCCTGATAATCTGCCTTGCCGTCCTCGTGATTGCACTTCTGTTTGCCCCGTTGCGCAACGCTATTCAGGTCCGGCTGGATCGCCTTTTTTACAAGGATCTTTTTGAAGACCGATCCAGCCTGTTGAATTTTGCACGAACGCTCAGTTCCGAAATTAACCTCGAGACCCTTTCCCGCAGCATCGCCGACCGTATTTCCAGGACCTTCCGAATGGAACCTGTCGCCGTATTCCTTGCTGACACCATAGATTCCGGCTTATTCCGGTTAACATACTCACAGGGTTCCGCCGTGCATTCCGATTCCAATTTGTTCCGCGAAGATGTGCTGTTTGATCAGGAAAATCCGGACAGCCCCTTTCAAACCAAGAGCGGAAACGACGGACTGAAGCGGGCTCATCCTCAACTGATAAAATACGGCCTTTCCCATCTTCTGGAACTGAAACTCCACGGACAGAGAGTGGGAATTATCGCCATGGGCCCTCTCCCCGGGAATCGCCATTTCTCGACGGAAGATCTGGAACTCTTAACCACCCTCGCGGAATATGCCGCCATGGCATTGGGAAACGCCCTTCTCTACAGAACAATTGAAACCAAGGCCTGCGAACTGGAGCGTCTCAAAGCCTACACGGAAAACATAATAGAGAGCATTAATGTCGCTGTGCTGGCCCTGGACTCCGGCGGCCGCATTACCTCATGCAACCGAACGTTTGAAGAATTGTATGGCGCAACCCGGCAACAGATCACAGGCGCCGGTATCGAAGAGATTTTCCCGAGAGACATTCTGACTTCCATCCAAAGGATCGCCGGAACGGACTCCTGGAACATTAAGTCCTCCGGGAATATGTCCAAACTCTATATGGTGAACATCCGCGGCAAACGACTGTTCGTCAATCTCAGCTTCATACCGCTGCAGGAATCCGTTATCGGGAAGCCCGGCTGCCTGATCGTTCTGGATGACATAACTGAAAAAGCGGACCTGGAGGAACAGCTGCTGCAGGCTGAAAAGCTTTCCTCGATAGGACTGCTTGCCGCAGGGATCGCACACGAAATCAACACACCGATCGCGGGCATTTCCAGCTACACACAGATGCTGTTAAAAGATCTCCCCGAGTCCGACAGGCGGAAGGAGGTGCTTGAGAAGATAGAGAGCCAGACTTTTCGCGCCGCTGAAATCGTTGCCGGACTACTGAATTTTTCCCGCATGAGCGACAGCAAATTCACGGATCTGGACATTAATCAGCTCATCCACGAGAGCCTGGCTCTGTTGAAGCACCAGCTGCGGGGAAGCCGGATTAAAGTGGAATCCAAATTCGATCCCTCGCTGCCGAAAATCTATGGAAATTCGGGAAAACTGCAGCAGGTTTTTATAAATCTTTTTTTGAACGCGAGGGATGCCATGCCCGCCGGTGGAGACTTGACAATTGAAACGGGCATGAACGAGTCGATGGTAGTCATCGATATCCTGGATACCGGAACGGGAATCTCGGAAGAGAACCAGAAGCGGATCTTCGATCCGTTTTTTACCACGAAAACCGTCGGGAAAGGAACCGGCCTAGGCTTGTCGGTCAGCTATGGAATCATCCAGGAACACGGGGGCAGAATTTTAGTCGACAGCAACGCGGGAAAAGGAACTCATTTTAAACTCAAGCTTCCCTCCAGGCTCCAGTAAAAAGGCAGTCGGCAGTCAGCAGTAGGCAAACGATAAAAATCCCAAATTTTAATTGTCAAGTTGAAGCTGTCAAGTTGCAGGTTCTGTATACAGGTGAAAGGTTTCATGTTTTCTTGACCTAGCAGCCCGTGGTAAAAGTACAGTGGGTCGCGCGCATAGGGCTTGCGAGGCA
>CAZPHK010000269.1:0-5480 GCA_964586015.1 uncultured Acidobacteriota bacterium | reverse complement strand
CAGCAGTATCATGAGCGCATACGTGCCGATGTAGGTATTGAACGCATCCAGTATTTGTCCGATGCTTTGGCTGATATTTTCCATAACGACTTTCTGTGTGAACCGTCAATCCGAAGGAATGGAATATCGTTTGCAGATCTGAAGGTGTTTTTACTTTTGAAAAAAAACGTCACAAATCCGGCCGGCCTTCAGCACTTCGCTATCTTTTGATTCCGGGGGCGAATTCGGCATTCCGTCTCTCAGGGAACCATTCCCATACGAACATATGTTTGCAGGGCAGTCAATGCCGCGGGACGATTTCGCTACCAATTTTGCTTGAATGTATACTAACATGCACGATTGAATTTAAACGCCTGTGTAAATTATTAAACGACCCGACGGAGGTTTCATTATTACGGTCGATAATCCCGATATGTTTGCTTATGTCGGCATATTCAGCGCCGGTGCAAGAAATGTCGACGAGAAGGTGGAGAGCCAGCTTAAGGGCCTCAAAGCCGGCAACAAGCTGTACTGGATTGCCTTTGGAGTGGACGATCGTCTGGCTTACGAGAGTTCCCGGAATCTGGATACCGAATTGGAAAAGCTGAAATTCAAGCATACCTTTCGGGAAAGTTCCGGCGGGCATACCCGGGCCAACTGGCGAATTTATCTTTCTGAAATGGCGCCCTTGCTTTTCAAATAGAAATTAATTGCCACGCAAAGGGAGAGAGCAATGGATTTGAAAAAAACAATTGTAGGGGGGGTTTTGTCGATGATGCTGGCGACGTGCCTGGTTTCGTGCATGTCGCCGGAGGAAAAAGAAGCTCTGGCGGAACAGAAGAAGATTGACGAAGTAATCGCCGGGATGACTTTGGAGGAAAAAGCCGAACTGGTTGTCGGCGTCGGAAGGAATTTTCCCGGCCAGGACGGCGCCAATGCGGTTGCCCGCACCCGGACCCTGGTGCCGGGAGCCGCCGGAACCACGGCCGAATTCGATCGTTTGGGAATAACTCCGATGGTGCTTGCCGACGGCCCCGCCGGGTTGAGAATCAGTCCCACGCGGCCCGATGATTCCGCGACTTATTACTGCACGGCTTTTCCCATTGCAACCCTTCTGGCTTCGAGCTGGGATACGGATCTGGTTTACCGGGTCGGTCAGGCAATGGGAAAGGAAGTGCTGGAGTACGGAGCGGACATACTCCTGGCCCCGGCGCTGAATCTTCACCGCAATCCCCTGTGCGGCAGGAATTTCGAATACTATTCGGAAGATCCCCTTGTTACCGGGAAAATGACCGCTGCGATGGTCGGGGGCGTGCAGTCGCAGAATGTCGGCACGGCGATCAAGCACTTTGCAGCCAACAACCAGGAAACCAACCGGTCTTTCGTCGATACCATTGTCAGCGAAAGGGCCCTGCGCGAAATCTACCTGGAGGGCTTCCGAATCGCCGTGGAGGAAGCGGAACCCTGGACCGTCATGTCCTCCTACAACAAGATCAACGGGACCTATGCCAGCGAAAGCCATGACCTTCTGACCAAAATACTGCGCGAAGATTGGGGCTTCCGGGGATTTGTCATGACGGACTGGGGAGGCGGATCGGATCCTGTCGCCCAGATGAAGGCCGGAAACGACCTCCTCATGCCCGGCAACTCCAGGCAGACGGAAGCAATCATTGCGGCAGTAAGCGCAGGACAGTTGGGTGAGGAGGTGTTGAATCAAAATGTCGCGCGGATTCTGCGTATCATATTTAAGAGTCCCCACTACCGGCAGTACCAGTATTCCAATCAGCCGGATCTCAAGGCGCACGCGGCCATAGCCCGCCAGGCGGGCGCTGAAGGCATGGTTTTGCTGAAAAACAATCATGGTGCGCTGCCTCTCGCGGAAGGAATAAAAAGAGTGGCTGTCTTCGGAAAAACTTCCTACGAGATCGTGACCGGCGGCACGGGCAGCGGCGACGTCAACGAAGCCTACAGCGTGTCTCTGATAGAGGGGCTGGAAACGGCCGGCTATTCGGTGGACAAATCGCTGCAGGATATTTATGAGGGCTACATAAAGGAAGAAAGGGCAAAGCAGGCCGCCAATAATGAGAGGCGGTCATGGTTTATGGGACGGTTGCCCGTTCCCGAAATGGATGTAAATCCCCGGTTGACGGGCAAAGCGGCAGCCGAGGCGGACATTGCCCTGATTACCATCGGCAGGAACTCGGGAGAAGGATCCGACAGGAAAGCTGACGAAGGGGATTTCTACCTGACTGACGGGGAAAAATCCCTGATACACACTGTTTCCAGAACCTTTCAGGACAAGGGAAAAAATGCCGTATTGGTCCTCAATATCGGGGGTGTTATCGAAACGGCAAGCTGGCGAGAAGATCCGGACGCCATTCTCCTTGCGTGGCAGCCCGGCCAGGAAGCGGGCAACTCGATCGCCGACGTCCTCAGCGGCAAGGTCAATCCTTCCGGCAAGCTGGCCGACACATTTCCGTTGTCCTATACGGATGTCCCGTCGTCCGGGAATTTTCCCGGCATTGTGATAGAAAGCGAAGAGGCGAAAGCCGCGGCTGCAGATCCCGATGCGCCATTCAGATCCCGTATGGCCGGGCGGAAGGCGGAAGTTGTCTATGAGGAAGACATTTATGTCGGCTACCGCTATTACAGCAGCTTCGAAAAAGAGGTCGCCTATGAATTCGGATACGGCCTGTCCTACACCCGGTTCACGTACGACAATCTACGGCTCAGCTCCGACGAATTCGAGGATTCGATCTCGGTTTCCATCGATATAGAAAACGCCGGCCGGATTGCCGGGAAGGAAGTGGTTCAAATTTATTTGAGCGCTCCCTCCGGGAAGCTGAACAAGCCGCGTGAGGAACTGGCGGCTTTTGCAAAGACCCGGCTGCTGGAGCCGGGGCAAAGTCAGACGCTGACCTTTAAATTGAGCGCTCAGGATCTGGCTTCCTTTGATACCGCTTCGTCAAGCTGGCTGGCCGAAGCGGGCCAATACACGGTAAAGGCGGGCGCTTCTTCGAGCGACATCAAACAGACGGCTTCTTTCCGTCTGGGAAAGGATATCGTCGTGAAGAAGGTTAATAAGGCCCTTTCGCCGCAGCGGGAAATCAATATCCTGCGTCCGTGAAGGCCGATCGGAGTGATTATCGGGCGGGCGTTTGCAAGGACGCCTCGCCCGGCTGCTTCAATCGACGATAAACTAAAAGTGGTCCTGACGAACTACCAGACATTTGCAGGTTGGCAAGTTCACGGATTGTTTATTCCAACTCTCGCCGGAGGCTGGGCTTACCGGAATTCCCTGGGCTTGTAAGTCTCGTCCCAGAGAGCCGACATGCCGCTGTCGGCTGTGATGTATCTCTTCTTTATGAACCAGCGGCCGTCGATCTTCACGAGCTCGTCATATTCGCGCCCCTGTTCCATAAAGCGGGGCCTCAACCGCACGTTTTCGTTTATGACGCCGGTCCAGATGACCCGCGCTTTGGCGGTATCGCCTTTGACGGTGATAATGGGATTGGTCAGCAGCATGTGAATCCTGTTTCCCGTCTGGTCGGATCCCCCCTCTCCCAGTCCGGCATACATCTTTTCAATAGCCGCGCGGCCCTTCGCGATCATCCCGTTGACATCGAGAACGGCGTCCTCGGTGTAGAATTGGGCCATGTCGTGACCCTCACCGAGGGAAAGATCCGCGTAGTATCTTATAAGCAGATCTTCAATCTGGATCCGGTCCAGCAGTGTTTCCATCGTCACCATTTCATCATCGTCGGCTGCCGGAATCGGCGCTGCGAGCAACAGGATCGCCGCCGCAAGCGCGGCACAAACTATTATGCCCGGCTTCATACCGGGAACCTTGAATATACCCATGATATTCTCCCCCTTTTATTTATTACCGTAATGCGCCGCTTTCGGCGCACGCGCCGGATACTGCCTTTACTTTTTGGTCTAAGCCATGCACTACACCGTAGTAGAATCAAAACCGGAAATTCAAGCAGGTTTACTTATAAAGCTTCCAAATCGAGGAAAGCGATGAAAAAAAATACGGTCATCGTTGGAGCCGGCATTGCGGGTCTTTCCACCGGCTGCTATGCCCAGTTGAACGGTTTTCAGTCCGCCATTTACGAAATGCACACGATACCCGGAGGTTTGTGCACCGCATGGAAGCGCAAAGGATACACGTTCGATATCAGCATGCACATGCTGGTGGGTTCCCGATCCGGACCCGTTCACAGGATGTGGCAGGAGCTCGGCGTTATGGAAAACCGGCAGTTCCATTATCACACGGAAATATCCCGTATCGAAGGTCTGGAGAAAAGCCTGACCCTTTGCACCGATGCCGGCCGGCTGCTGGACCAGTTATTGGCCTTGTCTCCGGCGGATGAAAAACTGTCCCGAGAGTTCGTTCGTCTTGTGTCGGGGCGCGGCTTGATGGGCGCCATGAATCTCAAACCCTCCGAATTGTCGGGCATCCGGGACAGATTGAAAATGTTCCGGGCTATGCTTCCGTACCTGAAAATGATGGGGAAGTACGGCAAAAAGACACTGCAGGAATTCGTTCAGGGTTTTAAGGATCCGTTTTTGCGCGATGCGGTTCGATTTATGATAGACGGACCCGACTGGCCCATGGAGCGATTCCCCATGGCGGCGATGGCCGGAATGATACATTCCATGGTTGAAGAAGCGGGAGTGCCTTTAGGGGGGTCTCAGAAAGCCGTTTTCAGAATTGCCGAAAAGTATAAGGAGCTCGGGGGGGAGATTTTTTACGGCCGGCGGGTGAAGGACATTATCGTTGAAAAGGATCGCGCCACCGGCATTCGACTGGAGGATGGTACGGAACACATGGCTGATAGGGTTGTCTGGGCCGGGGACGGCCATACGGCTATCTTCGATATTTTAGGCGGCAAGTACGTGAACGACAGAATAGGAAAGATGTACGGGGAATGGCTCGTGGTCCAGCCGCTGGTGCATGTCATGCTGGGAGTTTCCAGGGACTTGTCAGGGCAGCCGGTTCGCACTATCTTCGAGCTGCAAAAACCGCTTCTAATAGCCGGACAGGCGCGCCGCTGGCTGTGTGTGCGTCATCATTGTTATGATCCCGATATGGCGCCCGCGGGAAAATCGGCGGCAGAGATATGGTATCCGACGCCTTATGAATACTGGGAGAAACTGGCTGGGGACCGGAAGCGGTATGAGGATGAAAAGCAGCGGATAGCGGATGCGACCGTTGCAGAGCTGGATAGACACTGGCACGGCTTTGCATCCGACATTGAAGTGGTCGATGTGGCGACGCCGAATACTTACGTCCGCTATACCGGGAACTGGAAAGGGTCGCCGGACGGATGGTACGTTACTCCCGAAAACATGAGGGACCAGGACCCGGTGAGAGAGCTGCCGGGCCTCGGCGATTTTTATATGGTCGGGCAGTGGACCATGCCGTTTGCCGGGACCGTCATGTCGGCCCTCTCCGGAAGGCAGCTCATAGAGCTGCTCTGCAGCCGGGACGGTAA
>CAZPHK010000268.1:0-5488 GCA_964586015.1 uncultured Acidobacteriota bacterium | reverse complement strand
CATATTGAATTCCCCTCTCCCAAGCTTAGCTTGGCGCGATGTCAGGAGTTCTGAAGTTAAACGTCGCACGTTAAAAGAAAAAGCGTCGTTTCATGTTGAATAATGCGGGTATCTACAGGGTCTGCAAAACGGGATGGAAACGTTCAACGATGCAGTTGTTTTAAACATTCAACGATCTTTTTGTTTTTAACCTGCAACCTGCAACGTGTAACGTGCAACGGCAGTATGATTATAGATGGACCGACCGTTTGGTGTGCAGTTGCGAGACTTCGCCTTTTGGTAAATCAGGATTTTTCATCGTATACGTTCGCTTGATTTCCCGTCGGCTTTGGCGTCCAGGCAGGTGTATCTTTTGTCCGTCCAGAAAGTCCTGAATGGAATCAAGCCGAATAAAGGGGTTTTTCCGTTCCGGGCAGACGGAAATCCAGCATAGTGCGGCAAATCCCATCGCAGGAATCATGCGTATCAGATCGTTGTCCAGGAATGCGGGCAGCTTCGGAACAGGATAATGTATACAGGTAATGACGGTGGAAAATACAAACAGAATCGCAAAAAGAACCTGCATTTCAGTAATTATCCCCTCACGAACAGGTTTTGGGAAAAACTGACGATTTGAAAACTCCATCAATATTTTATCCCGGCAATCCTTCAAGAATCTTATTCGATACCGACAGGCAAAACCTGTCGCTATCCCGGTCATTGCAATTAATGAACAAAAAAGGATTTTAACGACCTTCGGCGACAAACCTGATATTCCCGTAATTAAAAATGTCGTTTTTCCACAAAAAATACACACTCCGGCCAATAAACCCAGGATGAAGGTCCAGACCGCGCTGCACCTGTAAAATTCGATCGAGTTTTCCAGAGATGAGACGAGTTGCTCTTCCTCAATTTTCATAAAATTTCAGCAAAGATTAACTTTCCGGACGGCCATCATTCATAAATCGATGACTTTCGGACAGGTAAATGATTTGAGTCATGAAGATGAGCCTCCAGAGAAATTCATGTCACTCACATTTTTATTGGTCGGTTAATGATCAAACTATATGAACAGAAATCAGTTGCTTACACTGCAGCCGTCGAGCCGCAGGAAAGCCTTTGAACTACTAGATACCTTGTTCGTCACAAGGGTTCATTTTTTTTAATTTTTTGTGTTATGCCTCTTAACAATAGATCTCTACTATGTAAAAACGTATAAACCTCTTCTTCGTCTAGTCGAATTATCCAAAAATTGATTAATACTAATGTCTTAGGAGTATGAAGACGACCGGTTTCACCCGCAAACCTTAAAGGAAATATATAAGGGAACCTCTTATACCCTATATCGTCACTGCGGATGCCGGACAATAATATCCAATGGATTAATGAGTTTCGTCGGCAGGTTGATATAAATAGAAATCCATTGTTAAATCTTCGATCGTTTTCCGGAGAGTTCCGACGCTGAGAACCGCTCCGCGATAAACTTCTTCGGCCCTGATGAGTCCGTTACGGGAGAAATCCAGTTTTTCCTGCAGCTCCATTTCTTCTTCTTCAAGCGCTTTGAGCTTTTCAACCAAGGCATGCTGTTTTGCCGTCATAGGTTCGAAACCCGGGGTGTTTTCGACGAGTCCCTGTTCCGACTGCGATTGAGGCGGCCTGCCGATTATTTTAAGGTCGTGCTGTAATTGCTTGATTTCTTCCTTTATCCTGCCGACTCTCGAAAGGAATGCATTGGATGGCCCCACTGCGATCCTTGTGGTTATTTCCGAAACCGAACCGATGATCCGGGCCTGGGCCTTTTCCAGAACCTGAATATTTCCCCCGATAATCTGCCCCTTCCCGCCAAGCTCTCCCAAGTGCAGGGCTCCTTCGCATTCAACAAAACAGTGGGACATCAGGTCGGTGACCTCAATATTGCCTTCGCACTGAATGGTGCAATCATTGAGAAATCGCGCCATTAGGTTTCCTCTTAAACTGATCTTTGATTTTCCCCTTCCGTAGATACCCGTCACCAGGGTTATATCATTTCCGGCAATCAGGTCGGCTCCCTCTACCGTGTCCAGGATCGTAAGATCGCGCCCGGCCTGGACCGTATATCCCGCTTCCACAGGTCCCCAGACAACGATGTTACCGTCAAAAATAACATTGCCGGTCGAGGGATCCACCTTGTTGACTTCGAGCGTAGGATCCACCCTCACGGAATTGTCGTCGTAAAAGGGCTTGCCGGATCGAGTTGCAACGATGACATTGGGGTCGTCGGGAGAGATCGCCGCACCGGCGCCGGGAAGAAGAACGCGGTCATGGACGGGGAGGGGGAGGATCGGCTCGCCGTCCACACCAGTCCCGGGAGTACCTGGGGTTGGAGGAAAATGCCTCAATAGGGGAGTTCCTTCACTTACCGTGAGGTACAGCCCCAGGTTTTTATAGTCCACACTGCCATCCTCACGCTCCTGAGGGATGCCCTTGTGATCGGATTCCTCCACCAGGGAGACGAACTTCGCCTTTTCTCCTTCGTCAGGGGGCTTGCCCTCTGCAATCAGTCTTTTTTCAGTCCATCCGTTTTTAATAATGTCCTGAAGAACGTCCTCTTTGATTCCGAATTTGACATGATGCGCTTCGAGAGTTTCTTTCAGCAGCGTTTCTGAGAAAGGATTACCGCCAAAGGCCTGCGTAACAACGACCCAGGCTGTGAGACGATCCGGAGATACCTTTACGTTCACGCAACAATCTTTCAGCTCTGCAAGAACGTATTCGCGGGTCTCTTCAAGATGTCGGGCCTGCCTCGCAAATTGGGAGACTGCATTTTCATCCTGATGCCAGGATTTACAGCCCTGCTGACGAATCCAGGACTGTATAGACTTCATGGGAATACCCAGGGGGAAATCATTGCTGGGCTCTATAATCACCGCCAGCAGGCTGTTATTTACTCCTTTTTTCTGAAACCGGATGCTGGCCGGTATGGGAATTTCCGGCTCATTTTCCCCGGGAGTCGATTCCCGATCGGGACCTCCTGATACATTTTGATCCGTCTTTCCGGATTCCGCGCCGGCGATTCTCTCCTCTTTCTCAGGATAATCCCCGGCGGGCGCAACGGAAGAATGCGAATAAATGTCATTCCCGGCAGGGAGGTTTTCCGGATTTGAATTGGCTAAATTAGCCGCGCTTTTCATCGACTTATACCGTCAGGTTCTCGAATGGAATATCGCATTCCTTTTCGTCGATCTTCCATTCTTATCCGAAAAAATTTCAAACAAGAGACTCTGCGCGAACTTGTCGGGAAGGAGCTAATTGTCCCTAAATCTTCATATCGGGAAAAAAAATCCAGAGCAATAGGGATTTGCCGTAATTTCCGTCACATAACTGTCGGGAAATTCAGTGAATTTCCTCAGGGATTCCAACGCATGACGGCAAATAACAGGCCCACAAAAACGATACTAAAACAACACTTGCTGTCGGAAGATTGCCCGGTGGGACCTCTATATTAAGAAATCCTGAAGCGGGACCGGCTGTAAGAAGCACACCGAAGAGACCGAAACATCATCTGCACGTTTTTAATTTCACTTTTTACCCTCTATCTTCGCCCAGGTATCTTTGAGGGACACACTGCGGTTGAAAACCATTGCTCCGGGTGATGAATCGGGATCAACGCTGAAATATCCAAGGCGCTCAAACTGGTAGCGATCGCCTGCGGGCGCCCCTGCGAGGCCGGCTTCGATAAATCCGGACAGGGTTTCCAGGGACTGCGGATTCAGATTGGACAAAAACCGTCCACCCTCATCGGGATTCGGTTTAGTAAAAAGACGGTCGTATAAACGGAACTCCGCGCGGGAAGCATGCGCGGCGGACACCCAGTGAGATGTTCCTTTTACCCTGCGCCCTCCGGGCAGCCAGCCCCCCCTCGTCTCGGGATCGTAGGTGCAGTGCAGTTCAACCACATCACCGGTATTCGGATCCTTTATGACTTCATTACAGGTTATGTAATACGCATACTTGAAGCGCACTTCGCTTCCGGGCGACAGGCGGTAAAATTTTTTGGGAGGCTCCTCCCTGAAATCGTCCTGCTCTATCCACAGCTCCCGGCTGAACGGGATCTTCCTCTTACCCGCCGAAGGATCTTCCGGATTAATGTCCGCTTCCAATTCCTCCACCCTCCCCTCGGGATAATTGGTCAAAATCACCTTGAGAGGCCTCAGCACAGCCATGGTTCGGGGGGCATTTTTATTCAGGTCTTCCCGAAGGCAGTGCTCCAGAAGAGCAAATTCAACATTGCTGTGGGCCTTGGAAACTCCGATGCGGTCGCAGAAATTTCTTATTGCGGCCGGTGTGTACCCGCGGCGGCGCAATCCGGCCAGAGTCGTCAGGCGCGGGTCGTCCCAGCCGTTCACATAACCGCCTTCAACCAGTTGAATCAGCTTGCGCTTGCTCAGCACCGAATATTCGAGTTCCAGCCTGGCGAATTCAATCTGACGGGGATGATGAATGCCGAGCTGCTCAAGATACCAGTCGTAGAGCGGCCGGTGATCCTCAAATTCAAGGGAGCAGAGAGAGTGGCTGACTCCCTCGATGGAATCCTCCAGGCCGTGCGCCCAGTCGTACATGGGGTAGATTTTCCAGCGGTTTCCGGTTCTGTGATGCGGTACGGCCAGGATGCGGTACATGACGGGATCCCGCATGTTCAGGTTGGGCGAGCCCATATCGATCTTTGCCCGAAGTACGCGGGAGCCGTCCGGAAATTCACCGGTTTCCATTCTCTCGAAAAGATCGAGGTTCTCTTCGATGCTGCGATCCCGATAGGGGCTGGATTTGCCGGGTTCGGTCAGTGTACCGCGGTTTTCGCGGATTTCATCCGGCGTCTGGTCGTCGACATAAGCTTTCCCGGCTTTAATCAGCTGGATCGCCCACTTGTACATTTGGTCGAAATAGTCGGAGGCGAAATATAACCGGTCTTCCCAGTCAAAGCCGAGCCAGCGCACGTTGTCCTGGATGGCATCGATGTAATGCTGCTCCTCTTTGGTCGGATTGGTATCGTCGAAGCGCAGATTACAGGTGCCGCCGAATTCCTCCGCAATGCCGAAATCAATGCAGATCGCCTTGGCGTGCCCGATGTGCAGATAACCGTTGGGTTCGGGAGGGAAACGGGTAATCACTTTTGAAAAACGGCCTGCGGCAAGGTCTTCCCGAACCGCTTCCTGAATGAAATTCGTTCCGGTGGTCTCCGTCATTTTTTCTCCTTAATCGGGGTCGGACCATCACAAATGTTGCAATAAAATGACTTAAATAGAATTTACCACCCAATTTCAACCCTTAGAGCCATATTTGGGTGCCTTTTTTTGAATCTAACGAGTATATGCACATAGGCGGCAGGATTCAAATCCAGTATTAAGAAACAATAACTGTATACTAATCTTAGATGCAGAAAAAGGGCCCGAAATCTTCCTGTAAGGCCGGCTTCAGGCAGTTAAATAATATATAAACCGAAACTTTTCAACAACTTCCCATGGTCCGACCC
>CAZPHK010000267.1:0-5501 GCA_964586015.1 uncultured Acidobacteriota bacterium | reverse complement strand
CAAGCTTATTGCCGTATTTCCGATTCCGGTGAAGGAAGAGAATATCAAGATAATCGATATAAATGATGTCTTCGAATCGCCGGAGAACTAGCACATCGTACTAACGTGCTAAAGTGCTAACGTGACAAACCTTTGCCCCGGGACGCGATTCTTTGACGGATAAATGGCAACAGGGCAGGGGATTGCAGGTTCCTGGGAAACATAACCCTGTCCCGGCCTCACGGCCGCGGGCTATCCCCTGTCGGTCCTTCAGGTCTGTATTCAAGTTCCCGCGGATTATTGCATTCCAATATCTTATGCCATTGCCATTCATCCGTCAACTGTCCTCATTCCGGAAGCGAAGGCTTTTCACGTCAGCACCTTAGCACGTTAGTACGGTTTTTATTGATACTTCCCGTATTCGCGGGTGAAGTCGATCATGGCCTTCAGATTTTCGGGCTTTACCTCATCGACGACCGAGCGCGGACCTACGATAAGCCCCCCGTCTTTGCCGGCGACATCAATCAGCCATTTGCAGTATTTTTTTACTTCCTCGGCAGTGCCTGTCTGCAGCAAAGAGGACGGAACGTTCCCTGAGAGGCATACGTGACCGCCCAGAACTTCCTTGGCTTTAGCCATGTCTGTACGATCCATGCGCGCGATCACTTTTCCTTTCGGCAGTTGCCGGAGATATTCCAGCCGCTTGGTATAGTCGCCTTCGAAGAAGATCTCGGGAGTATAGCCTGCGTCCACAAGCGCCTGGACCTGTTTGACGAGGTAGGGCCAGTAGAACTTTTCAAACTGCTGCAGCGACATGAACCCGTCGGCGCCCCGGTGCAGCGCCATGAAAGTGGTTGTGAATCCTTCGGGCTTCGGTCCGGCCGCGATCATTTCGAGCGTTTGATTGGAGATTTTTTCAATAGCGGCGAGCAGAGTGTCCGGTCTCCGGTACATGTCGAGCATGGAGCCCCGCATGCCCCGCAGAAGGTCGGAGATCATGTCGAACGGCACCAGTCCCCCGATCATGGTCATTTTGCACGGAAATCCGTTCTCATTCAGGGCGGCAAACATTTCCCCGATCTGCTTCATCCATTCCACCGCTTCATTTGCTATGTCGGAGAGTTTTTTGAGCATTTCTGTAAACTCAGGCACGGCGAAAAGATGCACGGGAACATTGATCTGCATGGAATTAAGCGGAGGCAAAGCTTGCAGCGGGGCCAATGAACCGTACATTCTCGGCATAAGGGTACGGATGTTAAAATCCGACTGGTCTTTCAGGAAAAGATCGTATTCCTCCGGTTTCATGTACTCGGCCTCAACGAACTGGTGCGAACAGTTTTCCCCGACCCCGTGTCCGGGCCATACGAAGAATTTCTGGTCCAGCGCTTCAAGGACCCTGCCGGACTGATTGGGAAAGAATTCGCACCGGTCCGGTTGGAAATGGAGCGCCGTTTTTATGTAGGCTTCTTTCCACTTGGGGAAGTCGTAGTAGGCGTCGCTGTATTTAATTCCCGTAAAGCGGGCCGGAAGAAAGCTTAAATGCACCGAGGTCGGAACCCTGTCCGGAACTCTGAGTTGAACGGCGTCGATATATCTTTTTTCCCTTTCGCGATACAGTTGTTCTGTAGCCTGGTCCATTGCATTTTCTCCCTGTTGTTTTTGACGTGCCCGAAGTGTTGACGAAGAATACGGTATGTCTTCATTGCGGATCCGGTCGAAAAAGTAAATCGATTGTACGGGTGAACCTTTGTTTATAAAGTTTTCCCGGCCGGATCACAATGAAAAAAACCGTTCAGGGTTCAGGGTTCACCGTTCAAAACATCGACAGGCAGGGCTGAGAACGTGTGAACGTGGAGTGATGTATCCGCCCACCGGATTGACCAAAGCCGACAAGTCTTCGTATCTGTCCCCGATTGGGAAGCCGGGATTGGATCGTGTGATGGGAAAGGGAATTCATTTCATGAATTATTAGCCTCATCTTACGTTCGCAGTTCACGCGTAATATAATTTTCCAGTTTCCTATGCCTTCGCCATTTATCCGTCAAAGGATCGACTTGCTGTAATGAAGGCTGGTCACGTTCCCAAGGAATGTAATTTTCCGATTTCCTGTGCCTCTGCCATTCATCCTTCGAATAACCTGCCTCTTATAATGTAGGCTTTTAACGTTAGTACGTTAGTACAAAAAAAGCCCTGGAAAAGCTGAATTCGCTTCTCCAGGGCTTCTTTGTCAGCTAGAGGAAGCCGGCTAACCCAGTTTGCCGTTCTTTTGCAGCAGATCGGCCACTTTTTTCAGGTTCATCTTCTCGAGGGTTGCCCGCGTCGGATAACCGTTTTCGGGATTGTACCCCTCGAATTTATAGAATCTGGTTTTGAAATCCTCTACCTTCTCCCGATCCAGCGCTCTGCCCTGGCCCGAGTCATAGACCCACTTGCCGTCGATGACCATGGGCAATTCACTGCCGCCTCTTCCGGGCTGATCGTAGATATAGTCCGGGAAGACTTCCATGTCGCGGTGACGGCCCTGCAGGACCCAGATGGACCGGTCGAGCGTGTAAATCTTGTGCCCGAGTTCCATCCAGTCGGCAAAGGATTTGTCCGTTCCCGTGACGGCCGCCCAGAATCTGGGTTCCGCCTCGGGTGTCGGGCCTCTCCGGTCCACGGTATTGTTGGTGATGCACATCGGCCAGCGCCAGCCGCAGAATCCGCCGGCTCCAACCCAGAACTTCTCATAGTGCTTGACCCACGCTACCTGCTTGACCTTGGAATCCGAGTACACACCGGTCGGGCCTTCGCCGTAGTCCACCAGGTAACGATCGTCGTTGTAGGGAACCATGGCTTCCGCATACAGCTTGGAAGCCTCTTCGGCGGTCAGATAGGGATTTCCGGAAGCCGCCATCCAGTGCAGCGGATAGTTGGCCATCATGTGCAGCATCAGATCCCGTTCTCCGAGGAGCGACCCGAAGCCCCATTCCACTTCAACCTGGGAGGAATAGTGTTCCTGGGTACCCCAGTAGCTGAGACGGACGGCGCCGCTGTTGACATCCTGTTTGTACCGGCCGAGCTTTTCGGCCATTCTGGCGGCCGCTTCGCCGGCAAGTTCGCCGAATTTCCCCTCGCGCAGCGAAAGTTTCCTGAACAGATCTTCATAATAGGCATAAGTGCCCGACTGGGGCAGCTGGGGATCGATTTCCTTCCCCGGTCCGAAGACGCCTTCCCTGATGAGAAAGTCGATGTATCCGCGGGTTGCCATCATCTGCCAGTGTCCCAGGCCGTATTTCTGCATCAAGTCGTTGGCCTGACGGGTCAATTTCTGGCTGAGAGGCGCGGGCATGGAACTTCCGCCGCCGCCACCCATTCCGAAAAATCCACCGCCGCCGATGCGGGCGAACATGGTGCCCGCGCAGACGGATTCATTGCTGTCGGAACTGGCAAGACGCATGCGGCAGCCTCTGGGGCAGGATGCGCATGCGGCCGCGCGCGCCGGTACAAGGGGCACGCTGCCGTTGCTGACATTGCCGCCGCTGGGAGCGCCGTTGATCAGGCTGTACCCACGCTGTGCAAACTTTTCCGGCTGGTAGGGATTATCAACATCCCACTGGAACTTCCGGAACCAGAGTCTCGTGTCCATGAATGCTTTAGGGTCGGCAATCGGTACGCCGCCGGTGCCGAGAAAGCTGATCGCTTTGAGGTTTTTGGATCCGAAAACGGCTCCGTATCCTCCCAGCGCCGCTACCGTGCCGGCGCCGTGATGGAGGCTGGCGATGCGGCTCTTGTTTTCCCCTGCCGGGCCGCAGCAGACGATCGCGGGAACCTGGGTCGAGTGGCAATCGTCTTCAAGGGCTACCCATTCACCGTGTTTGAGTGTGGGAACGACACGCCGGGCGATTTCCTGCTGAGCGTCCCAGGTATACATGCCCCAGATTCCGTTTGCGCTCTCGATTTTGACCTTATCGTTAATGACATTGATCCATACGGGATCCTCGGATGCGCCTTCAACGACAATGCCGTCCCAGCCGGCGAATTTCATCTGGGCGGTGAAACGGAGTCCGAAGTTGCTGTGACCGAACCATTCCTTCGGGTAAAGACCCGGGGCCAGGCCCTGAACTTCGCATCGGCCGGAGCCCGGCATGGATGTGCCGGAAAAAGGGCTGGCCATCATGATAATCAGGTTTCTCGGATCGAAAGCTTCGAAAGGGAGCTGATCCCCTACCAGATCGAAGAAAACCGCCGAACCTATTCCGTGGCCTCCACCGTATTCTTCATACTTTTCAGTCGGAATAGTGCTGATCGATTTATCGGTCAGATTCACTCTGAGTATCTTTCCTGTATATCCACCTTTCATAATCGTCCTCCTATTCCTTTGCCTTTGCTTTCGGTTTTGGCTTGAACCCGCCCATTGGCGAACGCTTGGACATTTGGTAGGCCGGGGGCACCTCGGTGGAATTGTCCACCAGGCCAAGGTTGTACCAGTAGTCGTTGCGAAGGTTCACATCGTAGCCTTCCGTTTCTTTCTGGTTCGGAAGGCTTTTGACAAACCTGATGGCCTTAAAGGGGCAGGATTCCACGCAGGCCTGTTTGCCGTTGACGCCTCCCTCTTCGCTCCAGTACGGAGTGTCGAGGCACAGGTCGCATTTGGAGGATTTGCCGATTTTGTGATTCCAGACCGTGCGGTGCGGCTGCTGCGGGCACATGGCCAGGCAGGTTTTGCAGCCGATGCACTTTTCCATGTCGATTCTTCGAACGTTGCCGTTTTCCGTGTCGACGAAGGCGGCTCCGACCGGGCAGTTGATGACGCACGGGGGCGTGGCACACTGCCGGCAGGGGGCCATCTTGATGTCATCGGGAAACTTGCCGAACGAATCCTGCATGATTTGTATCCGAGAGAGCGACAGGTTTTGTTCTCCGTAATGCACTAGCGAACAGCTGAGCATGCAGGTCGTACAACCGGCGCACTTTTTGCTGTCATAGACAAGATATCCCTGGGATGTGGGATAAGAATTTGTCGCGGGTGTTGGTGAAGCAGTTGCCGCCTTACCGGTAGTAGTCGAGATGAGAGCGTCAACGGCGACTACGGCTCCGCCGGTGGCGATAAAATCCCGTCTCGAAAATTTCTTTTTGGCGGCAGCTTCTTTCTCAGGTTTTTTGCTTCCTGGCATAGGACTACTCCTTGCTTGATTTCGTTGTAAAAAGAATCCTTTTAAGGTCGGAATTCATAGATAGCCGATCTAAAACATCATTCATGAGGAGTGAAGGGTACTCTATAATAAGCGGTAATATGGTGTCAACCTAATAACATAAAGGGCGGAAATTCAGCAGCGAATTCCAAATTGCCCGTATTTTTCTCGAAATAATTATCTTTCACCCTGCGATAAAATCCGTCTCTGCATCTCTTTATGATACGTATGTATTACATGCTTCATTACAGGAAATTGAGGAATATCGGTAATCATTCTGATAATTTTCCTTTTGGGCAATGGGCATTCCGGGGAGGCAAAGGCGGAGGCCTCCCCGGTACAGAGAAA
>CAZPHK010000266.1:0-5523 GCA_964586015.1 uncultured Acidobacteriota bacterium | reverse complement strand
GGCTGCACGGTCTATTACTTGTTGCTCAGGGCATGAGCTGCCGCCAGGTTGCAGAGCTCTTAGGTGATTCTCCGCGAACCGTAGCGTATTGGGTTCGGCGTTTTGAAACAGATGGTCTTGCCGGATTGACAGAGGATGAAAAATCCGGGAGGCCTCGGCGATTGAACGATGAACAAATCGAAACCATCGACGCAGCGCTCCGGATGACTCCTGCAGATTTTGGCCTGTCTGGCCTATTCAATTAACACTATTTATTCTTTTTTCTCGATGCTTCATCAATAGCAGACAAGTAAACATTTAAACCATTAATCTCGGATTTTATAAAAAGCCCGGATAAGTACTCCGTATCGGGCTGAGGTGCCGATAAATCCCTAGGGCTATTTTTTTTATTATGACAGTCAGCTAAATGAAGAGCCGTCAATGCACAGAAGGTCCTGTTTTTGGAATCCATGGGGCGATGATGATATGCTACCGCTTCAATGATGTCGTCCGGCAAACCCCATAAACCAAGTAGATAGGCGCCTATCTCAGCGTGAGTTATCGACAAGATTTGCTGTTCCGCCACCCAGAGAGGAATTCCATTCTTTCTGGCCAATTGCACCGTTTCCATATGCTTGTCCTCAAGTCTGCAGGCGAGCATGAGTTTTCCAATATCGTGAAGAAGGCCTGCCGTAAACGCATCCTGGACGAATTCCTTATTACCTCCTTCTTTCTCTACAATAGCCTTGGCCAATGCTGCTGTGGATAGACTGTGCTCCCAAAGCAGATCAATTGAAAAAGTTCCGTCGACCTGCGGTATGAACTGTGAAAACGCGTGCAATGCAAGGAAGAGATGCTGTATGCGATCCAAGCCCAAATACGCAACTGCATCCGCTGGATTGGATATGCTGCGTCGGAGACCGAAAAAGGCGGAATTAGCCAACTGTAGTATCTTTGACGCCATACCGGGATCCTGGGAAATAATCTCTCCAACTTTATGGATTGACGGATCCTCAGATTGCAGTTCCTCCATCATCTCAAGATATAGAGCTGGAACACTGGGAAGAGTGTCCATCTCAGACACGATTCTTTCTAGACTGTTGTCTTTTAGCAATACCCTGAGATCAATGGCGCGATTAATGATGGATTTGAGGATCAGCGGATCACAGGGTTTGGATACGAATTGATGGGCAACTCCGACTAAGTTCATTATCATGTCCGATTCCGCTTGGCCGGATAAAACTATTCTGATAACTTCGGGGCGCAGTTTCATCACTTCCCGCAATAATTCCGCTCCGTTCATACCAGGCATTCGCAAATCGGCAACAATAATATCTATCGGTTGATCCTCTATAAGCATAAGCGCTTCTGCGCCCGACAGAACGTAATAGGTGTCCCATTCATTGCGCTCCGAACGGTTCATACGTCGAAGGCCGTTGAGAACATTGCTATTGTCATCAACAAATAAAATCTTTTTTTTCATTGTATTATTGAATCAACCCGGAGCCGATCGGCAAACGAACAATAAAGACAGTTCCTTTACCGGATTCCGTCTCAAAATCGATTGTTCCGCCATGCTTTTCAACAATTACCGACCGGGAAATAGCAAGGCCCTGACCGGTTCCTTTGCCGACTTCTTTGGTCGTGAAAAATGGCGTAAAAATTTTGGGCCGGTGTTCTTCAGATATTCCGGTTCCATTATCACCGATCCGGATCTCGACCCAGTCTCCGTCATGGCGGGTGCTGATATTGATTACGCCCTTTCCTTTTTCTCCATTCCCTGTAGCGCCCGAGATCGCATGGGCCGCATTTATCACCAGATTTAATATTACCTGATTAATTTCTCCTGGTAGACATGGAACCAGTGGCAGATTTGTATCGAAATCGGTGACAACTTCGGCGACATATTTCCATTCATTTCGGCAAACCGTTAAAGTGTTTTCAATGGAATGGTTCAAATCGGCACTTTGCTTTTCTTCAGAGCCCGGATGTGAGAACTCCTTCATTGCGCGTACAATTGTGGAGATACGATCCAATCCTTCAAGGGACTGGGCAATGGCTTTGGGCGTTTCTTCTAAGAGAAATTCCAAGTCGGTTGTGGCTATTGTGGCTTCCACCTTCTCAACTAGTGTCGAGTCCACCTTACCTTCTTGATTGGCTCGAAGCAATTTATTGTAATCCTCCAGAGCTTTCAAGAAATCAGCGAATGCATCTTTCAGAAAGCGAGTGTTGTCGCTGATATATTGTGTTGGAGTATTAATTTCGTGTGCAATTCCGGCAGCGAGTTGGCCGATGGCCTCAAGCTTTTGTGCTTGGCGCAGTTGAATTTCCATATTCGCTCGATCGTGTTCGGCCTTTTTCATCTCAGTAATGTCCCTGATAACACCTATAATCTGCCTATTGCCGTCTTCATCTACAAGGACAGATTTATTTGTCATGAGCGTATGAACATTTCCCTGTTTATCGGTAACTTCTTCCTGAGAGATGCTGCATTGTCCTCCTTCCCAGAGCGACTTCTCCTTTTTCAGGATAAGGTCAGCTTGTTTCTTAGGCATTATCTGATGAGTCGTCTTTCCAATGATATCCGCTCGTTCTTTTCCGGCGAGAACGCACATTGAATCATTAACAAGGATGTTCCTATCCCGTTCATCTTTGACGAAAATTGGATCGCCGATACTGTTGATTATTTGATTCAGATATTCTCTTGATTTCTTGAGCTCCTCCTCAGCATGTTTCCATGAAGTAACGTCCTGGGCAACTCCAACATAGTGACTTATTCGACCCGCCTCATCTGTTATGGGAAAGCCACGATTCCAGATATAGCGGATTGATCCATCTGGACGAACAATACGGTACTCCTGATCGATGGACAGGCTGTCTTTCTGGTGTTCAAACGCAGATACTACCCCTTTCAGGTCTTCTGGGTGGATGGACTTTCGGAAATATTCAACGCTTTCGTATAAGTCATCACGGGGAAAGCCCCATACGCGCTCGAATGCAGGGCTGATATAGGTCGGATTATTTTCCAGATCGGATATCCAAAACACTTCGTCGATGTACTCTGTAATCAACCGAAATCTTTCTTCACTTTTTTTAAGCTCCTCTTCAGCTTGGTTCGAATGAATTATCTGAGCGGCGGCACTGCTCAATGCCTCCAATTGAGCCCGCTCCTCGGGGGTAATGGTGTGTTTACTGAAAAGTGCCAGAACACCGAGGGGCTTGTTCTCGCCAAGACGGAGTTGGAAACCTGCAAAAGACACAATTCCTAGCCTTTTTGCCCAATCATGATCTCTTATGGCAGGATCATTGGCGACGTCGTTGGTTATCAGCAAATGTTCCTTTCCCGAAGCAATACGCCCAATTTTATATGCATCGAACGGAATCCGTTGATGACTTGCGCTGTTTATATCAGTGTATCGCCCGGAACTGGAGATCAGTTGAAGACATCTGTCCCTTTTCCGACAGGCGTCGGGCCCATCATCGACGGCTGCATGACTGCAGCCGAGCTCGCAACAGTCTCCGGGACCAATGAGCCAGATTCGACAAAAATCAGCTTTAAAACTGTCCACTATCCCGTCGGTGATAATCTTAAGCTTCTGCGGAAGATCGCCGCCACCGAGCAGCTTCTGTTGCATTCGATTCAGGCATACCTGTCGCTCCAGGGATCTCGCCCGTTCCTCTTCCGCTAACTTGCTGTCGGTAATATCGCGTGCTGAGGATAAAGCACCGGCAACCTTGCCGGCATTGTCCCTAAGCTGCTGGCATTTCCATGCCAACAGTCTTTTTTGACCGTCTTTGCGCCGTTGCCAGCTCTCTACATCTATGGATTTTCGCTCGCCGTCAAAAAGGGGCTGGACGGTATCGTATGTGGCCTGTTCTCCTTCAAAATAATTAGATGCCTGCTTACCGACTACATCGTCTCCGAAAAACTCCCGGCCGATTTTATTTGCCCAGGTATATTGTTTGTTTGAATCCACTTCCGTGATAATGTCGGGTATCGCGGCAAGTAGAGCGGTTTGCCGTGCCATTAAATAGAGCCGCTCTTCTTCCATTTGTTTCCATTTGGTGATATCCCGAACGAATCCCTCAAAATACAGTCTTCCGCTTACTGGATCGCGGAGAGTTCGAGTATTCAGCGAAAGCCAAATTCTGCCTCCATCCTTGTTATAAGCCTGGAACTCAAAATCCTGGACATGTCCGTCGTTATTTAAAAAATGAAGCAAATCTTTATAATATTCCATTGAAACAAAAAATTTTTTTGGTTTGGGGGCAAGCTGCAAAAATTCATTACTGGATTCATACCTCATCATTTTTACAAGATAATCGTTGACTAAAATGAACTTTCCGGACCAGTCAATATGGAAAATACCTTGGTTCATGTTTTCGAAAAGCCTGCGATAGCGCTGCTCCGCGGCATTTAACGTTTTATGGGTTTTTTCCTGCGTCGCATGATGGTTTTGCAGGCCGGTTTCAATCGCGATCTGCAGGCTTCTCTCCGAGAAAGGTTTTAAAATATAGCCAAGAGGCGTGGCTAGATGAGACCGCTTCAATGTGGCATCGCTGTCGTCTCCGGTAATAAATATCGACGGTATGTTGAATTCCTGTCGTATTTGTCTGGCTGCGTCAATCCCATCTATCTTTCCTTCAAGTTCGATATCCATGAGAATGACATCCGGCATGTGTTTCCCAGCTGCAGCGACAGCCTGTTCACCCGACGCAACACATGCAGGGACTTGGTATCCAAAATTCTCCAAATTTTTTTTCAAAATATTCATAATAGGCTGACTGTCTTCGACAATTAGAATTTTCTCCGCGGCCATATTCCCCCCAACACGTTTTGCTCGATTTCTCCGATAAATAGCTTATCGGCATGGAGAAGCAAGTTTACAATTTATTAATATCGATTCGATAAATTTGATTTGTTATGAATCTCGATAGAAATATTCCCTTTCTCGGAGGCTGAAATAATTTGAGAGACGAAGGAAAAGAATTACATTTACTAAATGAATTTGACGATAAACATGTTGGTGGGCATAAGTATGCTTTCAGGCATTCTGCCTTTGAACTGAGATGAAATTACAACGGGATATGGCCGAACAACAATACTACAAGCCAACAGATAAAATCTTATTTGTTGATGACGAACGTTCAATACTCGATGCGATTCATCGCACATTCCGGAATAAGTTCAAGGTGTATTTAGCGGATTCTGCAAAGGAAGGATTATCCTGTTTTGACAAAGAAGGTCCTTTCCCTTTAGTAATCTCCGACTTTCAAATGCCGGGAATGGATGGAGCCGCTTTTTTGGCTCAAGTCAGTCAAATTTCTCCCCATACTGTAAGAATGATGTTGACCGGCCATGTTCAGCTGGAGACGAGCATTAGGGCTGTGAATGAGGGGACTATTTTTAGATTTTTATCCAAACCATGCCCTATGGATGTATTGGAGAAAGCAATAAACGAAGGTCTCCATCAATATCGTTTACTGCAGACCGAGCGGGAATATTATGCTTTAAAAAAATTGAATGAAAGCTTGGGAGGTCTT
>CAZPHK010000265.1:0-5604 GCA_964586015.1 uncultured Acidobacteriota bacterium | reverse complement strand
TTTGCGACGGGGATTCGGTTGGCTTTTCCGGCTCGTGATCCGCCGGCGGCGGGATTGCGCCTGCCGGAAGCTGTAACGGATCGTCCACCACTTCAGCCTCGGAACTGTCCCGGTGGATCACGCCGGATACAACCCGGTCGGTCACCTCGGACAGGTAGCTCATCAATGTATCGGATATCTCCCTGAACTCCGGCCACAGCGTTTCATCGACAAATCGTTTCGATACCCTGGCCATCACCGTGGTGTGGCGCTGGCGCGTATAACGATAGGGTTTGACGCCGTAGCGGCGCAGGAGCGCGACGAACACTTTTCGCGACCACATATCTCCCATGGAGAACCGGTATTCCAGGGGCGGGTCTTCTTTTTCTAATCGCGCAAGGCGCTCCAGGATGCGTTCTCGAGCCCGCACCGCGGCGTCCCGTTCACCGACGGTGGCCGCGCCGGAGAAGAGCGCTTCTATCAGCCTGAGTTTTTCAATGAGCTTTTCTTCGTCCATCAGATCCGCAATCTACACATCGTTTCCGGAGTTGTTTGAATTGGCCGCGAGAGCACTCCGCAGGCGGACGATCGCCTCTTCGTAGATGAACGCTGTTTCGTAAGAACCTTTAGGCGCCGCCGCAATTATCTCCAGGCAGCGTTCATTATATGAAATCGCCTGTTGTATCTCACCGCGCGCCTCGCATAGCATGGCCCTCCTGTCCGGGCAATCGATGGAGTCCGGGTACTTCTTTTCGAGCTCATCGCAGGCCTTTTCGGCTGCAACCAGGTCTCCCTTGTGGATCAGATCCACTACCCTGTTTGAATACCCGTCCAGTCCCTCATCGCAGGAAGGCACCAGCGATATCCGATCAGCAGCCGCGGCGTCTTCAGGCTGTTTCATGCCCCGTTCATCGAGGGCGCGTTCCCGGTCCGAAGCGAGACAGCATTTTTTGTATTTTTTCCCGCTGCCGCAGGGACACGGATCGTTTCGTCCTATTTTCGGCTGCAGCCGCCGAACGGCCGGTGCGCCCAAAAATCTTTCAAGATCGGAGATGTCCTCGGGCCGGTCCGGCTCGATGCCGACAATGAAATAGGCACCTGCTTCCTCGCATCGATCGGAGACTTCGCGACCACGATCGGGATCCTGAACGCGAAGCACCAGCGGTCTCTTTTCACTTCCAAGCTTGGCCATATTTACCCCTATTCCAGGGAAGGACGGTAGCACAGACTCCGGCATCCCGGAACCACTTTTTCCCGTCAATGATTTAATGGAAGCAAAGATCCGTAGCAAATTCCAGATTAGAAGTGAGGCCAGTAGTGGTCATCACCAAACAGCTTTTGCCTGATTTGCTCTTTCCTTTTTTCGCTCAGCGAATCGTCGTGCCTGATAGCGTTATATTGTTCCATTTTATCCAGAAACTCGTCTTTTGTTTCCAGGACTATTTTCTGCAACATCTCGAAGTCCGCAGCAACAACGATTCCCCGGTCGGCAAGAAAACCGTAATAAGCCTGCAGAGATTCCCACACATCTTCCATCATTTCGTGATCCACATCGCCGTGCTTAAAGATGAATTTGTGCATGATTGCCCGGTAATTCTCGGATATGACCGCGATGTCCTCATTCAGGAAAAAACCGCTGGAATCGATCCGCGATACGAAACTGAAAAACGTGCGCAGAGTCGCCAACAGATCCGAAAGCCGTGACAGATCCTTGCCTCCTTTCAGAAGCGCAGCCTGGGCGAATGCCTCGATTCGGCTATCGTTGAAGTCTCCACAAAGTTCCGTTGCCTGATCGTCCTCCTGGTCTATCAATCTCTCGATCTCTGCACGATCCAAAGGGCGTTCAAGATAGTTCCAATATGTGCCCCCATGCCGGCGGAGGTACTGAAGAATCGTCGAGTTGCCTGACGCTACCGGATCCTTCGGCTTGATTTGGAGCGCTTTCTTAAGGGCAAGCCCTGCGTCCTTCAACTCTCCTCTCATCAAGTGATACCAGCCTTTATTCGCCCAAAATCCATAATCTTTCGGCGCCAGTTTTATTGCTTCCTTGATATGAAGCAATGCAGCATCCAGGTCCCCGAGCCGCGCTTCGGCATGGGCAAGCGAGTCCAGTAAATCCGCATTCAAAGGCTGACGATCGGCCAGCGTCAACAGCAGGCGCCGGCTGATGTCGAATCGCCAGATTTTTTCAAGATTTTCTATGATGCCGTCCATGTTCTCCGCATGATGCCGGGGATCCGCAAGGTCCATCATCAGACGAAATCCCTTGTCGATCCTCTGTTCGGCGCCCCTCGAATTTTTGCGGCACAGGAGCCGGATCCCAAGCTCAATTTGCGCCGGATAAAATTGAGGACAGCGTTGAGCTATTCTTCGCAATCGACTCACAATCTGATCCTGGGATATAGGCCCGCTGAAAAAAGGCACAAGAATATTCGCCTGCAGTTCGCTGTATTCCCATTCTGCGGCTTCCCAGGCTTCGGATTCAGTAACTTTCATCATTCTTAGTTCACCGAATGATCGCCTGTTCCCGGCGATCCGTTTCTTTTATTCAGACAGCATTTTTTGTATTTTTTCCCGCTGCCGCAGGGACAGGGATCGTTTCGTCCAGGCTGAGGGGTCGAACGCACGGGCTTTGGAACAGACTCCCAAAGCGTTTCCCCCACCATTTTGCATTGCGCTTCGCGCCGTCGCAGAAGCGATCCCGCATCATGGCGGCGTTCAAACAGTTTCCATAACTCCTTGATCAAGTCTTCGGGCACGCCGCGCTCGGCGGACATTTCCATAATATGAATGCCGACAGGTCCGCTGATATCGAGATATACCCAACCGACGCCGGCACCGGAATCATCCGCGTCATCGAAGAAAACAATTCGCGCCTCGTGGCAGTCACAATCGGGGTCGGGACAAAGATAGATGCAGGTCCAGTACCGCCTGCCGCTTATCAGGTATTCATCCTCGCGGACGCAATCGAACAAATCACTAAATGCGGCAAGGTGTCCTGCTTCCAGGTAGTCGAGATCAATATCTTCGCTCGGTTTTTCCACTTTGCAGCCGCTCAATCGCGCCCGGAAATGGTGCAGCAAGTCAAGCAGTTCGCCGTTTATTTCAGAAGCCAGCCATTCCATCAGTGCGGGATCGGATTCGTCCGGGAAATCCGGATCGTTCACGATTTCGCCCGAACCGGGATCGACCGCTGTGCTCAGCATCCATTCCGACATAAGATCATCGGATTCCAAACCCTCCGGCGATTTCCGTTTCACATGAACTCCGTCCTCATCCCAGCATATCTCATCCGCGCGTTCATCAATGATGAACCCATCGATGTAAACGAGTTCGCAGGAGCATTCCGGATTGGGACACATCGACAGGATGCAGGCGAGCCCCCTGCGGCTTCCGGGACCGATCCCGTTGCGCCAGAAGACAATGATTCCATCCTCGCTGAGCTGGCGGGAGGCGGTTGAATTCAGGCTCATTGATATGGTTTTGTCCGGCATAATAAACATTCATATTACTACAGCAGGGATAATTCATTAAATACACATCCGTCAAAACCGGATAACAGTCCCCATAATCCCCGCTGTTTTTAGGCTTGCCTCTTCAGATATTCCGACCTATGATTCCGTTCTTGCTGATAATTTATGGGCAAAAAGAAACGAAAGCTTACTACAGCGCAAAAGGCAGAGAGGAAGCGACGGCGCCAAGAATATTTGACCGTTTTTATCCGCGGCAAACAGAAGCGAATCCGGCGGCCACCTACCAGATGTTGATGAGTTTATCCTGCGAAACGCGGATCCTGTTTGGCTGCACCAGAATGAGATGTGGGAATATCTGGAAATGAAATTGCCTGATGAATCCTGCAAAGTTGAATCAGTGACGGCGAAAATTCACGAAGAGCCTAAAATTTCAGAAGAAAAAACCCCCAACTGCAAAGTTGATGACGACCTGCCATTCTAGGCATTCAAACGGCTCAAGAAACTGCGCCTTCTGGAACGCAACCGCGAGACCGGTCTGAGGAAAATCGACAAGTGCGTGTTCGGATTGATGTAACTTTGGGATGGCCCCGATTCCCGGCCTGATCGGAAATTCCGGGCATTCGATCCCGGATACCAGCGGGCCTGTTCCAAGGATAGCGGTTACGCTAGCTTATTCCTCCTAGCGCGGCCGCTGGCCGCAACCAAGGATTTGGGATGCTGATGAAGCGGCCGCGCGCTTTCAGCCGTCAGCTTTCAGCTCTCAGCTTCTGAACAAACACCGTGAGCATACGTTTGATATCGGTGATTTTTTGTAGTAGTTGTTCATAATCATCAGGCTAATATTAGCTGTAACAGCAGGTGGTGCTACCAGCAAATCATCCGTTACAGGCCACTTGATTTAAAAACAGGCGTTCCTTCTTCCTGATAATCCTAATTAGCAACCCCTGAAGAGGAGGTGCAACATGATAAAGAAGTTTTGGATCGTAACATTAGTTTTGTTTCTTATCGCCGTATGGTCGACAGCATATTCATCTGACGAAAAAATCAGAGTATTGAATCCGACACCACCGAATAGAATGGCCGATCGCATACCGCTTACTCCCAGGCTCGATACATTGGAAGGGAAGACAATATTCCTGGTGGATATCGGCTGGGGAGGGGAGAATGCGGCGCCCAGCATTTATAAGGAAATGACAGCCTGGTTTGCCCGGAATATGCCGAGTGTGAAAATAGAGACCAGAACGATCAAAGGCTTTTTCCTGGAGGAACAGCCGGAACTCTTGAAGGAAATAGCCGAAAAGGGTGACGCGGCCATGTTCGGGGTAGCCGGCTGAGACGGTTGCATATCGGCCGTGAGCCGAAACTGTAAACAACTGGAACAACAATACCACATTCCCACTGTCGCGAGCTCTGCATCGAATATCGTCAATTATGGCCTGAATTACAATTTCAAGTATAACAACGGATCGCCTATTCGATTTATAGGCTTTCCCTTTCCTGTGGCGGGGCAACCTCAATCCGTCCACCATAAATATGTTTTTGAGCTTAATGATGTCGTGAGCGGAAAGCCGATGATGCAGGCATTCATCAACGCCTTGACCGCCCCCCTGACAGATGAAGAAAAATACAAAGGACCGGCGCCAGAACCTTCTCCGGAGGAATTCCGCTTTCTCGGTCCAGACACTGAAAAGAACCTGCAACAGCTTTTCATTGACAATGACTGGACTGACTATCTTCCTATTGTTCTTCCGACCGAAGAACGGGTAAAAGACATGCTGAAAGCCACTTCTCATGAACCGGGCGAAGTCATCAAGACATTGGACTGGCCGGGAGGCAACCGGGAAGTTACGGTGGAAAGAGTGGCAATCTGCGCTGTTATGGCCGGCGCCAAACCGGAGCATCTTCCTGTGATCCTGGCCCTGGCCAACCACATACCCTTTGGAAATTCAACGACCTCCATGGCCAACATGATCATGGTTAACGGACCCATTCGCGACGAAATAGGCATGAATTACGGTCACAACGTCATGGGGCCGCATAATCTGGCCAATTCAGTTATCGGCCGCAGTTACACAATAATGTCGAAAACCATCGGAGGCCTGCATAGCAAAAAAACAACCTGGAGCACCCTGGGAAGCACCATGCAATACAA
>CAZPHK010000264.1:0-5653 GCA_964586015.1 uncultured Acidobacteriota bacterium | reverse complement strand
GAGGTTTCTTTTTCCTGTTCGGCCCGCATCCGTTTAATTTCAAGATCGGCCGGAGTTTCCGGTCGCTGCTCCGGCGGCAACGCGCGCCACTGGAAAAACTGCAATGCCGGTTCGGGCAGGAGTATGTAGGAAATGATGTCTTCCTCGTGCTCGATATATTTCGGATCCACACTGTCGGCTCCGTGGGGCAGCATCGGGCTCAGTTCATCCGCCGGACGGTGATCAATCGGCTTTTCATCCCCGAGTATCCTCTTTATAAAGGCTTTATCGATCGGCACCGGGGACCTTCCGTATCTGCCGCGGATATAATCCTTCACTTCGTTGGGAATGATTTTATAGCGTTCTCCGCCGATGACATTCATGACCGCCTGTGTGCCGACAATCTGACTGGTAGGAGTCACCAGAGGAGGATATCCAAGATCCTCCCGCACACGGGAAACTTCATCCAGCACTTCAGGCAGCTTGTCGAGAGCCTTCTGCGTCGAGAGCTGCGATTTGAAATTGGAGATCATGCCGCCCGGGATCTGGTGCACAAGAATCCCCGGATCTATGAACTGGGCGGGTCCGGAGTCCTGCTTACGATGCGGCGAGAGTTCGTTGAAGTGCTTTGCCACTCTGTCGAGAGCTTCGACATTCAGGCCCGCGGAATAATTGGTTTCCGTGAATATGGCGGCCATAGTTTCCACGGGTGGCTGGGAGGAAAATCCGGCCATGGAAGAAATCGCGCAGTCGATCGCGCCCGCACCGGACCGGACTCCCTCCACATAGGTCGCGATCGCCATGCCGCTTGAGGCATGACAATGCAACTGGATCGGTATGTCGAATTCCCGGATCAGTCCCGTCACCAACCGTTCCGCGCTGATGGGAGACAGGATGCCGGCCATATCCTTTATGCAGAGCGAGTCGATCCCGAGATCCACCTGCTCCCGGGCATAGGAGATGTATTTTTCGACGGTATGGACCTTTGAAATTGTGTAACAGAGCGTTCCCTGTGCATGGCCGCCGTGTTTTTTCACCGCCTTGATGGCCGCTTCAAGATTTCGGGAATCGTTCAGCGCGTCAAATACCCTGAAGATATCGATCCCGTTCTCGCAGGCAAGGGCGACGAAACGGTCGACGACGTCATCGGCATAATTGCGATAACCGACCAGATTCTGGCCACGCAGCAGCATCTGCAGCGGCGTATTTTTCGCCTTGGATTTTATCATCCGCAGTCGTTCCCACGGATTTTCCCTTAAAAAACGAAGGCAGACATCGAAAGTAGCTCCCCCCCAGCACTCAAGAGAGTAGTAGCCGACATTGTCGATCACATCGAGGATACGAAGCATATCGTCGGTGCGCATCCGGGTGGCCCAGAGCGACTGGTGGGCATCCCGCAGAGTGGTATCAGTGATTCTCAACGGTATTTTGTGCAATGTATCTTCAGGGATGTTGCCTGTATTTGCCATCATTCTATTTTCCGCCTCTTATTTGTTAAATTCCCCCATCGCCGCGTATTTTTCGAATCTCCTTGTAATTAGTTTAGAGGGAGACAATGGGGCGAGTTTCTTTATGTATTTGAGCAATACCGGTTTAATCGCTTCCGCGGTATTTATGTAATCCGAATGCGCCCCACCCGCAGGCTCCGGAATTATCTCATCAATAACTCCAAGTTCAAGCAGAGACTTCGCGGTGATTTTCATGGCTTCCGCCGCCTGAGCACTATAGGAAGCGTCCCGCCATAAAATAGATGCACACCCTTCAGGCGAAATGACCGAATAGATGGAATGGGAAAGCATCAATACCGCATCGCCGACGCCGATTCCAAGAGCGCCGCCGCTTCCGCCTTCCCCGGTGACAAGAGAAACGATCGGCACCTCGATGCGCGCCATCTCGGTGATATTACGGGCAATAGCTTCAGCCTGGCCCCGTTCTTCAGCGTCCAGTCCCGGATAGGCGCCCATTGTATCGATAAAGGTGATCACCGGAATATTAAATTTCTCGGCCATGTGCATCAGTCGCAGCGCCTTGCGATATCCGTCCGGACGCGCCATGCCAAAATTTCGCTCCACGTTATCCTCCACGGTATGACCGCGGGCATGACCGATCAGCATCACCTTTTCACGATCGATCCTGGCGAAGCCGCCTATGATGGCACGGTCATCGCTGAAACAGCGGTCGCCGTGGAGTTCCGTGAAGTCGGAAAAAACCAGGTCTAAATAGTCGTGCAGCACCGGACGCTGCGGATGGCGAACCACCTTAACCGTCTGCAACGGTGTGAGATTGTTGTAAATTTCCTTCCTGCTTTCCTCAAGTTTCCGTTGCAGAGCGCCAATCTGGTCGCTGATGTCCTTCTCGTTTTTGTCGGCAAGATTTTTCAGTTCTTCCAACGCTTTTTCTATGTCGGCAATCGGTTGTTCGAAATCAAACTCGCGTTCCATGAATCGTCCTTATCGATTGTAAAAGGAAAGAATTGAAGAAAGTGTGTTTTTCATCTCACTCCGCTCGACTATCATATCCAGGAAACCGTGTTCGAGGAGAAATTCCGATGTCTGGAAATTATCGGGGAGTTCCTGCTTGATGGTCTGTTCGATAACCCGTCTCCCGGCGAATCCGATCAAAGCTCCCGGTTCGGCAATATTGATATCCCCAACCATCGCGTAAGAAGCGCTTACGCCTCCTGTTGTGGGATCCGTAAGAACCGAAATATACGGCAGACGCCGTTCATTCAGCCGCGCTATTCCCGCGCATGTTTTCGCCATCTGCATCAGGGAAAGGATTCCCTCGTGCATCCGGGCACCGCCGGAGGCCGAGAAAACAATGTAGGGCAGGCGGTGATCGTAGGCATACGAGGAACCGAGAAGGATTTTCTCTCCGGTCCCCGAGCCGAGACTACCGCCGAGAAAACGGAAATCCATGATCGCGACGGCCACCGGGATCCCGTTGATTTTGCCGAACCCTGTCACGACAGCCTCGTTGAGACCCGTCTGCTTTCTGGCTTTTTCGACTTTCTCGCTGTACGGACCCTTTCCATCAACAAATTTAAGAGGATCGCCCGGCCTTATCTTTTTATTGAGTTCCTTGAAAGTTCCCTTATCCAGAATCATATCGATTCTCTCATAGGCCGTTATCTTTCCATGCCAGCCGCATTTGGTGCACACGTTATGGTTATTGATGAAATCCTCTTTGAATATATGGGAACTGCATTTCTGGCATTTAACCCATATTTCATCCGTCTGTTTCTTTCGCGAATCCCGTTTCTCTCTTGACTTTATAAACCAGGGCATGGCAACCCTCCGTTTGAATACATAAATATGACAAAGCGCCGACGGGAAGGCTTACACACCGGCACATTGTTTATTATTATTCGGAATTCGGTCATGATTCAAGTGCGGCGGTTCTCAGGGGATGCAAAGACACGGAAGAATCCCACTGTTTTGAACCGTTTTCAATTTCCGGTTATTTAACCGATAGCGGCAAAAACAGCCGGATTTTAACCATAAAAACAATAGAGGTATAGGTAGATGGAATAACAGTCTCTTATGATATTATTTTGACCATGAATCCAGCAAGACGACTGCTCCCTTCGGGGATTCTACTGCTTTTCATTTTCTGTATCGGAACGACCGGATACGTAGTCATAGAGGGTTGGTCCTTTCTGGAATCAGCTTATATGGTCGTTGTCACGCTTTTTACCGTAGGATTCAAGGAAGTACACCCGCTGTCCCGGGGTGGCGAAATCTTTACCATGGCGGTCATTATCACCGGGGTTGGAACAGCCGTTTACGCCGGCGGCAAAGCGGTGGAACTCATCGTTGAAGGGGAGCTGGCGGGATATCAGAAGAGAAAAAGAATGGACAAAAAAATCAAAGACCTGAACGGGCATTATATTATTTGCGGTTTCGGCAGGGTCGGGCACCAGGTAGCCGAAACCTTTGAAACAGAAGGGGTCCCCTATGTCGTTATCGACAGCAAGAAGGAGGCTTCCGATGAACTGGAACAGAAAGGGGCCCTTGGAGTCATCGGCGACGCCACATCCGACAGTCTCCTGACCGAATCCGGAATTCTAAAAGCCAGAGGACTGGTCGCCTGTTCCGATTCGGATGTCGTCAATGTATTCATCACCCTATCCGCGCGAGCCTTGAATCCCGACCTTTTCATCGTTGCGCGTGCCGGCTTGAAGGACACGGAAAAGAAGCTCCTGATGGCAGGGGCCAATCGGGTTATTTCCCCTTATTTTATCTCCGGCGTCCGTATGGCGGCGCTGGCAACCCGGCCGGTCACCAGCGACTTCCTGGACATTGTCACCCATGGCGGCAGTGTGGACTTCAAACTCTTCGAAATCACCATTCCGGAAAATTCCAAATTCGTCGACAAAACCATCAAGGAATCCAGTATCCGGGACACCTCTGGAGTAGCCGTTCTGGCAATAAAAAAATCCGACGGGACCTTTGATCTTCAGCCGAAAGCCTCTTCCAGGATCGACAAAAACGATGTCATGGTTTTGATCGGTACGCAGGAACAGTACGAGCGACTGGAAAGAATGCTTTAAATTTCTCAGAAGTTATCACCCGTTGACTTCCTGAATATCAATTGGTAAATACCAGTTATGGGAAGCTCTCACCGAAACCTGGAAACAGGTTATTTCCCCGCCCCCCGCATGGTATCCGCTACAGAAGATTAAGGAGGAAACATGGCCCGAATTTACGACGACAACTCGTTATCCATCGGCAACACCCCTCTCGTCAGATTAAACCGTATCCCGGCTGGATTGCCCGGTACCGTCATCGCCAAGATCGAAGGAAGAAATCCCGCCTATTCCGTCAAATGCCGGATCGGAGCGTCGATGATCCGGGCGGCTGAAGAGGCCGGAATCCTGAAGCGGGGAGACAGCAGCATTACGATCATCGAACCGACCAGCGGCAACACAGGAATTGCGCTGGCTTACGTTGCCGCCGCGCGGGGCTACCCGCTGATTATTACAATGCCGGAAACAATGTCCATGGAACGAAGAAGGCTCCTGAAAGCCTTCGGGGCTGAGTTGGTGCTGACCGAAGGATCCAGGGGAATGCCCGGCGCCATCGGCAAAGCCGAAGAGATTGCGGCTTCGGATCCTAAGAAATTCTGGATGCCCCAGCAGTTCAACAATCCGGCAAATCCCCTTATTCATTTTCAGACAACCGGGCCCGAAATCTGGAACGATACAGACGGCGAAGTGGATATTCTCGTTGCAGGAGTAGGAACGGGCGGAACGATTACCGGAGTAAGCCGGTACCTGAAGCGGGAAAAAAAGAAAGCGATTCAGAGCATTGCGGTCGAACCTGAAGAATCTCCGGTTATTGCGGCAAGCAAAAAAAGGGAACCCCTGAAACCGGGACCGCATAAAATTCAGGGAATCGGAGCAGGATTTATACCGAAGGTCCTGGACCTCGAGCTTGTCGATGAAGCCATCGCGGTCGGCAGTGACGAAGCGATTGAAATGGCGCATCGACTGCATAGGGAGGAGGGCATCACGGTCGGAATATCGTCCGGAGCCGCCGTTGCCGCAGCCGTAAAAGTCGCGGCCAGACCGGAGAACAAAGGGAAAATGATTGTCGTAATTCTTCCCGATTCCGGGGACCGGTACCAGTCCTCCGTTCTGATTCACTACATAGAAGTGTAGGAGCGAACATAA
>CAZPHK010000263.1:0-5659 GCA_964586015.1 uncultured Acidobacteriota bacterium | reverse complement strand
ATAGCGAGCGGTTTTGTTTTTGCCCGGTTGGCGGACCCATTTGTTTTGGCCGTCCGAAAAACGATCAAACCGCCGATTGCCGCTCCCAGGGCACCCAGGAAAATATCCGTTGTTGAGGAGTGACGAGAATAGACCAGCAATTGCAGGCCTTCCAAAGCGGCTGCATAAACTGCGCCTCCAATGATCGCGGACATGAGAGGTTTACGATAGGCTCGAAACCACAGGGCCATCAGGATGCCGATCGGCACATACATCAGTATTTTCAGGACTGTAACGTACCAGAGATCCGGCGAAAAATCGGCAAACGGTATAATGTTCACCCTGCCGTTATTGTATTTTCTTTTAAGCTGCGTAATGCTGATCGTTATGTTCAGGGGCAAAAGCTGATAAAAGGCGGTCAGCACGGCGTAGGCATTCAGGATTCGCTGAATAAACAGAGGTGTGTTCTTTTCATGCCAAAGCCGTCGTACCCACTCCGTAAGAGGCGCACCGAAAATAGACCAGCATGTTAATCCAAACGCACTTCCTGTTGTTTGTGCAAGGACATCATAAATGCTTGCGGATCGGTCCTTCGTGAAGACCTGAATAAACTCAAGAAAGAAGCTGAAGCATATGCTAAACAGGAAAATTGCGGAGGCAATCAACCTCGTGATTCCCCTCGTATTTTTCTCCGACCATGCCCCTGAGGCAAAAAATGCCAGGGGTGCCAGCATCGCAAAATTTGAGGCGAGATCGGACGGGCCATATCCGGACCGTGTAAGGTAGTTCCAGTTCCAGAATGTTGTCCACGCTTCGGAAAATGATATTTTTTTTAGGTTTAGAGGCAGCAGGCTGCCGTATGTCAGGAAGACCAGGCTTAGCAATGTCAATACGAGATAAATAATACCGGAATTGCGGCGTTGTATCCGATCATTTTCATTCCGGGAACCTTGTAGATTCATAGTACGTTTTCAGCAATTGATTGGAGTGATTTCGTTGCCCATTTTCAGTCCAGGGAATTATGTTGTCTCATTTGCCGTTTCAGTTTTGCACGAAAAGGATTTCCCTGATTCCATAGCCTGCCCGCAATCCATCCCCCCCATGCCAGGCAACAGACTATGCCGACTTGAACAATGCTCCAACGCAGGAATAATTCAGCCCAACTGATTACCTGTACCCGATCGGGACCTAAAAGAAACCGGATTGCAGGAAACACGTGCCCATACTTCTCGACGGCCGGGTGCAGTCCGGTATAGAGCAGTGCCCATCCAGGAATAATTAACAGTATTGTGAAGAATATCCATTTAAAAAAACTTCCGGGGCTACTCTCCAATACGTCCACGAGTTTTGCCGCATTTGCCGCAATCATGGCTGCCAGGATAAGTAATGCAACCGGTCCCAGCCAGGTAAATGGCTGAAATCGAATGAGTTCGACAATATTATCGGTGCTTGGCCAATGAAACACAACCATCGCCGACAGAACAATCCACGGAAGGCCGCTAAAAAACGTCTGTGAAAAAATCTTTAAGGTCGTTTTTGAATCATTCTCACGCCGCGTCCAGAATGTCATGAAAAACACAATTTGAAATATGGTCAAGGGCGCCTGCAGCGAACACAGGCGCATACACTTCTCGAGACTTCCCGGCCAATTCAGGATTATAGAACCAAGAATATCCCCCTGACTTTCTTCTGTAACCGAAAATTGCAGCAATATCCATATACCCAGTCCAACGAGTATTACCCAGACAGGCATCAGCCAGATCAGCTTGGGGTTTTTATGTACAACCAGAAACCGTCCTACTAAAGAAGGAGCCATTCCAAGCCAGATAGTTAGAAAAGAAAAAATGAATACCCGCAACGGCAGAACACCACTGAGAAACAGTTCCCGAACGTTATATGGAATACCGGGCAGGTGCAGTACAGCAAGGATGATTACGGTCTCAAGCAGAAGAAATCCTGATATCGCCCCGATAGTTTTTACGAATTCATGGTCTGATTGGGCTTCTTCCGATGGCATTATCGTCACCTCCCGACCACATACCGACAATCTGTATCATTTCATCTTCCCTAAAAACAAACTTCATGCCTGTTTGTTTTGCGTCGAAGCAGGATTCCTGTATGCCTGAAGCAGATTGCAGACATCCGAGACGGTAGAAAAGGAAAAATCTGCCAGAAGCCGTTCAATCTTCCCCTGCATTCTTTTCAGATTGGTATAGTGCCGGAGCCTTGAACGGATCGAGGCGGGGATTCTCGGCTGCTCGGGATCGAGTTCCCAGGGATGGAAATAGACCATGACAGGCTGTTTTTCCTCTTTGTTGATTTTCCGGACAGCCCAACGCGTCATGCTGTAGGGTATCAGTCTCAGGTAACCCCCTCCGGCTACACCCAGATTTACATTGCCTTTTCTATACGTAGAAAGAGGAAACTCAAAAATATTCTTTCTCCAGTGAGGGAAACGATCACAATTCGGCATTCCGTAAAGATCGTGGCGAACCGGAAATATCGATGAGTCAATCCTGAATCCTTCTTCCGCAAGAATATCCAGCGCCCAAATGGTGGACTCTACGATTGAGAAACTGGGAGCGCGGTAGCAATAAACCGGCTTCTGCGCCTGATCCATAATTATCCGCCGGGCTGTGCGAACATCCTCTCGAAATTCCCTGTGAGACTGGCGATGAATGCGCTGATGCGCCTGGCCGTGGCAGCCGATTTCATGGCCCGCCCCGGCAATTTTTTTAACCAGCCCGGGGAACCGTTCCGCAACCCAGCCCAGAATGTAAAATGTCCCTAATGTTTGATGTTCGGCAAATATCTTGAGGGTAAGATCTATGTTTTTTTCAACCCGGCATTCAAAACTGTGCCAATCGTCGCAGTGGATCCGTGCAGCGAACGCCTCGACATGGAAATAGTCTTCCACATCGACGCTCAGGGCGTTCAATATTGGTGTTTGACGCGGGGGATACAATGCCTGCTACTCTTTTCGCTTTCCTGATTTGCCGTAATAATACTTGTAGTAATACCTGGATGGATATTTTTGTCGCTGGCGGTTGAACACTATGCCGCATATTTTGTTCCGCCCGATTATATCAATCGAGTTTTTGACAAGTTTCGAGGGAGTTGCGTTAGCCCGGACTACAAGCAGAACCGCATCGCACAGGGGCGCCAGCAGGGTTGCATCCGACAGGGCCAGAACCGGTGGGGAATCAATAATTATCCAGTCGAAATTATCCGCAGCTGTTTTTAATATCTGCTCCAGAAGCGGAGAACCGAGCAATTCCGTGGGGTTCTGTGGAAGGGGGCCTGAAGGCAAAAAGTAAAATTCGGAATCCGTGCTCCTGAGAAGAGATTCTGAAAATCCGATATTTCCCTGCAATACCTCGGACATTCCAATGGTGCTGCCCGTGCCGTTCACGCCCAGACTCCAGCCTGATCTGGGCTTTCTCATATCGCAGTCAATCAGAAGAACCCTCTTCCCCGGTTCCTGGGCAAAAACACCGGCAAGGCTGGAGGAAGTAAACGTTTTCCCTTCCTCCGGAGCGCTGCTTGTAATTAAAACCGTTTTTACATTCTTCTCTTTTCTTAAAAGCGTCAACCTCGTACGCAGCAGCCGGAACTGTTCTCCCACGATCGAAAAGGGATCCAGGGAAGTCTTAATTTTTAGATTTGCACCGGCCAGATCAAACTTGTCCGCTCGTGATATTTCAGTTTCTGCCAGCTCAGGCGACATCGGAGGATTGACGGCTAATTTTTCGGGAGGCTTCTCTTCCACTTCTTCCCGAGCTTTCAACCCCGTTTCCTGTTCCTCAGGTTTTGGTTCGGAAGCCGGCACATCCTTCCTTTTTTCGGTTCCCGTCTGCTTAAGAAATTTAAATATTTCACTCATTTATTGAATCGCGGCAATCTGTCGCCGTCCCTTTATCTATTGGATCCCTGAAACGCCTATCCGGTCATTATTGTCTTTATCGGTAGAAGTTACTTGTTCCTTTCCCGATATTTCACGCACTTTTTGATAATTGTTCTTTCTCCGATTTCCGTGCTTTCTTTGTTGATATTTCATAAACGGACACCAGAACAGGCACATTCAACATCATACTGGCTTCTTCTTCAGTACTCAGGGTAGTATCGAGCAGCTCGCGCCCGAAAGCCGCTCCGATGCCCAGCGCGAATGCCAGGCCAAGACCCACAACCGCGATTCGTCGCCTGTTGGGAGAAAAGGGAGTTTCAGGAAAATTTGCCTCGTCGATTGTTTTGTAAGTATCGCTGCCCCGATCCGTTTCCAGATTGGCCGCCATTTGCGCCTGAAATTTTTTATCCCGGAGATTCAGGTAATCACGCGCCAGTGAGTCCCGAACCCGATCCAATGCCGTCAATTCCTTCTCCAGAGCAGGGGCCCGTTTCATACGATCCTCATACACCCGCATCTCGTCTAGAATGGCCTGCCTGTTTTGCTCAATTTTTTTTATCTCTTCATCGAGCATCTCCGCTTCCACGTCCATTCCGCCGGTTTCCAAACTCGCAAACAAATCATTATCGGGACCAAGCGTGGGTGTATCTCCGGCAGGTGTATCTTCGGCAGGAGTCTCCTTTTCCTGCTCAGCTTCTGCCGATTTTTTTTCGATCCGTTCCTTTATATCCTCAATCTCCCTGGTGGCTCGAATCACATCCGGATAGCTGGGCTTATACCTTAAAGAAAGAGCATCCAATTCTTTCTGTTTTTGGGAAAGCAGCGCATCCAATTCGCTTGTACCGTTATCTATATCCGCATCCCCAGGAATTGAATCGGAAGAAAAGAAATCCCCTGAAAACAAGTCCTCATTTTGCTGGGATCTCAGCTTTATCAGCTTCTTTCTATTCCGAGCGGACTGCAACGAAGCGTCCACCATTTCCAGGCGCGTTTTCAAGTCGTTCAGAGTGCGGACATTCTCTCCCATTTGGTCGGGAAGCTGGCCGAAATGAGCGGATTTGAACTCCTCGATTTTATCTTCCTGCTCCTTAAGTTTCTGATCCGTATCACGAAGCTGTTCATCGATAAACTGATCGGTTTCCACCGCTTTAGTTTTCCTGGCTATATTGCTGGATTGCCTTAAGAGATCGACCAGGCGTCGTGTCAGATCCTGAGCTTGCCGGGCATCGGCGGAAGAATAGGAGATTGTGAAGGTATTGGAAGAAGAGCTTTTGACTTCAATATTGTTCCTGATCGCCAAAATAGCATTTTCCATTACGAAATCGCGATCATCTCCATATTCGCCTATCCCGAATTCCTGGACCAGTTGTTCCATAAAGGTGCGGCTCTGGATCTTCTCTCTCACGGCAGCTATCCATTCCTGCGGCGTGGATCTTTCGGCCGAGCGCACATAGTCTCTGGAAATAGGGGCCGCTTCGACCTGGAGCATTGCGGTGGATTTGTAAATATAAGGCTGCCTCAGGGTATATATGGCGCATCCACCGATCGTCAGTACAAACACTGCAACAGCGTACCATTTCCGGCGCAGAAGAATTTTTAAATAGTCGGATGGGCTCAGATTCTTTAGATTTTTCATAGTATGTTCCTTTTATATATCCTCAATATATTGCCATCCAAAAACATAAAAGACAAAAAACGGAATGGTCATCAATTGCGACTTCGAGACGGCCAGACAAATTGCAATCCTAAATTTCCGCTTAACCGCTCCCTGTTCAA
>CAZPHK010000262.1:0-5664 GCA_964586015.1 uncultured Acidobacteriota bacterium | reverse complement strand
GCCAACTGCCAACTGCCAACTGCCAACTGCCTATCGCTTCTTTCGGTAATTCGTTTCCAGGTTGCCGGTCATTTCGAGCAGGGCTTCCACTTTTCCGGGCAGTCCGAACAGGTTGATGAAACCCTCGGCGTCTTTCTGGTTGTAGACGGTATCTTCGGCAAATGTCGCCAAGTCTTCCCGGTAGAGGGAATAGGGGGACTTTCTTCCGACCGGTATGATATTTCCCTTGTACAGTTTCAGGCGGACCGTGCCGGTCACCCGGGTTTGCGTGGAGTTTACGAAAGCATCCATTGCGTATCGAAGCGGCGTGAACCACTGGCCGTTGTAAACCAGCTCCGCGTATTTGCCCGCGAGGATATCCTTGTATTGCAGGGTCGCCTTGTCGAGTGTAAGACTTTCCAGTTCGCGATGCGCAGCCAGAAGGAGGGATGCTCCCGGCGTTTCATAGATGCCCCGGGATTTCATGCCGACCAGCCTGTTTTCAACCAGGTCCACCCTGCCGACGCCGTGCGCGCCTCCAATCTCATTGAGCGACTCCATTACCTGCACCGGTCCCAGCGGATCGCCGTCGATTGCGACCGGCGTGCCGTTTTCGAAATCGATTTCGAGATACCTGGGCTTTTCGGGAGCGTTTTCCGGGGAAACGGTCAGCGCATACATGCTTTCTTCAGGCTCCGCCCATGGATCTTCCAGGATGCCGCCTTCATGGCTGAGATGCCATATGTTGCGGTCTTCGCTGTATATCTTTTCTTTCGTCGCCGTGATGGGGATTTTCCGATCTTGAGCGTAGTCGATGGCATCTTCGCGGGATTTAATGTCCCATTCCCGCCAGGGTGCGATAATTTTCAGCTTCGGATTCAGGGCCTTGAAGGCCAGTTCAAAGCGCACCTGGTCGTTGCCCTTTCCCGTGCATCCGTGGGCGACCGCGTCCGCGTTTTCCTGTTCGGCGATTTCCACCTGTTTTCGGGCTATGAGCGGTCGGGCGAAGGATGTCCCAAGCAGATACTTGCGTTCGTAAATGGCGCCGGCACGGAGCACCGGCAGGGCAAACTCGCAAATAAACTCTTCCCGTAAATCCTCAATGATGCATTTGGAGGCTCCCGTCCGAATGGCTTTCTCTTCCAGCCCCTTCAGTTCGCTGCCCTGTCCGATATCGGCTGAAAAGGCGATCACTTCCGCGCCGTAATTCTCTTTCAGCCAGGGAATGATGATTGAGGTGTCCAGACCGCCGCTGTAGGCCAGTACTACCTTATTCACTTTGCCGTCCATGTCGAATATCTCCAGTTCTTCCGCCGGAAAGCCGGTCATTTTGCCAATTCCTTTACAAGCTTTTTAAGGTTCGAGGCCCTGTTTTTGGGACAGACAAGTATTTTGCCGTATGCCTCGACCACGATCAAATCCGTAACGCCGAATGTAGCGATTGTTGCATTCTGGGCGTATAGAATGCAGTTGTTTGTTTCCAGGGTTTCATGCGATCCCCTGCAGATGTTTCCGTGAGCGTCGGCGGGAAGGGCCCGTTCCAGCGCGGCCCAGGTGCCGATGTCGTCCCAGCCGAAGTGCGCCGGGATCAGGCGCAGTCCCGAAATCTTTTCAATAATTCCGAAATCTATGGAAATACGGGGCAATCCGGGGAAAATCCCGGCTATTTCCCGGTCGCTTTCCCTGACGCCGACGAACGGCCGCAGTTTGCGCAATCCCGCGTCAAGCTCCGGCAAATGTTCTTTGATGAGTTCCAGGAGCGTTTGATTGCGCCAGAGAAACATTCCGCTGTTCCAGAAATAGTTGCCGGCGGAAAGGTATTGAGCCGCTGTCGGAGCGTCCGGTTTTTCGATAAAACGGATGACCGGCCATGCGTCCGAAGGGGAGGGCGGCTTTTCCGCATGAATGTAGCCGTATCCCGTTTCCGGCCGGTCGGGCCGTATCCCGAAAACGACTCCCGTTGCGCCCTCCAGATTGTCCAGGCCGGTTTGAAGAGTGTTTCGATAAGCGTCCGCATCGCGGATGAAGTGATCCGCGGGAAGCGCGAGCATCAGGCCCTGCCGGTCCCTTTTTTCAATATGCAGGGCGCAGAAACCGAGACATGCCGATGTGTCCCGGCCGACGGGTTCGACAATGAAATTATCGGCCGGAATCCGGGGGAGCTGTTGCCGGGCCGTCTCAAGGTGCGTGGCCCCGATGGATATGAAAGTCCTCTCCGGCGGCACCAGCGGCTGGATCCTGTCAACCGTATCCTGAATAAGCGAGTTCTTCCCGAGGAGCGGGATGAACGGTTTGGGCAGCTTTTCCGTACTCAGGGGCCAGAATCTTTCTCCGCGTCCTCCGGCCATGATGACTGCATAGAGATTTGCCATTTGTTTTACCTGCGTCTTAATTCAAAAGGTAATAATTTTAATAGAGAATACTTGGTTTTCCTATGGGAAAAGGATGATTATGTGTGCGGGATATTTGTATGAATGCAGGGAGAAATGTATTGTCCTGCATTCGGGGGAACCTTGATGCTGAGTATGAGCGAACTTCGGCGCGCCGTGCGAATCCTGGAGACATTTCTGCCCGGAAGTGTACTGAAACGGATTGAGCAGGCGGATCCCTTCTCGCTCGCGCTTTCTTTCAGAGGATCCGATAAAAGGAAAACCGGGATTTTGTTGTCGTGCGATACCGAATTCGCGAGGCTATGCGCCTTCGGAGAGCCTGTCGCCGCTGTTTCTTCGAAAGCGTCTTTTTACGAATATATTCGTGCGCACCTGAATGGAGCCGTTCTTTCGGGAATCGATATTTCCGCGCAGAACAGGCAGGTCCGTTTCCTGCTGAACAGCGGATCCGATTCCTGGAGGCTGCTTCTTTCCATCCTGGGCGTTCGCAGCAATGTTTATCTCGTGGATGCCCGTGGACTCCTGATTCATTCCATGCGCCCCCTGGAAGAGACCCGGCGCGATCTCAGGATCGGCGGGCTCTGGACCGATCCCGAGGGTTCGGTCCCGTCCGAAGGTGAAGACCGCTGGCGCGGGATCCCGGACTGCGATTATCTCGATGCTGTCTGCAAAGCCTATGGGGAGCTCGAACTCCGGCGGAACGCGGAGGCGCTCGTACGCCGGATAAAGCAGGCCCTGTATAAGGAAAAAACGCTGCTGGGCCGGAAGCTCACCCGTCTGTGCGAAGATCTGGCCGACGCCCGTCTCGCGGAGACTTACAAGGAAAAAGGGGAAATTCTCAAGAGCGTCCTGCATACCATAAAACCGGGGGATGACTCTGTAACCGCGACGGACTATAAAACCGGAGAAACCGTAAATTTTCCCATCGATCCGAACCTTTCCCCCGCGGCCAACCTTGAAGCCTGTTTCGCCCGTTATCATAAAGATGCTAGGGGCGAGAAAATGATCCGCCGGCAGATTCTGAGACTTCAGGACTCGCAGAGCGAACTTGAAAGGATCGAAAACGCACTGGATCCAATACTGGAGAAAGATCCGCCCGATGGAGGTGCGCTTGAGGAAATCGCTGCAATACCGCTGGTCCGGCGCCTGATCGGCCGCTATGCTCCGGGGCGGAAGAAAGAAGCACCCGGGCCGAAATCAAACGCTGAAAGCGGAATACCTTCCCGCCTTCGGCCCAAACGGTATCGAACCGCGGATGATCTGGAGATCTGGGTAGGTAAAAACGATGAGGGAAACGACTACCTCACAACGCGCATGGCAAGAGGCAACGATCTGTTTTTTCACCTTGAAGGCTATCCCGGCAGTCATGTCGTTCTGCGCACTGAAGGCCGCACGGATCCGCCTTCGGATTCCGTACTGGACGCCTGTGAATTGGCCGTGCACTTCTCAAAAATGAAAAATGCCAAGAGAGCCGACGTGCATGTCGCTCCCATCAAGCACGTCAAAAAGCCCAGAGGCGCAAAGCCCGGGCTTGTTTATGTGCGGCAGGGCAGAACCGTCCATTTAAGGCGGGATCCGGAGCGCCTGCAGAATATTCTGGCCTCAAGATGTGATGATTAAAAAAACAGTCGGCAGTCGGTCGAAGGTCTAAAGTCCAAGGTCCAACGTTCAATGACGCTTTTTCTTTAAACGTGTAAGCTTCCAACGTTTAACCTGCAAACTGTATGTAATCTCTTGAGTCGGAATCTTTAATACAGTGAAGCTGAAAGAGATGCCGGAGACAATGCCGGCTGCTGATCTGTAATTGTCAGGAGCGTTTTTTTTCTATGAAGAGCTGGCATTCCATACCGGAGCTTTCAAATACGACAGCGGCAGGATTCTTGTGCGATTTGAAGTTATGCGCCCGGCATCCGTAGGGCCTTTGGGGATCCCAGGTTACCTGGTAATGGATGCAACGGATGCAGGCAACCGTTTTTCTTGAATCCTCTGCAGTCATCGAATCATTTGATTGAAAATTAACGATTGAAGATTTCAGGTCCGGGTTTTCGGATTTCCGCCCTTTCTCTAATTTATGCAACCGAAGGATGCGGCATTATTTGCCGGAAATGCTTTCAGGCAATGATTATAACATCGGGTTTTGTACGCATCCTGGGTCCGCCTATGACCGGTTCGATTCCGAAAATCTGGTCCAGGTTCATCGGCGGCTTATCGAAATGTCCGTTTTTTTCCCAGGGATTGGGGAAGAATACCTTAATCCCCCGGTATTTGATAAAAGGATAAACCTCCGCATCCGTCATTTTGTTGTACTTCACTACCTTAACCGCCTGTTCCCCAAGACCGTCCGCGTCAATTACAAGCTCGACATGTTCAAAAGTCTTCAGGGTTGTTTTATCCTCAATCATAAAGGGAACTCCGTCGTCGATGTTGGCGTCTCCGAACTGATGGACAATCAATATTTTTTTCCTCTTCAGTTTGTTTATGCGGACGTAATCGTCAAGGAGTCTCTGGACCTTATTTATCTGCCAGGCATGGATGGTGCCTATCGGAGTTCCGGGTCGTTTTCTTCCGGGATAAACGCGGAATTCAGGATCCAGGGCTAAATGGACATTCTCGTACTTCAGGTAGCCTTTGTCGATAATTCTCTGCACCTGTTCAACGGGATCCGATTTGCCGATCTGGGTGTCAAGTATAACCATCCAGCCGCGCTTCGCCGCCGGTATGATGTACTTGCTGACAATGTCCTTTTCTCTTCCCTCCAGATAAAGCAGGCAGTCGTCGCCCGGGACGCAGGGAGTGGCCATGGCATAAATCAGATGAATTCCTGCGATCGCGCCCTTCTTCCCGTTTCTTTCCCTGATGGATTCAAGCCATGGCTCCACCTCTATCTCCATATCTTCGAAACTCTTATATGTCCCGAGTCGTCCCAGAACCGGCGCGACGCCGAAAGCCCTTCCATATACGGTGAAAAGGGTATTGTCCTTCAGTATGGACGCGGTTTCATGATTGGGAAGAGGCTGCAGGGCCGGGTAGTATTGAACGGACTGGGAGTGAACTTCGAAGGTCAGGGCCGTTATAACTATTATAGTCAGCGTGATATAGCGAATATTTATTTGCATGTTCCGTTGTATTGTCCTTCCATTTCCGACGAACGAGATCGACGAGTCTCTTATTGTATCGGATTAGCGGGTACCGAATGTGAGAAAATATAAAAACAGGAGCAAGAAGTCAGATAAATTGTAGGGGCGAACACAAGGTTCGCCTGACAAGTAACGGAGTATTGGATTCCGGGTCATTG
>CAZPHK010000261.1:0-5694 GCA_964586015.1 uncultured Acidobacteriota bacterium | reverse complement strand
GCTGCTCGCTCCACGTATCCCCGCTTCTGACAAATACGTAGGCGGACCCGGAATCAGTGCCGTTGTCATCATCCCAGTCTGCTCCGGCAATGACCGTATCCCCGCTGATCGCTACGGACCAGCCGAAATAGTCCTCAACAGCGCCGTCCGACGGCGTCAGCTTCTGCTGCTCGCTCCACGTATCCCCGCTTCTGACAAATACGTAGGCGGACCCGGAATCGGTGCCGTTGTCGTCACTCCAGTCTGCTCCGACAATGACCGTATCCCGGCTGATCGCTACGGAGTCACCAAAGTAGTCCTCCGCCGCACCGTCAGCGGCCGTCAGCTTCTGCTGCCCGCTCCACGTATTCCCGCTTCTGACAAATACGTAGGCGGCCCCGGCATCGGCGCCCTTGTCGTCGTCTCCCCACGCCCCGACAACAGCCGTATCCCCGCTGATCGCCACGGAGTAGCCAAAGCCGTCATCTGCCTCACCGTCCGAGGCCGTCAGCTTCTGCTGCTCGCTCCACGTATCCCCGCTTCTGACAAATATATAGGCCGATCCGGAATCAATGCCCTTGTCATCATTCCAGTCCGCTCCAATAATGGCCGTGTCCCCGCTGATCGCCACGGAGAAGCCAAAGCTGTCACCTTCCGCTCCATCCGAGGCCGTCAGCTTCTGCTGTTCTCTCCACGTATCCCCGCTTCTGACAAATATATAGGCGGATCCGGAATCAATGCCCTTATCATCGTCAAGCCATGCCCCGGCGACAGCCGTATTCCCGCTGATCGCCACGTGGCTGCCGAAGCGGTCATCCGCCGCGCCGTCCGAGGCATTGAGCCTGGTATCAGAAGTGAAAACCGGATCGACCGTAACGGGATAAACGGCATCCGTCACATCCACCTCTATGAATAATTGCTTCCCCCGTAAAGCGAGATTCGAGGCCAGCCGGCGGTCCTCGGCGTCAAAGACCTGCAGTCCCTTATAGCAGACCTGATCCCCATCTTCTGAACGATATACAAGGCTGTTCCCCTGCTGAACTATGTCTCCCTCAAGAGTAATGTTTAAGACCAGCCTGGTGTTTTCCGGATTTTCCGGACTTTCGAAGGTAAATCCCTGTTCCACCCCGTAAGGGCTGTTTATGTACCATTCCGTCATACCTTCGCGCTTATATTCCACGCGTGCTCCAATGGATTCAGGCATCACGGCCTCGAGCGGAACATATTTTCCTTCAAAACTGTAGCCCCGAAACTGCATATGCCAGTATGCTTTCCCTCCGGCAATTACATCGATGCCCCGATCCGTGAATCCAAAACGCAGCTGTTGGATCGGATTGTCTGCAATGAGGCGCCCCTTATCCTCAGTCCTGACGTTGTAGCTTGCCGGCATTTCGTTCTTCATAGACCGGATCAGTGCCGGCACAAGATCTCTCGGGATCTCGCGCGCACTGACCGTGGAGAACAATCCGGGAAACATGCCTAATGTGGCGACGATGAAAACCAGTGGTCCTGTTCTACGCATAGCTAATTTCCTTTTTCACACAGAGCACTCGTAAAGCCCTTGGTGCTGTATGAATTGATAGCATTCCATATTCCTTGATGTAATACTCTGAAGACAATCCGCCCTAAGTGGGGCGGCTACACGGGGGCCTGTGGTGATTCCTGCTCAGGAGCCACTATAGCAGGCGTCTGGAAAACCGAAAGGAGCTCTTCCCAACAGGATTTGCAGAACCTGCCGTCAGGAGCATTCTCTGCCGGGCTCCCCTTAATCTGCATATAAACTGGGTCCATCTTACTTCAGCTCTGTTTCAAATATCAAAAATAAAATATCCGGATAAAAGAAACACTTTGCTCCAAACCCCAAACTGGTATTGAGGCTGGATCATCATATCGCTATAGGAATTAAGAATAAATTGGTGTCGCGATGCCCAAAGCTCCCCTATTACGGACAGGCACATCTGCTCTGTATTTCGGAAAAGCAGCGGCATCAGCACGTCCGGCGTCTCATCCGCCGGGAAGCATCTGAATAAGTCGTTGACTATCATGCGATTCGGTTATAAAAAATATGGCATCACAAACAATTACAGCAGACTCGCACGCTCCGCAGGATTTATTTAGTTGTCCACGCCCCGCCCCCTGATCCTGCAGCAAAATCTAAGATTTGACGTTTGATTGCTTCCAGTATTTCGTTTTCCCGGAGGGATGCCGAAATGAGACGCACTTGGATTGCTTTTTTTCTATTGATGGGATTTGTACTGGTTTCACAGCTCCAGGCTAAAGATGCCGAACCGCAGACTTATTCCTCCCTGGCCGAGAATTTCGGCAAATTGCCTTTAAGTTTTGAAGCCAACAATGGTCAGGTCGATGATTCGGTAAAGTTTCTTTCCAGAGGAAACGGATACACATTATTTTTGACTTCAAACGAAACGATACTGAGTTTAAGGCGCGGATCTCTTAAAGAAGAGGAACGAAAATCAGGCAAAGTCTCCGCTAATGACGAATACTCCCCAGTCGCAAACGACGTGGTCAGGCTGAAGTTTATTGAGGCCAATCCCAACCCGAAAATCACCGGCCTTGATGCACTCCCAGGCAAAAGCAACTACTTCATCGGCAATGATCCGGAAAAATGGCACCGAAATATAAAAACGTATAAAAAAGTGCGCTTCCAGGACCTTTACCCCGGCATTGATATCGTTTATTACGGCAACCGGCGGCAACTCGAATACGATTTTGTAATCTCGCCCGGTGCGGACCCTTCCGCGATCCTCCTTTCGATTGAAGGCGCACAAAATGTCGATATCGACAAGCAGGGCAATCTGATCATGGAACCGGCTGAAGGCATCTCAGTCAAGTTTCGCAGACCCACGACCTATCAGACGATCGACAACACCCGCAAGGAGGTCGCCAGCCGGTATGTTCTCAAGGAAAAGGCTTCTGCAGATGGGACCGCAGTTCAGGTTGCATTCGACCTTGCGCCTCATGACCCGGGGCGGACTCTAATCATCGATCCGGAATTGGAGTACTCCACCTACCTCGGGGGCAACCTGGATGATGATGTTGAGGATATCGAAGTTGACCAAACGGGTAACGTCTATCTCACGGGGCGGACCACATCTGCCGATTTTCCGACGACCGACGGCGCCTTTGACAATTCTCTTGGCTTTTGTGTCGGCAGTTGCGGAGATGCATTTGTAACAAAGCTGGATCCCTCCGGTTCCACTCTGATCTACTCAACTTACCTGGGAGGATCAACGACTTTCGGGGATTATCTGAGCACAGGCGACGACGGCGCAACGGCGATTGCCGTCGATGCCGAAGGCAACGCCTATATAACGGGCTCCACAGCTTCTTACGACTTTCCCCTCACTCCCGGCAGCCCTACCTTTCAGGCACAGCCAAAGTTCAGGCAATTTGATCAAATGAAACCGGCCTGGACTTGCTCGCGGGACGCTTTTGTGACCAAGCTGAACGCCACCGGATCCGATATAATTTATTCTACCTTTATAGGCGGAAGCGGCGAGGACAAAGCATATGACATAGATATTGATGACGCCGGACATGCGTATATTACCGGAGAAGCAGGCCCTCTGCCCACTACATGTTCGCCCACACCTTGTTATTATTACCTGTACCCCTATCCAGCCACAGTCGGGGCTTTTCAGGAAGAAGCATACGCACATCGCAAGAATGCCTTCGTAACAAAATTCAACACGACGGGTTCCGGTCTGATTTATTCCACATTCCTGGGTGGGGGGGGAGACGATGAGGGACACTCTCTTAAAGTCGATTCATCCGGCAGGGCCTTCGTACTAGGCGAAACCGAATCTACGGACTTCCCGGTTACTGACGGAGTACTGGATCCAACCTGCGGTAGCGACGGTAACTGTGATTACAACAGCGGATCCTACTATCGTTCTGACGTCTTCGTTACCAAGCTGAATCCTGACGGTACTGCACTGGAATATTCGACTTATCTCGGCGGCAGCAAAGCTGAATATTGTGGCGGCATTGCCTTGGATTCCAATGGTGACGCTTTTATAACGGGGTCTACATATTCAGACGATTTCCCGACCACACCAGGCTCGTATCAAACTGAGTTCGCTGTATGGTGTGACGCCTTTGTTGCAAAACTGAATCCGACCGCATCAGCTCTAGTCTATGCAACCTTTCTTGGTGGTAATAGCGCTGATGAGGCAAATGACATCGCGCTGGACAGCAGCGGTAATGTTATATTAGCCGGTGGGACAAATTCCATCGACTTCGCAACAACGACAGATGCATACCAAAGCACACCGCCTCCCTCTTCAAACGCTTTTGTGGCGGTACTGAATAAGGAAGTTTCGGGGTTGTTATACTCCACTTTCCTTGGCGGGGACGGGGGCGATTCTTCTGAGAGCATTGCTCTGGATTCTTCCGACAATATCTATTTGACCGGGTATACATATTCGACCGACTTCCCGACTACTGACGGAGCATTGGACGATACTTGTGGGACCGATGATCCTTGCGATTTGTCTAACCGAGACGTCTTCATCCTGAAGCTTTCCCCTGTCGGTTCACAGAGAGCGGCAAACGATGTAATTTTCGATTTTGGGACCGGCACCGGTATTTGGGCAAGATACAACGACACAACCTGGGCCAAACTGCACAGCCTGAGCCCGGAAATCATCGCAACAGGTGATCTGGACGGCAACAGTGAGGATGAGGTCATTGTCGACTTCGGTTCCGGAGTCGGTATATGGATAAGATACAACAACGCTGCGTGGGCCAAGCTGCACGGCCTGAGCCCGGAAATCATCACAACAGGCGACCTGGACGGCAACGGTGAGGATGAAGTTATAATCGACTTCGGCCCCGGGACCGGCCTCTGGGTAAGATACAACAACTCCATCTGGACAAAATTGCACAATTCAAGTCCTGAAATCATCACAACAGGGGATCTCGACGGTAATGGTGAAGACGACTGCATTATGGATTTCGGTTCCGGTATCGGCGTTTATGTCTTTTACAACAACTCCACCTGGACAAAATTGCACAGTTTAAGCCCTGAGATCATGTCAACGGGTGACCTCGACGGCAATGGCCAGGACGACTGCATTATGGATTTCGGTCCCGGTATCGGCACTTATGTCCGGCACAACAACACGACATGGACCAGGATCCATAGCCTGAGCCCGGGAATCATTGCCACAGGGGATCTGGATGGCAACGGTAAAGACGATTGCATTGTCGACTTTGGTCCAGGTACCGGCTTATGGATCAAATATAACAATGCGACATGGACCAGGCTGCACAATCTAAGCCCCGAAATTATTTCAGTGGGCGATTTGGACAGCAACGGGCAGGATGATGTCATAATTGATTTCGGCCCCGGCGTTGGTATTTACATCAGGTACAACAATGCGACCTGGAGCAAACTCCACAACCTGAGTCCTGAGATTATCAAAACCGGCAATTTTGATAAAAACTAGTATTTTGCAGAGTATAAAAGGCAAATGACATAATCCAGGAATTGCGAAAATACGAATTTGCCTTCCACCATAAACAAAAGTTCCTGCCCGACATTTCAAATTCTGCGATTTTGATTTTAAATCGATGCCGGCGATATTATTTTTGTAACCTGTTCAATGTAAACAGCTTATAGAGATATTCGTTAAAACTTCCGGTCACTGCCGATAGAAACTAAATGCTTAGTACATAAATGTTTGATAAAAT
>CAZPHK010000260.1:0-5721 GCA_964586015.1 uncultured Acidobacteriota bacterium | reverse complement strand
CGCCATGCCCGTAAGCAGAGAGAGCGACAAGTTCCAGCGAATGTTGGAGAACACTCTGAGCGACTCTACACTTGACAGGCAGGGAAGAATCTCACTGACACCGCTGCAGATCAAAATAGCCGGCATTACCAAAGAGGTGAGTATCATCGGACGTGGTCGCTATCTGGAAATATGGGATACCGGTTGTTTCGAGAAGTACGTTGGAAATGGCGAAGATTATGACGAGACCTATTATAAAATCATCAGCACCGGAATAAGTCTTGAATAGTTCCACGCCATAATTGCTCAATCTTCAATAACATAAACAGACAGCTCGAAGAGCGTACAGGTAAGCGCCATGCCGGTGGCTTTGATTCCATGTCGGTCCCTTTCCGGATTCCCGGAAGGGTTGAATCGACTTTCCACCCTGAAGCTTGATCGCGACCGTTCTTTTTTCGCAGGGTCTCGTATCGCAGGGCGGGCTACGATGGGCACCCTGTTTCGAAAAGAGAATTCTGTAAGCTCGTGGAGATTATCATGCTGGATCTAGCTCCCGGATTTGAAAATAGAAATTATGGTCTCAGGAGATCCACGGATCCGCGGATTTTGTTGAAATCCATGGCGGTTGTTTTACCCCTTTTAGCCGTTGCCGGCAGCCTCTTTATTTACCTCTGGGTCGGGGGGCAGAACATTCAAATAGGATACCAGCTTCAACGGCTGCAATTGAAAGAGAAGGAGCTGTTAAATATTCACCGGCAGTGCATCATTGAAGAACAGATTTTGAAAAATCCCGAGAAACTCAATGCCATGGCTCAAGCGGATCTGGGAATGTTTCTGCTGCAGCCCGATCAGATCATTCCGGCCTCCTATGAACATGGAGATTCAGAAAAACGTGAGAAGTTCTCCGGCAACCTCGGCCGTTCCACGGAACCAGTGAAAAATATTGCATTTAACGGATTATGAACAGTAGCGATATACCCTTCAAACCTGTAAGACTTCTAGCTGTACTGGCCTTCTTTATTTTTTGCAGCTTCGTGGTTTCCGGAAGGCTTCTACAGTTCCAGGTTTTTCAACATGAAGAAATATCCGCTCTCGCGGATGAAATAGGCGTCGAGAAACGACCGGTCCTCCCAACGCGGGGGATCATCTACGACAGGAATATGGAGGCATTAGCCGTCAGTGTAACGGTTAAAACCGTCATAGCAGAGCCGAGAAGGATAGAAAATATTCGTACGGCGGCGGACACACTTGCCTCCATTCTGGATCTGGATCCCGAGGAGTTGATGCACAGGATGTCCGATCCTTCGCACAGGAAGTACCTGGTAGTCAAGCGAAGAATAGATCCCGCGGTAGCTTCCTACATCCTGTCTCTCGAAATGAACGGCGTCTATATGGTAGATGAGGGCATGAGGGTGTATCCGCACCGGAACCTTGCCAGCCACACACTGGGATTTGTAAATATGGCGGGCGAAGGCGTCGCCGGACTGGAACAGCAGTACGAGAATGAACTCAGAGGCGAAGAGGGTCTTGCCGTTTATAAAACGGACGCACTTGGCCGCTCATACGACAAACAGGTGATCAAGCCGCCCAAGGCGGCAAACTCCATTGTTTTAAGTATTGACAGCTCCATACAGAGTTTGGCTCAAAGGGAACTGGCTTCCGGAGTAGAAGCCCATCGTGCGGCTGCGGGAGTGGCGATTGTAATGGAATCCGACACCGGAAGGATCCTGGCCCTCGCCAACTATCCGGACTTTAACTGCAACAGATACGGAGAATACCCGAGCCGGGTGTGGCGGAACCGTGCCGTTCAGGACCAGTATGAACCCGGATCCACCCTGAAAGTGGTCACGGCTTCGGCGGCCCTGGAAGAAGGGCTGGTCAAACTGCACGAAACCATCGACTGTCAAATGGGATCCATACTATTGGGGGGGCATTCGTTTCACGATCATAAGCCTTACGGATTATTGACTTTCGAGGAAGTTATTGAAAATTCCTCCAATGTCGGCGCCATAAAGCTGGGCATGAGGTTAGGGAAAGAACCGCTCTACAGGTGGCTCTGTTCTTTTGGATTCGGCTCCGCTACAGGCGTGGATCTGCCGGCGGAAGCGGAAGGATTTCTGCGAAAACCGGAAGACTGGTCCGCGCTGTCAATCGGCTCCATATCGTTCGGCCACGAAATCTCCGTAACTTCAATGCAGGTTCTCACAGCCGTCAATATCGTTGCAACCGGAGGATATAAATTGCGTCCCTCTGTCGTGGACCGGGTTGTCAGCGATAAAGGGGAAGTCGTCTACAGGCACGAACCGGAACGCGTTCGAGTAATGCGTTCCGAAACGGCCGCGGCCATGCAGAACATTCTTGAAGGGGTCGTTTTAAATGGAACAGGAACACGTGCCTTCCTGCAGGGCTACCGGTCGGCCGGCAAAACCGGCACCGCTCAAAAAATCGAAAACGGCAGGTTTTCGAAGACGAGGTACGTGGCTTCATTCGTAGGGTTTGCGCCTCTGCCGGATTCCAGGATAACGATACTGGTTCTCATTGATGAACCCGAAGGCGACATTTACGGAGGCGATGTGGCGGCGCCGGTTTTCCGGATAATTGCCCGGGAGACCCTGTTAAATCTTCATGTTCCTGCCGCCCCATCTCTCGGATCTATGGAAACGGGATAAAAGCCATGAAATGGAGAGCGCAAAACGATCAGTTGCTTTTAATAGGAATCACGGCGTTAACGCTTTTTGGACTGCTGATGGTCTACAGCGCCTCCATGGCGGTCGGCGCCCAGAAAGGCGAGCCTTCCTATATGTTTGCGCGGCAGTCTTTGTTTGCGGCAGTCGGCTATCTTATGATGATTCTGCTGGCTCTGGTTGATTACCATGTCTGGCTTAAGCCGAAAATCCTGGCTCCACTGGCAATTGTCACTGTGGTTTGCCTCGTACTTGTATTTTTCCGGGAATCCGTCAAGGGTTCTCACCGATCACTGGATTTGGGATTCCCGGTATCCTTTCAGCCTTCGGAGGCAGCCAAGCTCATAATTCTTTTTTGTGCGGCATATTTCCTGCAAAGTCACAGGGGGGAAGTCGAAAAACCCGGGCGGCACATGGTTCTATTCCTGGCTGTCGTGGGTGTGTTCGCCGGGCTGATTCTAATGGAGCCCGATCTTGGACAGACAGTCTGTCTTTTATCCTTCACGGCAATTCTGTTTTTCGTCGCCGGTCTGGATTGGAAATATATCTGGACTACGGTTCTTTTGTGCCTGCCGGCACTTTTTCTCGCTTTGTGGAGTGCGTCGTATCGTCGCGGCCGCATTTACACCTGGCTGGAGGCTTTGACGGACCCGCTTAATGCCAGCCATCAAATAAGGCATGCCACGCTTGCCCTGGGCAGCGGCGGTCTGCTGGGTGTCGGCTTGAGAGAGGGTATTCAGAAGTTCTCTTTTCTGCCCGAAGCGCAGGGCGATTTCATTTATCCGATAATAGGCGAAGAGGTCGGACTTGCAGGAACCCTGCTGGTAATAGCCGCCTTTCTGTATTACCTCTATTTAGGAATTAAGATATCCGTCAATGCCCCGGATGCCTCGGGATTTTACCTGGGGCTGGGCATAACGATTATGATTGTGCTCCAGGCTTTAATTAACATTTCCAGCGCCGTGGCCATAATCCCGACAGAGGGCCTTACGCTGCCCTTCATAAGCCAGGGCGGGAGTTCCCTGGTGGTTTGCCTGGCGGCGTCCGGAATATTGCTGAACATTGCGTCGGATAAGCACATGAAGGCTGCACCCGCGCCATTCCCGTTGGTTCTTGAACTCGGCGGGAGATGATGCGATACCCGTAAATCTTACTTGTTTATTAACTGCCATGAGAAGAAAAGAAAATATGATATTCGGATTGGATGTCGGCACCTGGAAAACGTGCATCGTGATAGCCAGGACGGGAACGGAAGGCGAGCTCGAGATAGTTCACAGCGGCCTGTGCCGTTCGAAGGGCCTGACAAAAGGAATGGTGGTGAATCATTCCGAAGTGGTGCAATCCATCCGCCAGGTCCTGGATGCCGTAGAGTCGAAATCGAACATCGTGGTGAATCATGTTGTCGCCGGAATTTCCGGCAGTCATGCCCGGAGCCGGAATCTTCAGGGTACGGTGCCTGTACAGGGTAAGTATTGTGAGGTGACGGCAAAGGATGTGGAAAGTGCCATCCGCGCCGCCCAATCGGCGTCCGTATCCGAAGAGGGCGATGCGATTCATATTCTCCCCCTGGAATTTATTGTAAATAACCATGGTGGAATCAAGAATCCCGTGGGATTGTCGGGCAATCGATTGGATCTCAGGCTCCACGTGATCACGTGCGACGGCGCTCTGTGCCAAAGCCTCGTTAACGCCGCGAACAAAGCCAGGATCGGAGTGAAGCGTATAATCCTTCAATCGATAGCGAGCGGCGAAGCGGTTCTCACTCCCGACGAAAAAGAATTCGGCTCGGCCGTCGTGGACATAGGCGCGGGAACTACGGACATTGCCGTTTTTTTTAACGGGACCGTGTACTTCACCTCGGTTATTCCCGTCGGTGGAGAGCATTTCACCAGAGACCTGGTCGCCGCACTCCGCACAACGCGCGAAGAGGCCGAGCGGATCAAGATCGAGTCGGGGAGCGTATTGCCGGAACAGATTTCTCCCGATGAAACGATTGCCGTCCGAAAGCTGGGAGCGGAAGATGCGCAGGACTGTTCGCGCGAAAAAATATGCGGATATCTTTACTGCCGGGGCGCCGAACTGCTGGAGATTGTAAAAAGTGTTATTTTGCAGTCCGGGATAGGCCAACGGACTCTCATGAATGTTGTTTTTACAGGCGGCGGCAGCATGATGGGCGGAATGCTTGAACTTGCGGGACGTATTCTTGAAATGCCCGTACGCCGGGGGTGTCCGATTGGCTTCAGGGGCTTGACGGAAGAGCTGGCGCACCCCACGTATTCTTCCGCTGTCGGACTTGCGATTCTCGAAGCTCAAAAGGCCACCTACAATGATTTCCTGACCAGGCCCGTTCCATCCCCTTCATGGATCGAAAAATTCATGAAATGGCTCGAAGGGTAGCCCGGAAATTCATAAATAAAGTGCCGGTCGAATACCTTTGACAGGGAAAACACGATGATTACTTTTGATGAAGAGCGGCGGCTGCCGACCAGGATAGGAGTGATAGGAATCGGGGGGGCAGGGATAAACATAATAAATCGGATGGTTGAATCGAACATTCAGGGGATTGAGGTTATCGCGGCGGATACCGATATGGCGGGATTGCGGAAGTCCGCGGCCCCTGTAAAATTTGAAATTGGGACCCGCGTCACCAGGGGGATGAATTGTTTCGGCAATCCGCGGATCGGACAGAGCGCAACCCTTGAAGAAACGGAGCGTGTTCTGGAGCTTCTGAAGGGCTTCAATTTTATATTCCTTGTCGGCGGCGAAGGCGGCGGTACCTTTACAGGAGCGGCTCCGATTTTTGCCGGCATCGCGTCTCAAATGGGAATACTCGCCATCGCAATCTTTACGATGCCTTTCGGACTTCAGGGAAAGGAATGTCGTGCAAAAGCGGAGCAGGGCATGCATGACTTGAGGCAGGCGGCGGATGCCGTGCTGGCCGTGGAATGCGACAGCCTTTTTAATTTGCTGGATCAGGATGCTTCGCTCGAGAAATCTCTGCGGATTATCGACGAAATTATTTTTCAAGCTGTTCTGGGAATATCGGAGATCGCCCTGA
>CAZPHK010000259.1:0-5752 GCA_964586015.1 uncultured Acidobacteriota bacterium | reverse complement strand
CTCGTCGCCTTGGCGTCCCATGCGAGCGGTCTGCCGTTGACGCGGATCGAGGCCTTCGGGGTCGTCCACCACGGCACGTGGACGCGGATCGTCTCCTCGCCGCGCGCGGCGCCGGCCACCACGATCCTCGACGAGGTTTTTGCGGGGAACGCCGTCGTCTGCGTCAGCGGCAGGAAAGAGCGCGCAGACGATAATCAGAGAAACCTCAGGCTGGAGCCGGATTAAACAGCCGACTTTGCCGAAGCCGCGGACACATTCAGGACGAATTAATTCTTAATTTAATGGATTCTATAATTTGCGCCCGCTGCCTCCAGGCGTTATATTAAGGATGTCTGAAATCTGCGGATTGTAACATAATCCCCGTTTTTATTGTAACCTTAAGCATTTCGCAGGCAAAGACAATATAGGCGGTTAAGCAATGCAAACGGGAATGCCAATATACTTCGGAGTTATGAAATGAGTTGGGAATACAGCGAAAAAACGAAACAACTGTTCATGGATGCAGTTCATGGAAAACCGGGTACCCACCTGGGAGAGATTGAAAATCCGGATGGAGTCGGAGAACATGGATCCATTGCCTGTGGAGATTCCATGCGGTTTACCTTCCGGGTGAAGCGCCATCCAACCGATCCGACGCAGGATATAATTACGGAGGCCAAATACCTGACTTTCGGCTGCACTTCGGCGATTGCATCCTCAGAAGCTCTCTGCGCCATTATCGAGATGGGCGAATACACGCCCATCGATGCTTTGAAGATCCAGAACAGCGATATTGTTGAATATCTTCAAGGATTGCCGGAACAGAAAATCCATTGCTCGGTTATGGGAGCTGAAGCGCTCGAGGCGGCCGTTTACAACTGGGCGCAGCGGCGAGGTGTGGACCTCAAGAGCCTCGGCATTGATCTGCACGACCAGGAGACGGAAGAGGGCAGAATTGTATGCAAATGTTTTTCCATAACGGAACCCTACCTGAAAAGAAAAATCCGTGAATTGAATCTGCGTTCGATTCCTCAGATAACCAATGCGATTAAGGCCGGCGGAGGCTGTACCTCCTGCCATCATGTGCCGGGCGGTTTGCAGGATATCCTGGACCAGGTATGGGCCGGGGAGACTGCGGCGGCGGAGCATCCGGAACTGGTCCAGATTTCCCCCAGGGAAGTGAAGGAGGATCCGGAATTTTCTCCCTATCAGTTTGCGAAAAAGGTGGAAAAGGTCGTCGACGAGTATGTACGGCCGTCCCTTCAAATGGATGGCGGCGACGTTGAGATATTCGATATAAAGGGCACCATAATTTACTGCAAATTGAAGGGCGCATGCTCTAACTGCTTGGGGGCCAGCCAGACTCTGAAAATGATGGTGGAGCGTGTATTAAAAGACCAGGTGGATGAAAGAATCCGGGTAATCGAGGTATAAGGAAACGAATGAATATTACCTATCTTGACAATAACGCCACGACGCGGATCGCTCCGGAAGTATATGAAGCGATGATCCCCTACCTGACGGAGGATTATTTCAACCCAAGTTCAATGTACGAGCCGGCGCGTCAGACCGGCAATGCAATAGCGGAAGCCCGCAGGAACATTGCCGGTGCCCTGGGACACGTGGACCCCAAGGAGATTCTGTTTACCGGCTGCGCCACGGAGAGCAACAACACGGCCATTATGGGGACCGCTCATGGAAATCCCAACCGTAAGCACATCATCACGACGGCCGTGGAACACCCCGCCATCCTGGAAGTGTGCCGGGAACTGGAGCGGAACGGATATCAGGTGACCTACCTGGGAGTGGACCGGGCAGGGAACCTGGATGTGAAGGAGTTTATCCGGTCGCTGTCTCACAACACTCTCCTGGTTTCCATCATGCATGCGAATAATGAAACCGGGGTTGTTTTTCCGATCGAGCAGTTGTCCCGCATTACCAAGCAGACGGACCCTTCGATCATATTCCATACGGACGCAACCCAGACGGTGGGGAAACTTCCGATCGATCTGGTCAGCGGGTTTCCGTTCGTGGATCTTCTGTCGTTTTCCGGTCATAAGCTGCATGCTCCCAAAGGGATAGGGGCTCTGTTCATGCGGCGCGGAACCCGTTGCCGGCCTTTCATGCTGGGAGGCCACCAGGAGGACGGCCGCCGTGGAGGAACCGAAAACGTTCCCTATATTATCGGGCTGAGCCGGGCGCTGACACTGGCGATGGAACAACGGGAAGAGGATGAAGCGAGAATTGAGGCACTGAGGGACCGGCTTGAAAGGGAACTCCTGGAAAAGATTCCTTCCGTTCAGGTCAACGGCCAGGAAGCTCCCAGGCTTCCCAACACTCTCAACATATCCATCCATTACATTGAAGGCGAGGGCATGCTCTTTCAGCTCAGCTCCTTCGGAATCTGCGCATCGAGCGGTTCCGCCTGCACCTCCGGCTCCCTGGAGCCCTCCCATGTGCTCAGGGCGATGAAGGTGCCGTTTACGGCCGTGCACGGATCCGTACGCTTCAGCCTGAGCCGGTATAACACGGACGAGGACATCGACAAGGTTCTCGAAGTTTTCCCGCAGATTGTGACCAATCTCCGGAAACTCTCGCCCTATTGGGATAATGAACGAAACATGCCGCGCGCCGATGCGTCGACCCTGGTGCGGTGAGGCCACCGAAATCAGTTCCTTTGTTTCAATGCAATTTTCTACAGCCCGCGTTTCTATGAAAGGTTCTGTATCGCCGCAATGTGGAACCGGCTCAAAATATTACCAGGATTCCTGGCGATACTTTGAGCTTGCGGAAAATTCGGGCTGGACTTCCGTAATGGAGCCGACCGATGCGAAAAAGATGCGCATTATTTCTCCTGGTTGTCTTAGCGCTGGTTGCAACCGTTCTTTCAGAACAGGAGAGAAAAATATTCCCGTATGAATACCGGCAAATCCGGCTGGAAAACGGTTTAAAGGCCTTCCTGATCAAGGCGGGGGCGCCGGGGCAGATTGCCTACGTTACGGTTGTACGAACGGGTTCCCGTGACGAATACGAGCCGGGGAGAAGCGGCTACGCTCATTTTTTCGAACACATGATGTTCCGCGGAACCGAGAAGTACCCCAATTTCGATAAGGTCCCAAGCGAAATCGGGGCTATGTACAATGCTTCCACCAGCAACGATTTCACCCAGTATTATTTTGTCGCCGCCAGCGACGCGCTGGAAAAGATTATCGAACTTGAATCCGATCGCTTCATGAACCTTCACTACTCCGAAGCCCAGTTCCGGACCGAGGCCGGAGCGATTCTGGGCGAGTTCAGCCAGGGAAAAAGCGATCCTTACTACTACCTCTATGAAAAGATTTTTGATACGGCGTTTGACCGGCACACATACAAGCACCTCACGATCGGTTTCGAAAAGGATGTGCGTGCAATGCCGGAAGGATATGCCTACAGCCTGGAATTCTATAAACGCTACTACCGGCCGGAAAACTGCGTGATATTGCTGGCGGGCGATTTTAATTTCGACCGTGCCGAAGCTCTCATCCGGAAATATTATTCTCCCTGGCAGACAGGATACAGGGCTCCGGAGATAACGCCGGAGCCGCCGCAGACGTCGCCGAGAGAAGCGACGGTTCAATTTCCCGGACGCACCCTGCCCATTCTGAGCGTCGGCTACAAGGGCCCGGCCTGGAGCGCAACGGACAAGCTGGCCGTGGCGACCGAGGTGCTGGGCATGGTGGCGTTCGGCCCCAATTCCGAAATTTATAAGAAGCTGGTTATTCAGGAGCAGAAAGTACAGTCATTCTCGGCCGATTTCGAGCTGATGCGCGATCCGGGCCTGCTTGAAGTGATAACAATGGTAACGGATCCGGCGGATGTCCCGGCCATGAAAGACGAAATCGAAAAAACCGCGGAACACTTCAACAGCGTATTGTGCGATACCCGGCTGCTTGAGGATACCAAAAGCGCCATGAAATACGGCTTCCTGATGAGACTGGAAACAGCCCGGGAAGTGTGTTTCGCGCTCCGGCCCATGGTGGTTTTTACCGGAGATATAGGATCCGTGGAAGATTACTATCGAACGCTCGATTCCATTACCCCTGAGGATGTGCTGGCAGCGGCCAGGCGGTATCTGGTCAGGGAAGGCAGAACAACGGTTACTCTTCTTCCGGCGAAGGAGGTGAAGCGATGAAGGTACGATGGGTGTTGCTGCTGATAATCTCCTCCCTGATGTTTTCCGCCTGTTCCGGTAAAGAACCGGGTGGATTGCAGGACGGGGCCATCGGGTTGGAAGAAACCGGCTCCCCGTTTATCGCGTTTAATATATGGATCCATTGCGGATCGCAAAACGATCCCGTCGGGAAAGAAGGCCTGGCTTCCCTGACGGCTGCCTTTCTCGCGGACAGCGGGACTCGTAATAATTCCTATGAACAGATCCTGAACAGGCTGTATCCCATGGCGGCGGGTTACAACGCTTCCGTGGATAAGGAGATGACCAATTTTACCGGACGGATCTACAAGGATAATCTTGAATCCTATTACAGCATCTTCAAGGATGCCGTCCTCGCTCCGGCGTTCGATCCCGACGATTTTCAGCGGGTGAAGACGCAAACCATGAATTACCTCAGGCAAACCCGCAGGTTTTCCAACGACGAGGAGCTCAGCAAGGAACTGCTCTACCACGAAATATACCTCAACACTCCCTATGCGCATCCGGCGGAGGGCTACGTTACGACCGTTGAGTCCATCACCCTGGAGGATGTGAAATCCTTTTATAGGAAATATTATACGAAGGACAATATAACCGTAGCCGTCGGCGGCGGCTTTCCGGCCGGATTCAAACGGCGGGTGCGGGATGATTTTGATTCTCTGCCGTCCGGGGAAATCTCACCGGTACCGAAACCCGAACCTGCGGCCATCGACGGGATTCACGTCCTGCTGGTGGAAAAAGATACGAACAGCAGTCCCGTTTCTTTCGGATATCCCTTTCAATTGCATCGGGGTGACGCCGATTTTTACGCCATGATGCTTTTCAACTCATCCATGGGGGAGCACAGAAACTCCTTTGCAAGGCTTTATCAGGTAATTCGCGAAGCCCGGGGCATCAATTACGGCGACTACTGCTACATTGAAGCCTATCCGAGGGGATATGCAACCCAGGTTCCGCCCGTCAATGTGAGCCGGCGGTCGCAGATTTTCGAAGTGTGGCTGCGCCCTATAGCCGCTACGGCACCGGGCAACCTGCATGACCGTACGCTGTTCACCATACGGACGGCAATGAGGGAATTCAAAAAGGTGATCGATGAAGGCATGAGTCGCGAAAGGTTCGATGAAACACGGCATTTTCTGAAGGATTATGTCGTGAACTTCGGAGCGACCCTGAGCCGAAGGCTCGCCTACAGGGTGGACGATGCGTTCTATCGAATGCCCGATCCCGGTTTCCTTGATTCAATCCGCCCCGGCCTCGACAACCTGACCCTGGAGCAGGTGAACACCGCCGTCAAACGCTACATTCAAATGCAGAATCTGTGGATTGTCGTGATAACCAGGGATGCCGAAGGATTCAAGGACCTGCTGTTGTCGGGAGACCCGACAACGATCAGTTATCCGGGGCCGCAGCCGGAGACTGTGCTTGAAGAAGACAAGCTTATTGCCGTATTTCCGATTCCGGTGAAGGAAGAGAATATCAAGATAATAGACATTAACGAGGTTTTTGAATCGCCGGAGAATTAAAAACGTCCTAACGTTCTAAGGTCCTAACGTGCTAACGTGACAAACCTTTGCCCCGGGGTGT
>CAZPHK010000258.1:0-5754 GCA_964586015.1 uncultured Acidobacteriota bacterium | reverse complement strand
TTCGGGAAGGCGGCCGGACGGTTGGAGCCGGTACGATTTCCGACATTCTGGAGTAATCAGAAACGACCATGTTGAATGAAAAGATCAGGATCAGACTGAAAGCATACGATTACAGGGTATTGGATCAATCGACATCCGAAATCGTCGATATTGCCAAGCGTACGGGTTCCCGGGTTTCAGGCCCCATTCCCCTGCCCACAGTCAAAAACAAGTTCTGCGTTCTTCGTTCCCCCCATGTGGATAAGAAATCCCGGGAGCAGTTCGAAATAAGGACTCACAAGCGGTTGGTGGATATTCTGGAACCCACGCCGCAGACTGTAGATGCATTAATGAAGCTGGATCTGCCCGCGGCGATCGACGTCGAGATCAAGGCTTTCGGTACTGAGCATAAATAATATAGAAGTTCCAGGTTCTTCGTCACCTCTTCGAAAAATGGAAACACGGTGAACGGTGAACGCTGAACGGTAAACGGGAAACCTGTTATGGTTGATGGACTGATCGGAATAAAGGTGGGAATGACGCAGGTATTTGACGAAGCGGGAACCGTCATTCCGGTGACGGTGATAAAGGCGGGTCCCTGCATTGTTGTTCAGAAAAAGATGAAGGACCGGGACGGATATGAGGCCGTTCAGCTCGGCCTGGTGGAGTTTATCAAGCCCTCGAGGGTGAACAAACCCAGAGACGGACACTTCAAAAAGGCCGGTGTCCCTCCGTGCCGTATTCTCAGGGAATTCGGTTACGGCAACGGCGAAGAATCGCCGAACGTGGGCGATCAGATTCTCGTAGGCCAGATTTTCAAGAAGGACGATCGTGTCGATGTTCTGGGGACAAGCAAGGGGCGGGGATTTGCCGGTTTTATAAAACGGCATAATTTCGGCGGCGGACGGGCCACCCACGGCTCAATGTTCCATCGCGCCCCCGGGTCGATTGGTGCGTCGGCTTTCCCCAGCCGTGTTTATCCCGGCATGAAGGGCGCAGGGCATATGGGGGATACAAGCGTTACGGTTCGCAAGCTGCGGATCGTGCGCGTGCAGGAAGAGGACAATCTCCTGTTGGTTAGAGGCGCCGTGCCCGGCCGGAATGGCGGCTATGTAATGATTAAGAAGGCCTAACGAATATTGAAATTCGTATTTCGCAATGCGTGAGGTTCTGTAATGGCGGAGATTGAGGTAAAAAACCTTGCTAATGAAGTGGTCGGCAAGCTGGAGCTGTCCGACGCTGTTTTCAAGGCCGAATTCAACCAGCCACTCATTTGGGAAGCCGTAAAACACTACAACGATTCCCTCAGGGCAGGAACCGCCTCAACCAAGGTTCGGGGCGAGGTCAGCGGAAGCGGTAAAAAACTGTGGCGGCAGAAAGGGACGGGACGCGCGCGTGTCGGCAGCATACGAAGTCCCCTGTGGAGGCACGGGGGCACCGTGCACGGTCCAAAGCCGAGGGACTATGCCTACCGGTTCCCGCGTAAGAAGCTGAGGGGAGCCATGCGTTCGGCTCTTTCCGCGAAGCTCAGCGAAAACGCACTGATGGTTGTGGATGCGATGAAAATCGACAATCCAAAAACAAAGGAATTCAAGAAATTGCTTGAGGGCATGGGTTCTGCAGGGAAAGTGCTTGTGGTCGACTCCTATGAAAACCGGAACCTGGATCTTTCCACGAGGAACATGCCCGGGGTCAAGCTTGTTTCGGGTTCCTGCGTCAATATTTTCGACGTTGTAAACAGCAATACGCTGCTGTTTTCCAAGGAATCCATCCTCCAGTTGCAGGAGGTGCTGAACCGATGAGCCGAAGAGAAAACGTACTGAAACTTCCTGTTATTACCGAAAAGAGCACCTTTATCAAAGATACGCAGCGAACCGTTACGTTCAAAGTCCTTCGCGACGCGAATAAAATCGAGATAAAGAATGCCGTCGAAACTATTTTCAAAGTGAAAGTTGAAAGCGTAAGGACTGCAAATTTTCAGGGGAAGAAACGGCGCCAGGGCAGGTATACAGGCAGCAGACCCGACTGGAAAAAGGCCTATGTCACCCTCAAAAAGGGCGAGAAGATGATCGAATTTTCCGAGGCAGTCTAAAAGTAGGAGCTGGGCAAAACATGTCTTCCATTAAGACTTACAACCCGACGTCACCGGCGATGCGGTTCCGGACGACACTGAATAACGAGGAACTGTCGAAAGACCGCCCCGTCAAGAAATTAACACGTTCCAAAACCAGAATTTCAGGGCGGAATAACAAGGGTCGGCTTACGATACGGCATCGCGGCGGCGGACACAAGAAATTGTATCGCATTATTGATTTCAGGCGCGACAAAAAGGAGATTCCGGCGAAGGTGGTTTCGCTTGAATACGATCCCAACCGCACCGCGAGGATCGCTCTGCTGGCTTACGCCGACGGGGAGAAGCGCTATATCCTTGCACCCAATGGGCTTGCGGTCGGATCCAGCGTAATCGCCGGAGAGAACGCGGATATCCTGGTCGGGAATTCCCTGCCGTTGAAGAACATCCCGCTCGGTACGATGATCCATAATATCGAGTTGAAAAAGGGCAAAGGCGGGCAGATGGCGCGCTCAGCGGGAGCATCCGCCCAGCTGTTGGCGAAGGAATCAGGATACGCCCAGATTAAGCTGCCTTCGGGTGAGACGCGAATGGTGCATCTTGAATGTTACGCAACTATCGGACAGGTCGGAAACCTGAATTCCGAGAATATATCTCTCGGTAAAGCCGGACGTAAACGCTGGCTCGGCATCAGGCCGACCGTCAGAGGGGTGGCCATGAATCCGATCGATCACCCCCACGGAGGCGGTGAGGGAAGGACGTCCGGCGGCAGGCACCCGGTCAGCCCCTGGGGCGTGCCGACCAAGGGCTATAAAACCCGAAACAATAAACGTACTCAAAGCTTTATCATCAAGCGACGCGGGAAATAGGGAGCAGCATGACCAGATCAGTAAAAAAAGGACCCTTTGTCGACGAGCATTTTCTTAAAAAGGTGCAGGCCGTTTCCAGTAGCGGAGCGCGCACGGTGATCAAAACCTGGTCCCGGCGTTCGACCATAACACCGGAAATGGTGGGACTGACTATCGCGGTGCATAACGGAAAAAAGTTCATACCTATTTATATTTCCGAAAATATGGTCAGTCACAAGCTTGGGGAGTTTGCGCCTACCCGGATGTTTAAAGGGCACACGACCAAGGCTTCGGAGAAATCCACCTCGGTGAGGTAGTCATTAACCTGAAAGGGATTTGAGATTTTTATTCGGGATTTTCAGGAATCTCGAATCAGGAATCTTAAGTTGAAGGAATATGGAAGCGATAGCGAAAGGCAAATACTTGAAGGGATCGCCGCAGAAAGCGCGGCTGGTCATCGATCTTATCCGCGGGAAAAACGTACAGGAAGCCCTGGCCATCCTGCGTTTCACGAATAAACGCGCGACGAAATCGATTGAAAAGGTTTTGCTCTCCGCGGTAGCGAATGCGAAAGAGAAGAATGCGACCGCCGATGTGGACCAATTCGTCGTTGAAAAAGCCGTTGTGGATCTCGGGCCGACGAAATGGCGCCGAAGAGTCAGACCGGCGCCGATGGGTCGGGCATATCGCCAGCAACGCCGCAACAAACATGTGAGTATCGTTATTAAAGGCAAGGATATAGAGGAAGAGTAGGGGGTATCCGTGGGTCAGAAAGTTCATCCTTACGGTTTTAGATTAGGCGTCAATCGGACATGGCGTTCTCGGTGGTTCGCGAGAAAAGATTACGGAGCCCTGCTGCACGAAGATCTCCGCCTAAAGGCCATGCTCAAGAAGAAATTCTCCCACGCGGGAATCTCCAGGATTGAAGTCGAACGCGCCGCGAACAAATTAACCATCATTATCTTTACTTCGCGCCCGGGCATTATCGTAGGCAAAAAGGGAAGTGAAATAGAAAGGTTGAAGAAGGATTTACAGCTGTTGACCGGGCGGGATATCAACCTGAAGATACAGGAAGTGAACAAACCCGAGCTGGATTCCCAGCTTGTGGCCGAAGGCATTGCGCAGCAGCTGGTCAAACGCATTGCTTTCCGGAGAGCCATGCGCCGGGCCGTGGACGGCACCCTGCGTTTCGGGGCCAAGGGCATAAAGATACGATGCTCCGGACGTCTGAACGGCGCGGAAATCGCCCGTACCGAGTGGTATCTGAACGGACAGCTTCCACTGCATACGATCCGGGCCGACATCGACTATGGCTTCGCCGAGGCGAATACGACATACGGAATGATCGGCATCAAAGTGTGGATCTACAAAGGCGAAGTTTTTGAAATGCAAAGACCTGAAAAGGGACGGTAGCTTGCGGGAGTACATCAAATGTTGATGCCGAAGAAAGTCAAATATCGAAAGCAGCAGAAGGGGAAACGCCGGGGCAAAGCCTGGCGGGGTTCGGAGGTTACCTTCGGGGAATACGGACTGAAAGCCATGGAAGCCGGTTGGATCAGCGAACGCCAGATTGAGGCGGGGCGTGTCGCCATCACCCGTTTCGTAAAGCGCGGCGGGAAGATCTGGATCCGCGTTTTTCCGGACAAGCCCGTTACCAAAAAGCCGGCTGAAACCCGCATGGGAAAAGGCAAAGGTGCGCCGGAAGGCTGGGTCGCGGTGATCCGGCCGGGCAAAATCATTTACGAAATGGAAGGCGTGACGGAAGATATGGCCCAGGAAGCGATGCGGTTAGCCGGTCATAAGCTGTGCGTCAGCACCAAGTTCGTAAAAAGATTCGGCAAGGAGGGTGCATGAAAGCTTCCAAGTTGAGAGACATGTCCCGGGAAGACCTGATCGCCGAAGATTCCGAATTGCGCATGCAGCTGCTCAAGCTTCGCTTTCAGGCAGCTACCGGACAACTGGAAAGCGCGCCGAAAATGAAGGCGATTCGGCGGGAAATTGCCCGTATAGCGACCGTTCTCAAAGAAATGGAACGCAAGTAACGATTTGTAATTAAAGATTCAGGATTAGAAACTAATTTTGAATTTCCAGTCTCGATAGACCGAGGGAAGAATGGGAACTGAACAGAAAAGGGGAATCCGCAAAAGCCAGGTGGGCATCGTAACGAGCACCAAAATGGACAGGACGGTGGCTGTCGCAGTGGACAGACGCGTTCAGCATCGCCTGTATAAAAAGATTCTGCGGAGAACCTCGAAGTTTCTGGCGCATGATGAAAACAACGCATGCAAGGTCGGAGACCGTGTGCGAATTGTCGAAACACGTCCGCTGAGCGCTCGCAAGAGATGGCGGGTGGAGAAAATTCTGGCCAGCGCCAATACGGTGGATTAACAACAACCGGACTGAATTCCGGCAGGATGGGGAATATAAGACTTTTGACGGATAACGCAGAATTTAATCCGGATCGATAATGCAGTCCGGCTGCGGGATGTGTTCTACAAAGCGGGGTCATCATGATACAGATGAGGACGATTTTGGATGTTGCGGACAATTCGGGTGCTCGAAGGATCTCCTGCATTCACGCACTTGGCAATCAGGTCGGGCGCGTCGCGAGCCTGGGAGATGTCATTACGGCAAACGTAAAGGAGGCTACTCCGGACGGCACCGTGAAAAAAGGCCAGGTGGTCAAGGCCGTGGTCGTGAGAACGAGGAAGGAGTATCGACGCAAAGACGGTTCCTACATTCGTTTTGATGACAATGCAGCCGTTCTTATCAACGATCAGAAAGAGCCTATCGGGACGCGCGTTTTTTTCCCTCAATTCCCGGCTGACCGGACCGAAAACGCGCGTCCCGATAGGC
>CAZPHK010000257.1:0-5793 GCA_964586015.1 uncultured Acidobacteriota bacterium | reverse complement strand
TACCTTTTGGAGTTTCTGGAACCTCAAGCTCTTCCACCCAGAATCCCGACAGAGGAGGTGTCTCCTTGATCTGGATCCCGCCGACTCTCATGGCCGTGTACAACCGGTAGAAAAGGGTTACCTGCTGTCCGGGATAGGCGGATACCCGATCGAGTTCAGCGCGCATGAACACGGCGTCTCCAACGGGCTGGCGAACCGGTGTAACATCTTCCTCGAAAGGATCCCAGGGATTTCTCGGGGTTTGACGCTGGGGAGACGCATTCGGTGGAGCGGAGGTGACCCGAACCTGTACGGCTTCGGTCTTGTATGTCCTGTCTCCCACCCGGACTTCAACCGGATCAATGGTAAATTGTCCTTCCTTTTCAGGAACCAGGATATATGTGAAGCTTTTACTGCTGCTGGATCTGCCGTTTATCCACTGAAATTGAGTGCCGATATTCGGGCCGGAAACGACTTTGAATCCCTGGAAGTCGGGCAGACGAGGATTTTCCGCTTTGCCGCTGTTTTCTCCCGAAACAGTGACGGTAAGCTGCAGCTGGTCGTGAACTCCGATGGTCCCTCTACCAACAGTGGCGGAAACCTGTGTATCCTGGCCCCACACCGGAGATCCCGTCAAGAGAATAAAAATCAGTATAAATAATGTATAAATTTTCATTGTAAATTGATTCAGGGCGTTTTATACATACCCGCAATTATTTATTAATATATTGATTGTAAAGGTTTAATCCATTATGTCTTACTTTAGACATTATGTGCAATATATTCAATGTCTAACGCTCAACGACGCTTTTCGCTTTTAACGTGCAACGTTTAACGTGCAACGGCTTTTTATTAAGTTACCAATCCCTTTCATTGCCCCGCGACCTGGAACGCGACTCGATCAACTTTCGCTGCTGATCGATCTCCTGGCTGCGAACGGCATCCAGTATCTGTTGCGCCTGTTCCCGTGTCATGGATCCTTCACGCGGAACGGCCGGTTCAGGTTTCATTTTTGCCGGTTTTTCCCGGTCGCTTTCCGTCCCGGAGCTTTCCCGCTCCCGACTCTTTGGCTGCGACTGCTCCCCTTTATTCTCCTTTGACTCCGTATCTTTTTGATCGGACTGCTTCTTTTGCTCCCGGTTCGCATCCTGCTTCCGTTTCTGTTCCTGCTCTTTCAGTTTCCGAAGCGCCAGCTCCAGGTTGTGCTTGGCATCCCTGTCGCCGGGATTCAGCTTCAATGCTTCAATAAATGCTTCGGCGGAGCCTTTGTAATTGCCCATCGAGTACAAAGCATTGCCTGTGTTGTACAGGCTGTCCGTTTTTATCTGTTTGTCCCCCTTGTCGGCGGACTGCTGCAGCGACTGAATCCCCTGGGGATATTTGCCCTGCTTAATGAGAGAATTCCCCAGGTTATACAGAATTTCGGGCTTCCCGGGACTATCCACCTGAGCTTCAAGGTATGCTTTTTCCGCCTCTTCGTATTTGCCTGCGTCGAACAACCTGTTTCCTTCCCGGTTCTTCGAAGCCGGCGACCCGGCTTTAGCGGCCGGGAGATGCACCAGGACTGCGGCCGCCAGAATAAAGACAGCCGGATGAAGGCGCCTGTGAAGAGCGCCTGCCTTCAAGAATTTTACCGGCCTTTTAATGGACGGAATTTTTCGAACCATGGCTTTCCGATTCTCCGTTTTTCACTGATCCAGAAGCCGGCCGTCAACAGAAGAATAGCGAGAAAGAGCGGATACTGGAACCGGTCTTCAAAATTCTGTGCCAGCCTGGATTCCAGGTCTTTTTTCTCCAGTCCGGAGATGTCGTCGTACAGCGATTCAATCTCTTTTTCGGAAGTGGTCGCGCGGAAGTATTGCCCGCCCGAATTGACCGCTATCCGGGCCAGAGATTTTTCGTCGAGGCTGCTGACAACAACCTGCCCATCCATGTCCTTCCGATATTCTACAATATTTCCATCCGGGTCCCGAATCGGGATGGGTTTTCCCTGCGGCGTGCCGACCCCGACCGTGTAAATAATGACGCCGGCATCTTTCGCGTCTCTGACCGCCGCGTCCACCTGTCCTTCCAGGTCTTCTCCGTCGGTGAACAGAACCAGGACTTTGTACTTTTTTTCCTTTGCGATGAAAGCGCCGGTTGCAGTGTGAATCGCCGCGGCGAGAGAAGTTCCGGGTTCGTCGATCATGCCCGTTTGGGCGACGTCGAGAAAAAGATCGATGGCTCCATGATCCAGTGTAAGGGGACACTGAACGACTGCCTTGCCTGAAAAGACGATGAGCCCTATTCGATCCCCCTCAGAGCGTTGCACCATTCTTCGGATTTCGCTTTTGGCCTTCTCGAAACGGTTCGGGGCGATATCTTCGGTATTCATGCTGTAGGAAACATCCAGGGCCGCTATGATATCGACTCCCTGGCGTCGTACCGTTTCCAGACGCGCGCCCCATTGCGGCCGGGCTAATGCCAGGATGCCGAACAGGAAAAATCCCGTCAACAGGCATGCGCGCAGCGCCGCCTTTCCCGGGCTGAATTCTTCGGACAGCTCAGCCAGGAGCGACGGCCCGATGGCCTTCTTCAGCTTTTTGCGGCGATTCCGCAGAGACCAGGCCAAAAACAGCCCGAGTAGCGGTAAAAGCCATAAAAGATTCAGATATTCCGCTCGTGCAAAATGCATAACAAATAGTAGTCAGCAGCCAGCCTCCGGCTGAGCTGGATTAAACAACCTGTGACTTCAAAATGTTGGCAGGTTTACAAGTTAACAGGTTCTGTTTATGCGTTAAAAGTCTCAGGTTTCTTTGACTTCGGCGCTGAACCTGTAACTTGTTAACATAACCTGGGGACCTGTGAACTTGATAACATGTGAACTATAAATAATCTCTCAAGTCATAGAACTTTCAATCCGTTGATGTTGAAAGCGAGGCCAATGGCTGCGTTGACTTCTGGCTTCTGCAGTTACGGTATTTTTGCAAACCTTGTATGTCCCAACAGCGTACAGATTAATATTAAAATCAACGCCGGTATGAGAAAGTCATGATACCGCTCGTTGTAGTGCGTATACGTCTTGACCTCGATTTTTGTTTTTTCCAGTTTGCCGATATCCTGGAAGATCTGCTCCAGCGAAGGCCTGTCCGTTGCGCGATAGTAGAGTCCTCCGGTAATCCGGGCGATTTTTTTTAAAGATTTTTCATCGATGTCGACCTGCATGGTAACGTAGGTGCGTCCGTAAACCGGGTCGTCCACGGGAATTCTTGCAGTCCCGGTGGAACCCACTCCTATCGTGTATATCTTGATGCCTAAAGTTTTTGCGATCTCGGCTGCATCGATCGGCTGGATTTCCCCGCGGTTGTTGACGCCGTCGGTAACCAGAATGACCACTTTAGACTTTGCCCTGCTTTCCCGGAGCCGGTTCAGACAGGTGGCCAGAGCATTGCCTATGGCCGTACCGTCTTCAATTTCACCCAGCTTCACATTTTCGAGTACGTTCAACAGAACACCGTAATCCAGAGTCAGCGGGCAGCGTGTGTAGGCTTTTGCGGCGAAAACAACCAGCCCTGCGCGATCGTGGCGCAATCCCTCTATGAATTTGCCGATAACCGTTTTTGCCACATAAAAACGGTTTCGGGGTTCGAAATCTTCGGCCTTCATGCTGCCCGAGGCGTCCAGGGCGACGACGATGTCTATTCCTTCCGTCAGGATCTCTTCCGATTCCGTACCTTTTTGAGGCCTTGCCAGTGCGATGACGGCTAGACCGAGGGAAAACATGCTTATGCCGAAAAGGATATGCCGGGCGTAAACCGTCCAGGAGGGCCGTATGCCTTCAAGCACAAGAGTCGAAGCGAAGCGTAGGCTGCCCTGACCGCGGCGAATGCGCCGCACATAGCGCCAGATCAAAAGGGGGATGAGCGCCAATAATAGCAGGTACCAGGGATTTGCCAGATGCGGCATTCAGTTTATTCCCTAAACAAATTATTAATTATCAAATAGTAACCGATAAAAACTCACCGCAGAGACGCAGAGTTCGCAGAGGTACGCAGAAAAAGCTATATTGTTAAAACTTACTGCGATCCACAACGTTCTCAGTGTTTCTTTCTATAGAGATCATTTCGCTTTTCAAACAGCCCACTGCCGACTGCCTTTTTTATTCAGGGCTAACACAAGGTTCGCCGCTTACATTGTAGCCAAGGCCGGATAGAGGGCGAACACAAGGTTCGCCCCTACGGTTTATTCTCCGCCTCTTCAAAACCTACACCGACTTTATCACTTCCGGCTGTATAGTCTCTGGCCCGGGCCAGGATCCGGAAGGCTTCTTCCGCTGCATGATCGTTTTCACTTTTCGATGGAATGTATTTGGCAAACTTGACCAGGTCGCACTGAATCAGCAGCGATTGGACTGCTTCCCGGATTTCACGGTCGAGGCCGGAATTCCCGTGCAGGGATTCCATAATTTCTATTGTTGTCCGTTCCGAGGTTGCAATCCCATAGGCCGCTTCCAGGATTCTTTTTACGATTTCGGATAAACGAACATAAAACTCTTTCGTTCGGCCGTTTTCCGGAAGATTCAGGGCGATCAGATTCCGCAATTCCGATTCCGCAAGATCCAGGGGATCCCCGGCCGGGACTGAGGGTATCTGGGGTTTGGTTGCACTGAATTTGCGCCTGACAAACCAGGCTGCGGCGCCCAGGATGCAGGCCGCCGCGGCAATAAGGATCCACCGTAACCAGGGGACTTCTCCCTGGATGTCCGCCTGCTTTTTCAGATCCCTGAGGTCCGTGTCGTTTCCGGTGAGAGTGCTTTGAATTTCTACGTCTACGGGCGGGCTCTCCAATTCGGTTTTATGCCCCCGATCGTCTGTTATATACACGGGAATTCCGGGAAAAGTGAAAGTTCCCGTTTTATAGACGGCGGCCACAATTCCGGCCCGGTACCGTTGCGATTGGTCACCCTGGCGACCGGAAAATTTTGTCTCTTTTTCGGATCCATCCGAAACGGGGACGATAGAGCCCGGGAAAAATTCCAGGATGGAAAAATCACCCGTCTGCTGCGCCGGTTCAGGGATGTCCACCTTGTATCCCGCGGGTATTGCGATATCCAGATCGATCCGGACGGGATCCCCGATTGCGGCGGTTTGCGGGCTGGCCTGTGTTCGGATATCAACGCCGGCAGGAATATCCGGTTGTTCTGCCGCGGTGAACCTTGCCGGAAGAAACAGAAAAAGTCCATACAGTAAAAAAGAAGTGCAACGCAACTTTACCGATACGCCTCCGCAGGTTTCCCGATACGGCGGCGGAATCTTCAGCCGATCGGGAATGAGATGATTTTCTTTTCTACCCGGCACGTATGTCACCTGATTCTTTTAGCACGGTCTTTGAAGAAACGTATCAGTGGAACATCGTAAGGAGTTCCCGTTTCAATCGTAACGTGATCCATCCGGTGGGATTCGAACAGCTTCTGCAGCCTGTCCTGGTTTCGGTTCCAGTTTTCCCGGATGGTGTCTTGAGTCCAGGGCAGGGAAGTATCGATACAGGCGATTTCTCCGGTTTCCGCATCCCGGATTTCCAGCAGGCCGATTTCCGGCAATCCTTTTTCAAGCGGATCTATGATCTGGATAATGATGATGTCGTGCTTGCGGTTGGCCACTTTCAATGACTGCTCGAAGCCCTGGTCCAGGAGGTCCGATATCAAAAAAACCACGGAGCGTTTGCGGATTACAAGGTTCAGAAGTTCAATTGCGGTCTGGATTCTGGTACCCCTGTGCTTCGGTTTGTGAAACAGAACCTCCCTTATCACACGCAGCACATGCTTGCTGCCTCTCC
>CAZPHK010000256.1:0-5842 GCA_964586015.1 uncultured Acidobacteriota bacterium | reverse complement strand
CATCGTAATCCCATGTGCATAACCGCTTAATAAAAAATCCAGAAAAACGTTTGCGCTGCCCGCATCTGCCGATAGCTGCAACCAGGAAGCACCAACCAAATATAACATTGTGTATTGAAAATCCGCTCTGTCTTGTGGCTTGCCGTAACAGCCCTCCTAATCTCCCTACAGATATAAGGGACATTTATTCCGTCCAGCCAGGAATTATTTGGATGACAGAATCCACCGCAGGGCTTCTTCCAGGGCCTCGTCTTTGCCGGCTCGAATCCCGGCAATGGTCGGTTTTACCTCGATGTCCGGCACGATCCCAACCCGCTGTGTCGGTTGTTTATCCGGATAGAAAATACCGATACCGCTGATCATGCTACGCAATCCACCGGGTAATGGAAACTGGGAGACGTTGCCGTCCGCGCCCGCGGTCGTACTTCCAATCACTGTGGCTCCCGGGGCTGCCCGAAATGCCATAGCCGTGTACTCCGCAGAGCTTTGGGATACTTCATCCACCAGGATCGCAAGCTTGCCTGAATAGTGAGGTCTATCCGGAGTCAACGTCGGCTCGGAACCTCTCCAGTGGAATGCGCCCGGATTCGAAAGATCCCCGACAGTGATTCGCACAAAAGGCGTTTCACTTTCCACCAGAAGCCGACCCAGTGCAAACACTACGAATTCCGAGGGATAATTGCGAATGTCAATGATCCAACCCCTGGCAGTCGAAGCCTTCTTCACATACTCTGCCGTGTCGGCAGCCTTTACAGCGGATAATTTGAGATAGGCCACGTTTTCCCGCAGCATCTGGAACGCTTCTCCCGGCAGGTCGTGTGTCATCCCTTCCGGAGCGCCGACTCCTGTCGGTCTTACACGCTGCGTTCTTACCGTCATGCTTCCGCTTTCCCGCTTGATCTTCACGGTCGTATCGCCGCACGAACCTTTCGTTATGGACCGCGCAATATCCCGAAGCCTCGTCGGTTTGTTTGACGCCGCGTAATAGGGCTTCAATTTTTCAACAAGCTGGTCGACCGGTGTGCCGTCCAGTTCGAATAACACGTCGCCTATTCTCAATCCCGAATCATTATCCGCTGCCGGATCAGTGTACCCGGTCACTATGGCTTTATTCTCCACGAATCTTACAACTACAGGCAACTGGCAGCCCCCGACAGGCGGTCGTACTGTTAGAGAACTCCAAAGATTCGCGTGTGTGTCGTTGGCGCGTGCAATCAGTGCTATTAATTCCAGCTGATATTCATCCCGGGTTTTCGCCAGCGCGAGCCTGGGCACAAACTCTGCCAGCACACCATCCCAGTCTTCCCCGATTATGTCGCGATATGGAAACCAATATTCTATAATGTTCCAGAACCTGTAAAGCGCCAGAAGCTGATAGCCTGCGTCCGGCAGCTTGACACTTGAATAACCTTGCTCGTTTTCAAACACAGGATTTCTGATATTGAGCGCCTGGGAAACGTAAAACTGGCCCCCTCCTGCAGGCCTATTTAGGTAAATGTTCCTAAGGTTTCCGCTAAGCCCAGCACCCAGCACGGTTTCATCTTCGATCCAGTTAATCTCAGGAGCAAGATACAGTTCTTTTTCATCAAGATTTGCACATGGATCGCACGGAGTCACAGCACCGACACCGGAGATCCAGTTTTCGATCACCCTGTTTGCGTCGGACCTGTTTTTTGAGGAAAGGACCGCGGGCATCACTCTGAAAAGGTCGTAGTCCCAGTGGCGCTTCCCACCAGTGATTTCTGGATGGTGGTATTTCAGAAATCCCCATACTTTCCCCAGGAGAACGAGATTCGCGACCTGAATCGGCGACAGGCTGCTCAGACTCACCTGCGAACCGGCATCAAATTCGTGATCCTGATCCAGAATTGTCTGCGGCCGTTGTGTTCTCGGCGCCTCCCAAACGGGCTTGCCGTCCACCAGCAGTTCCAGGTCGTCAATCCAGGCCTTGCCCGTTCCGGAAAGCAGGAAACCGTAATAAAGCATTTTTGCCTCGGGCCGGTAGGGAATAGACACGGAGTATTGCTCCCAGTCGTGTGTCCCTTTCACCTCTTGTCCCGACATGTTGTCGAATGCGACGGCACCGGTCTCGCTGTCTTCCCGCAACCACAATCCCACCATTTCACTGACGTTGTCCGTCTTCAGCCAGCCTCGCAGTTCAATAAGCGTGCCGGTAAAATCCACGGGCATACTTCGTGTGATGGTCGAAAAATTGTCCGGACTTTCTATAGAGCGATCCAGCCGGGCAGCCCATCGGCCGGAATGTGTTACCGTATCGTCCGCGAAAACAGTGCCCGGAGGACCGCCATTCCATTCACTCAACTGTCCGCCTCTGTTGTCGGTTTCAAATGACAGCACCTTCTGAAAATTGTCCTGGCCGGTACAGGACACGGCAAATAGAAGGTAAAGCATGGCGCCCATTACATGCTTCATAAAAAACCCTTATCTCCTTGGTAAACGGATTATTGCTCTGATAATGGCACTGTATTTCCATTGCCACCGATTGGTTCCATTGTTTCAGTTCTTCGAACTCATTGAGGATGATACTGTTTTATATGGACCTTTAATTGTTCTCATCGCCGTCGGTAGGCTAATCATCGGCGATTGACTTATTGAAAAAGCCTGGTAAAAATGAGCACATTCACAACGTGCTGCTAATCCGGTTCCGGATCAAAGTTCAGCATTAACCAGACGTCTGATTTTTCTTCAGCAATGCTGCAGACAAATTTATAACCATCAGGGCTGACACTGGCGTCGTTAATTGTCCCCGGCAGCGTGAATAGACTCCGGGAATAGTCTCCAGCTGCCGATATAACGGTAAGGCTGTCGGACGATGGGGATATAGTGTAGATCGAATTACCGTCAGGAGACCACCCAATCGGGTACAGAATTCCACGGGCGATAAGCTTCGCCGATTTATCCAGCAAGGAAATAATCCAGAGCCCACAGTCTGCCCGGTTGTCACTCCTGTTCCACCACACGGCAATCCTCTTGCCGTCGGGCGAATAACGCGGATAGAAAATCCAGCCGACGGAATCGTCCTGCACAAGCGACTCCTCTTTCCCGGTTTCCGGATCAAGTATCCTGAGATTTCGGGCTGCCGGATCTTGATAAAGAATTTTTTGTCCGGGAAACCATGTGAGTACGTAATTGCTGCTCAAATTGGTGTTTCCCAGAGGGTGAGGGGAACTCCCGTCCGAATCGACTGTCCATACTTTGATATTTCCCCCATCATTCGAACCGAATGCTATTCGTTTCCCGTCTGGGGACCAGGCAGGACTGTAATTCCCGGCGTTTGAAAACGTCAATTGGGTGGCAGGACCGCCATCGACCGGCATCTTGAAAATATTGGAATTATGGGATGCGTCCATGTAGGCAATCCAATTGCCGTCCGGTGATATGTTCGGATGCGTTACCACTGAAGTGCCCCGGGTCAGCGGATTTATCTGCGTTTTTTCACGATTCTCCGAGCCGGGCAATTCGGCAAGCCATAAATTGGAATATCCTTGAATGCGCGTATACAAAAGCCGGTCGCCGTCGGAAGACACCGTAAAGAAGCCGCCGACCTCGAAACCACTCCACAAAAGCGAGGGGGAGCCCTTTGCCTGGCCCGACCTGGTATCAATATGGATCTTGGCAAATTCAGGAACACCGTCGCCCGATCGAATGTAGTAAATAGAATCCCCGGATGGCGACCATCTAGCGCAGCTGATAAACTCTTCGTTTTCAATCACCTTTTTCCATTGAGTGCCGTCAGGACGAACGGTCCAGACAGCGTACCGGTTATTCTCCAATCGGGTAAGGACCAGCAACCAGTCCGACTTACGCGACCAATCGATGTCGTTTATCCAACGGAATCCACTCAGCGGTATGTGTCTGGACGCCCCCGTCGATACGTCCGTCAGCCAGAACTCTTTTGACGGCTGGTTGGCGGCAGCAATTTGAGTCCCATCAGGGGACCAACATGCCCAGGCCCCATCGGCAATTCGGCGGGAGGCTTGTCCGAGACGCGGAACTATTATGATAGTTGAACCGGCACCCTCCTCTCGATTTCGGAGAAGGATCTGGGAACTATCCGGAGACCATCTCGGGTTTCCGAGCTGGGAACCACTGAAAAGTTCAACGACCTGGCTGCCCGATAGGTCCTGCAACATCAACTTCTGCTGTTCGCCTGTATTGCCCGTGATATAGGCGACGAATGATCCGTCAGGCGATACTGCCGGATATAAAGCGTTTCCAACGAAAGTGATCTGCCTGTGGGTCGGCTGGCGGGCGGGTGGGCTTTCACGGAATATTCCAGCCGGTTTCCAGACAAGTAACAGCCCCGTCATGAGAAGCAGCCCTGCTATTCCTGCAAACACCCATACGGCCTTTGGAATTTTCGCTTTCTTTGAGAGTACTTCGGACTGTACCGCCAACTTGCCCGATTCACTGTCCCGTTTCAGGCGCTTAAGATCCACCAGGTTTTCCCTGGCGGATTGATAGCGCACCTCGCGATCTTTCTCAAGAGCCTTGTTGATGATTCTCTCCAGATCATCCGGCAGATCGGGATTAATCCTCACAGGCGCGGTAGGCGCTTTATTCAGGATTGCATTAAACGTATCCGCTGATGTTGTTCCCCTGAAGGGCAGCGTACCCGTCGCCATCTCATAAAGAACGACACCAAATGAAAACAGGTCTGTTCGGGTGTCCAGCTCTTTACCCAACGCCTGTTCCGGACTCATGTAGGAAACCGTTCCAACAGTGGTTCCCGGACTTGTTATCAACTGTTCCATGGTATCGGTTGTGGAGTTGACGACAGTACTTGAACTCTCCAGCATCAGCTTGGCCAGTCCGAAATCCAGTATCTTGGCATGTCCGCGCTTTGTTATGAAAATATTGGCCGGTTTTAAATCCCGATGGATAATTCCCTCTGAATGGGCGGCATCAAGACCCTCGGCGACTTGAAAGGCAATAACGAGAATCTCATCCGACTGAAATGGCTTTCCCTGAATACGCTGGTTCAACGTCTGGCCTTCAAGGTACTCCATGGCGATGAAGCGCCGGCCTTCATACTCGTCAATCTCATGAATCGTGCAGATATTGGGATGATTGAGGGCTGAAGCAGAGCGCGCCTCTCTCTGAAATCGTTCAATGGCCTGGGGATCACTGGATAGACCTTCCGGCAGGAATTTCAGAGCAACGTTTCGGCCGAGCTTGGTATCTTCAGCCTTATAAACTTTGCCCATACCGCCTTCGCCAATTTTCTCCATGAGCCTGAAGTGCGAAATCGTCTGTCCGATCTCGGGCATGCGGTCCTCCAGATAGAGGTCTGTTACGTGCTGCTTCTTTAAGTCTTGATGGAACTCTGGTAGATGCTGGCGCGGTGCCCACCGAGCAGGCCCGGTTCCAGCACCCCCTATCAAACCGTGCGTGCCCATTTCGGGCACACGGCTTACCGACGATCTTCTTTATGTGGCTTGCACAGGGTAGCACACAGAACCCTGAAGACGATATAAGCCCATAGCCAAGAAACGCTCCTGAGGCCAGGCTGCCGGCCGCACGCACCATCGCTGTCCACCACGACGATATAGCCAATGAAGCAAGCGATCATACACGTACGCATCCACCTGATTGAATTTCGCATCCGCATTACCGGTGCGAAAATAATTGCCCCAGCCGCGAAGCACCGGATTGAGGGATTTGATAATAACCCCCAAATCCATGCCGCTGCGACGGCTGTCCGTGAGTACATGAATACGTTCACGAACTCGCTTCATCGCTCTCGGCGACGGCCAGCGCTGCATAAAGTGGCTCCAGGGTTTCCTCAGCACACTCCGCCGCTTCCGTACCGTACAACCAA
>CAZPHK010000255.1:0-5859 GCA_964586015.1 uncultured Acidobacteriota bacterium | reverse complement strand
TCGCCATTTTTAAAGGTTGGACGTTTAACGTCAAACGTCAAACGTTAGAGCGTTCAGGGCCAGCGCTTCTTCCGTGCCGGGTTCCTCTTCTTCACAGGTAAGTTCCAGAATGACGGAGCGGGTTTCTTCATCCAGAAATTCCCAGAGGCCGAGTTCCTCGAGAGTTTCAGGCATCGGAATGCCGAGGGAGTTCCAGCCCCTTTCCCGGTAGTAAATATCAATGAGCCGGCGCAATTCTTCCTTGCGGTGGTCCATTAACAACGAGCGTTTTTCCCCGGTTGTCATCCCGGCCAGTTCTTCAGGCGTTTTGTCGAGGCGGGCAGCCAGGTCGCGATCGTTGAATGCTTCCTCCGCCTCGTAAAGGGCATCGTCGGTAGGACCGATCGCACGGTCGGGGATCCAGTCGTGGGATGCCGTTTCCTTCCGGTAGCGAAGAACGTTCAGGACACGCTGCAGGTTGATGTCCCGGTCGGTCTGGGCGAAAATTTCCTCCCAGGTGAGATCGGTTCCGAGCACTCCATTGTAGAATTCGGCGTAGATTTCCTGGCTTGCCGGGTTAATGAAAACATCGGTTCCTGTTCGTGTGCCGGATTCGGGATTGAATACATCCACCCATGGGAGTTTGCATACCCCCATGTTGTCATTCCCAAGCCGCACTCTCGGGTAGGATATCAGCGCCTTTGCCTTCTTCTCAAAGGAAGGGAAAGCGCCGAGCAGATCGGCCTTGATCAGCCAGGCCGCGGCGTGATGGGCCCCGATATCGCTGGCCGCGGCGTACGAACCCTGCATGGAAAGAGAGCGGTGGGTTCGGTAAAAGGAAAAAGGCAGACCTTTGGCCTGCATGGCGAACAGCGAAAGTTCTTTCCGAATGTCTTTCCCGGTACGCTGTGCATAGCGGCGGGCGACCCATTCCGACACGTACAGCATCCCCTTGCCGGAGGCCCGGGCCATTTCCGTCCTGCCCAGCGCCACCCTGTGAATGAATTCCAGTGCTGCGGTTTCATCGCCCCAGGTCAGGACCGGTCCTTCCGCGTCTTCTTCTACAAGATATCCGCGCTGAAAGCATTCCATAAGAAATGCCATGGTGTTTGCCGTCGTAATTGTGTCGATCCCGTAGTTGTCGCAGTGCCAGTTGGCCTCCATGATGAATGCGGAATTGAAGATCCCGAGGTTTGAACCGAAACCCGCCGCTGTTTCATATTCGGGCCCGTCGACCCATACTGTTTCGCCTGCATGGATGCCGCTTGTAAGCGTGACGTAGCCGCCTTTTGTGCACTGCAGGTTACAGCCGGGAAAGCATCCGTCCATCCCCCGATGATCGAAATGATGCTGCGCGTAGTATTTCCCGCAAATCTCCCGCGCTTTGGGGTGTGTCCCTGCCTGAAAATTATTTACGGGCAGGGACAGATACTCCGATTTGCTCATGAAGGAAATCAGTCCGGCGCTTCCCCGCGTAGACATTTTCAAAGACCGGGGATCCACTTCCTTGACGATTTTATGCAGTTTCGTCCCGGCCTGTTTCACCCTGTCCCAATCGGCCGCTCCGTATGGATTGTCTCCGTGAAGATGCCCGGCCAGCACGACAATCGACCGGATTTTTTTGTCTCTCATCACCGAGCCTATCCCGGTGCGTCCCGCCTGTTTGGTTCGAAAAAGGCCTTTGCCCCCGTTGACGGGTTTCGTCATATCGTAGTAATGGCTGTTGATGCATCCGTAGGTTGTATTGGCGGCGCCGATGCTTGTAGACATGAACGCAAGCTGCTGCTTTTTGTAGCCCAGGCCGGTAAAACGGGCGACGATGTCTCTTTCCAGGTCGAAAGTTTCATCGTCGGCGGGCGCGTCTTCAATCGTTATCTCTCCGGTGAAGCTGTTGACGACGATCATGACGAAACGGTCCGCCCGGCCGGTAACCTGGATTGCATCGAATCCGGCATATTTCAGAAAAGCGCCGAAGTATCCTCCAAAATTGGAAACGCCCGCAATGCCTGTCAGCGGAGAAAGCGAAACGGCCATGGCTTTGGCCGTGCCCGGGAACAAAGGAATGCCGCCCAGGGGCCCATTGGCTAAAATCAGCGGATTTTCAGGATCGGCCGCTTTCGTGTGCGGGCCGACGGCCCGGTACAACAGATAAAGGGCGAGGCTGCGCCCTCCCAGAAAGTAATCTCGAACACTCTCCTGGATCCCGGAAACGGTAATGGACCCTGAAGTAAGATCCACCAAAAGGATTTGATTTGCGTATCCCCGCTGGATGGGTCCCCTGCTGTAATTCATGCCTACTCCTAAGAAAACCGCAAAGCGTTAAAAGATAAGGGGATTGCTTCCCCGTGTCAAGTAAACAGTCGGCGGTCGAGGCCTTACTTGTCCTGAAAACAGGGGTAGTTACGGCTTATCCGGACAGCTTGCGGAACTTTTGGTTTTTGTAGGGAGAAACGGAAATTTCGGGAGAGAAATTATTAATGGGTCAAATCAACGCCGCCAGGCAATCCGGATCCAATGATAATATCCGTGGTTTCACGGGCATTAAAACCGGATGCATTAATGTATCTCTGATAAGCCAAACATAACAGCTTTCGGCACACATGTAGATATCTCATAGAATATTGCTGGAAGCAAAAAGGCCACAGGGAAGTTGCCGCGTCAATCGGGATATGACAGTGAAGACAACAAAAATGCATTCGATGGGTTCAACCGGGCGTATTCCTTATATAGCTTAACAGGACTGTCTGTGAGCGAAGCGGGAACCGCAGCGAACAAATTACCCGCGGAGGGCGAAACGATATCGGCATCCGACGAAATTCCTGCATTTGCCGACGCTGTCACTATCCATCAGTCTCTCGTTTTCAGTATCGCCTATCATTTGCTGCACAACCCGTCGCAGGCTGAAGATGTGGCACAGGACGTTTTCCTTCGGCTCTATCGGGACTACGCCAAGATACAAAGCACTTCTCATCTGAAATCGTTCGTCATCAATACCAAAGTGGTGGGCCAGCTCGTGTTTTACAGTTTTCTGAACCTGGTGGATTATTCTCTCAGGCGTACGCCAGACCTGTTCAATGGGCATGCGGTAGATAGTGATTTTGTCAGGCAGGACCATACTATAGCGGCTGGTACGTCTGGTCTGGGGGACTCCCTGGTACAAACCAAAGAGCAGTTGGCCGGGTTTAAGCCCAACTGCCTGTATTTCGGCCTTCGTGGGCCAATCGGCTACAACTAATTCAACATTTTGTAATTTCTCTTTGAAGAATTCCGGTAAATCATCAAGCGCTTGCATGATCAGTTGCTCGAATTCTTCGGAACTAAATTGAGCCTTTGTCATAATTATTGTTGATTATAATCACCCCATATCTCAGGCTCAAACCCTAAAGAATAGCTTCAAATAAAAAATGGGGACAGCAAGTATTATGAACCGCTTGCAAAGCCTCACCCGGACCTGTTGGGAGCGGCTGGCGGTGACCCCGGGCCGTCGACTGAAAAGAATCGGTTTCTGCTGTAAATAAAAATTATCGTTACCTTCGGAGGCGCGGTTTAATACAATGATGGTACGGACGTTTCGCCCCGTGCCGTCGCCGGCTGCGAATGCAGCGGACGGCCATTCGCGAGAGCCTGCTCGCACTCCCGCCTGCCGCTGATCCGCAGCCGGCGATAATGAGCAACGTAAATGGAGGACATCGTGAGTCATACATCAGCGGGACACAATTGGCCGGAAATATACAGGAAAAGGCGGGACAGGATTCGTGAAACCATAGACAGCGGCGTGATTCTCTGGCTTGGGAACAGCCTTCAATCCCGAAACTATGAAGGAAATACCTATCCTTTCCGTCAGAATTCCCACTTTTTGTATTACACGGGTTTGCCGGAGCCGGATCTGGCAATGCTGTCTTATCCCGATTCCGGCAAGGATATCCTGTTCGCCGCATCCCCGGATATGGATGCGGTCGTCTGGAACGGACCGGGCCGCTCGACGGCCGACCTGGCGCGGGAAGCGGGTTTGGATTCGGTTGAAGAACTGAAACAGCTGGGAAGCCATATTGATCTGGCCCGGAAACAGAAAAGGAAGATTCATTACCTTCCACCGTATTCCGCTTCCGCGCTGTACCGTCTCGCCGGCCTGCTGAAATCCGGTCCCAAAGGAGCCAAAGCCGGTGTATCGCGGAAATTGATGGAAGAGGTGTCCAAACAGCGGAGTGTGAAATCGGATGCTGAAATTGAGCAGATTGAAAACGCGCTTTCCGTTACCGACCGCATGCACCGTGCCTGTATGGCTGCAGCCCGTCCGGGGATGCGGGAAAGCGAACTTTCGGGGCTCATACAGGCCATCGCCCTGTCGGAGGATCGCCAGCAATCCTATAATCCGATTGTAACGGTTCGCGGCGAAGTGCTCCACAACAACTCCTACGGGGGCGTTCTCCGGGACGGTCAGCTTCTGCTGAACGATTCGGGCGCGGAATCTCCGATGTGGTACGCGTCCGATATTACCCGTACGTTTCCTGTAAACGGAAAGTTCACGGATATTCAGAAGGCAATGTATCAAATTGTCCTCCGGGTCCAGCTTGGGGCGATCGGCCTGGCAAAACCGGGCGTTACGTACCGGGATGTGCATACGAATTCATGCAAAATCATGGTGGAAGGTCTCCGGGAGGCGGGTTTAATGAAGGGGGATCCTTCCGAGGCCGTTGAAGCGGGAGCGCACGCGCTTTTCTTTCCCCATGGAATCGGGCACATGATGGGACTGGATGTCCACGATATGGAGGATCTCGGCGATATTGTCGGCTATAAAAAGAAAGAGCCGCGCAGCGGGCAATTCGGCCTGAAATATCTGCGCCTCAGCCGGCCCCTGGAGCCGGGTTTTGTACTGACCGTGGAACCCGGAATATATTTCATCCCCGCTTTGATTGAGCGCTGGCAGAACGAACGGCAGCATGAAGCTTTCATCAATTACGACCGGCTGCGGGATTTCAGCTCTTTTGGGGGGATTCGCACTGAGGACAATATCCTCGTCACTTCCAGCGGCGCGCGAGTGTTGGGTCCGAAAATTCCGAAAACAGTTCCTGAAGTTGAAGAAGCCTGCAGCCGGGAACTTCAGGGTGATTGGCCGCTCCAATTAGATTGAAGATTCCAGATTGAAGATTGAAGATTAAAAACCCGCTGACTGGATTCGCTTTGTCTGGGGTTTTTATTGAAACTGAACTTGTGCCGGGAAATTAAAACCGCTTAATCCCGGATGGCTGCACAAATAATTCAAACAAATGGCTTCTTTTATCAGCTTCAATCTTTAATTTTCAATCAAATGCGTTTTTTTCATATATCTCGTCGATTGCCAGGTCTTTTCCGGCGGCCGCTTCTTTGGCGAGCTGGTCCGCCCGTTCGTTCTCTTCGGTGCCGACATGGCCCCGGATCCAATGAAACCGTATCTCATGTTGTTCGCATAATTGAAGCAGCTTTTCCCAAAGGTCGGGATTAATGGCTTTTTCTTTTCGATTGCGCCGCCACCCGTTCGACTGCCAGCGTACAGCCCATCCTTTTTCTATCGCATTTACGAGATATTGGGAATCGCTGTAGATAGTGACCCGGCATGGTTCCTTTAGCGCTTCAAGTCCCTTGACGGCGGCAAGTATTTCCATGCGGTTGTTGGTAGTAAGGCGGAACCCGCCGGAAAGTTCCTTGCGGTGGTTCCCGTGCAGCAGAATTGTTCCGAATCCTCCCGGGCCGGGATTGTTGATGCAGCCTCCGTCCGTATATATCTCGACTTCAGGGATTGGCTTGCTGCCGGTTTTTGATTTTTCCATTATTAAATGATTTGTAATTTTAGAAGTCAGAAGACGTGCCAACGTGCTGACGTGCTGACGTGCTGACGTGCTG
>CAZPHK010000254.1:0-5877 GCA_964586015.1 uncultured Acidobacteriota bacterium | reverse complement strand
CGAGCATCGGTGGCAGACGGCAAACGGGAATCCCGCAACGAGGAAGGAGCGGTCCGGCATCTGGTGGCATACATTGGAAAAAAGGAGATATATAAATGATGCCTGAGCGTAGTAAGCCCGGGATGCCAGAATCGGAGCGCCGATTATAAGTATGCAGAGAAAACTCCAGACGGCGGCAATAAGAACACGCAGCAACGGATATGAAGTTTGCATCGTTGAAACCATAGGCTGTTTCGATACATTAATCCAGCGTCGGCAAATATTCAAATGAGACCTTCGCGGCAAATCCTTCCGTGACTTTCCGTCGGGGGGGGGAGGCTTCCTGAGTGTCCGCAAAAAGAATCCTTTTGAAGGGAAATATTGAAAGAAAACAGGGTAAACGGTTGTCCCCATTGAATAATTCCAGGGGGCATCCAAAGCTTTCTAACCACAAGATATTGTTGAACTATGGAGACTCTGCCCACTATATTGTGTAAAATTCCGAAATAATCCTTGACAAGAAAATACGATTCCCTTATACCGGAATCCGAAAGGTCTTGTTCGCATGCAAGTTGGACTCACATTCAACTTACAGTATGGGGAAAAGGAAAATACCCCAGACCCTTCAGGGACCGGCAGCTCCGATTTTCAAGCAGAATCCGATGTTATGGAAACGATCGAGAAGGCTGGTGGTGTGTTTGAAATGCTGCAAAAGGCGCAACCCGACATCCCGTTTGCGAAAGCCGGAGGTTGTGCCCGTCCCTTCCGTGAAGGCTGCCTGCTTCCCGCCCGCAATCGCTTGAGCATCTCGTCCTCCGGATCGGGATTTATAATTCAGTCATGCTCGATGGAAGTGCTAAAGCGTTCTTTTCAATAGGGTGTGCCTGAGTTTTTCGGAGCCGGTAAGGCGGTGTATGTGGTTGTGGATGCAAGGCTTGCGGCTGAGGGCCCCGCGAACCGGCCTGAAGCGAATCTTCAGGGCTTTTAGTAAGTCGAGTAGCCCGAGGGAGCAAAACGCAGCAGGCATACCCAGATACGTCGCCGCAGAAGAAACTTGGTTAGAAGTGCGGATTGAGCAGGTGTTTTTGTATCAACCCGTGCTGTTGGAAACGATCGGCTGAGAGACAAAGGCTTTTCTTGCGCTGCTTTGCTTGCACTGTTAATCTGAATTTTATGGTAATGAGTGGATTTTTGGGGGGACTGCGATGAAGTTTATTTTTGTGACGGGCGGAGTGCTTTCATCTCTGGGAAAAGGGCTGGCGAGTGCGTCTATAGGAAGCCTGCTGGAATCCCGTGGACTTAAAATCAACTTTTTGAAATTGGATCCCTATATCAACGTGGATCCCGGAACAATGAGCCCGTTCCAGCACGGGGAAGTTTTCGTTACGGATGACGGCGCGGAGACCGATCTCGATCTGGGCCATTATGAACGGTTTACAAGCGTTCGTCTGACAAAGGACAACAATTCCACCACGGGGAAAATATACGAATCTGTCATCGAGAAAGAAAGAAAGGGAGAGTACCTCGGGAAGACGGTTCAGGTGATTCCCCACGTTACCAACGAAATTAAATCCACCATTCGCCGCGTTGCCCAGGATGTGGATGTTGCCATTGTAGAGATCGGGGGAACGATCGGGGACATTGAAAGCCTTCCTTTCCTGGAAGCCATCCGGCAGATGCGCAATGAAGCGGGAAGGAAGAATGTGATTTTCATTCACCTGACGCTGGTTCCTTTCATTGCGACTTCAGGGGAGCTGAAAACCAAACCGACGCAGCACAGCGTTAAGGAGCTGCGCAGTATCGGCATTCAGCCGGACATACTCCTGTGCCGAACAGACCGCCTGCTTCCCAAGGAGCTTAAGGCCAAGATCGCCCTGTTCTGCAACGTTTCGGAAGAGGACGTCATCACGGCGCTCGATGTGAACAATATTTATGAAGTGCCCCTGATCCTGCACAGTGAAGGATTGGACGACGCCATTGTCAATCTTCTGGATATTCCCGAAAAGAAACCGGACCTGAGCCGCTGGGAGAACATGATCCAGAGAATCAAAAACCCTGTCGATACGGTGGATATCGGCATTGTCGGAAAGTACGTCGAGTACGAGGATTCCTACAAAAGCCTCAATGAGGCGTTGTACCACGGCGGACTGCCCCACCAGCTGGACGTGCAGCTGAAATGGGTTGAGTCCGAAGGCCTGCTGGATTCGATGCTGGATGAGCAGCTCGGCAAATTCGATGCGATTCTTGTTCCGGGAGGATTCGGCAAGCGGGGTTTCGACGGAATGCTCAAGGCGGCGAGGTACGCCCGTACGAATAAAGTTCCCTATTTCGGAATCTGTCTGGGAATAGATTGCCTCGTGATCGAGTACGCCCGCAATGTCTGCGGTCTGGATGCCGACAGTTCCGAGTTCAATCCCGCTACGCCTCACAAGGTGTTTTACATGCTGCGCGAGTTGCTGGGAAGCGAAATCATGGGCGGCAACATGCGGCTCGGCGCCTATCCATGCAATCTGGAGCCCGATTCGCTGGCATTTCGGATTTACGGCAAAAAAGAGATTTCCGAGCGCCACCGCCATCGTTACGAGTTCAACCGGGAGTACGAGAAGATTATTACCAGCTACGGTTTGAAGTTTTCGGGCAATTCCCCCGACAGGAATTTCGTGGAAATCGCCGAACTGCCGGATCATCCCTGGTATCTCGGCTGCCAGTTCCACCCGGAATTCAAATCGAAGCCTCTGGAACCGCACCCGCTGTTCGCCAGCTTTATCGAGGCGGCTTACAGACATAAAAAGGAGCGGATGGGGAAAAAGAAAGCCTCTTCGGTTGTTAAAACCCAAAAGAGCATCGTCGAAGCTTAGCAACGGAATCGAGGGCGGCTTTTCCATGTATCCTGTTAAGATCGGACCGCTTAGAGTAGGCGTGAATTCACGGCCCTTTTTTATTGCGGGTCCCTGTGTCATCGAAAGCGAGAAGCACTGCCTGAAAATGGCCGAGCGCCTGGCCGCTTATGCCGGGCGCCTGAAAATCGACTTGATATTCAAGGCATCCTACGACAAGGCAAACCGCACTTCGGGGAAATCCTTTCGCGGGCCGGGTCTGGAAGAAGGCTTGCGCATTCTCGAAAAAGTGCGGCAGCGCAGCGGGCTGCCGGTTTTGAGCGACGTTCACGAAAAAGCGCAGGTGCCTGCCGCCGCCGATGTTCTCGATGCCATCCAGATCCCAGCCTTTCTCTGCCGCCAGACGGACCTGATTCTGGCCGCCGCCGGTACCGGCCTCTGCGTGAACCTGAAAAAAGGACAGTTCCTGTCGCCCCAGGAAATGGAGAAGGTGCTGCTGAAGGCCCGAGGGACTGGAAACAGGAATATCCTTCTGACCGAGCGGGGCACCTCTTTCGGGTATAACAACCTGGTGGTCGATTTTCGTTCGTTTGTCGTGCTGCGTTCCTTCCGGCAGCCGGTCGTGTTTGACGTCACGCACAGCGTACAGGCTCCCGGAGGCCGTGGAGACAGCACGGGTGGGGATTCGAAGTACGTGCCCTGTCTGGCGCGTGCCGGAGCGGCGGCCGGTGTGGACGGATTCTTCTTCGAAGTGCACGACAATCCGGCCCGTGCTCTTTCCGACGGGCCGAACGCTCTCGAATTGAGGCGTTTTCCCCGCCTGGTAGAGGATATTCTGAATATTCGCCAATCGCTCGAGGGAAAATTGTGAGTGACGAAAATGTCAATCCAACCCTGGCGGCTGCGATCCGGGTGCTGGAATCCGAATCGGCGGCGATAAGGAGCCTTGTCGGGCGGGTGGAAGAATCGTTTCTTCGCGCCGTCGATCTGGCTGAAGCGTGCCGGGGAAAGATCGTCGTCACCGGGCTCGGCAAATCCGGAATCATATGCAAGAAAATCGCCGCGACCCTCAGCAGCACCGGTTCTCCGGCGTTTTTCCTGCATGCAGCCGATGCGCTTCACGGGGATTGCGGATTGCTGGGCAAGGACGACATTGTACTGGCTGTTTCCAAAAGCGGGGAGACTTCCGAAATCCTTCAGATTTTAAATGTCTCCAAGCGTCTGGGGTTGCCGGTAATTGCCCTGGTGGGCGAACGGAATTCCAGCCTGGCGCGCTTTGCCGATGTATATCTTGACGTCAGCGTAGAAGAGGAGGCGTGTCCCTTTGGTATGGCGCCGACAACCAGTACGGCAGCCGCGCTGGCTATGGGGGATGCCCTGGCGATCGCTCTCATGGAGCGGAAAGGCTTCGACCGTGAGGATTTCGCGTCCCTACATCCCGGGGGCAGTATCGGGAAGAAACTCCTCCGGGTCGGCGAACTGATGCGCAAGGGGGACGCCATCCCCCAGGTTCAGGAATCCACCCTGATGCCGGACGTGATCTATGAAATGTCCAGAAAGACCCTGGGTATGACCACGGTCGTCAATGACAGGGGGATGCTCTCGGGTGTGATATCCGACGGCGATCTGAGGCGCCTTCTGGAGAAGGAGTCCGATCCCCTGAAGCTCACGGCGGATCGTGTGATGAGCAAAAATCCTAAAACCATCCGGGAGGACGAGCTGGCCGGGGCCGCCCTGTCCAAAATGGAAGATCTCAAGATCACGAGTCTTGTCGTGGTCGATCCGGAACGGAAAGTCGCAGGCGTTGTACATCTCCACGATCTGTGGCGCACGGAGCTGTTTTAGGCAGGTCCGATTTTGATTCCGAATTCCCTTGCACGATCCTACGGAGAACGTTACATTTAGCATATCGCGAGCGGGAGTAATTCAGCGGTATTTCCTCACCCGTTAAAAAACAACAAAATTCCAATAACGTAAAATAGAATAACTCAGTATTTATGAGGCTTCCGTGAGGGAGCCCTTTTTGTTACTTTTTCATTCTTGCTCTTTTTTGCATTTATTTGTTGCATCATTGGTGCGCCTATGGTAATTCTATCTTGAAATTACACCCGGACCTTAGAGAATTGGGAGTAAAACACTTTGAAAATATCACTCCGAAGCAGACGCACCAAAACCGGGAAGAAAAGGCTATACCTTGATTTCTATGACAATGGGAAGCGATGGTATGAAAGCCTGAATCTTTTCCTTATCGGGGATCGTGACCAGGATAAAAAAACCAGACGGCTTGCCGAAACGATTCTTTCCCAGCGACGGCTTGATGCAGTAGCTACCGAAAACGCACTCCCGGCACCTTCCCGCAACAAAGCGGATTTTATTGACTACTGCCGGAAGCTTGGAGAATCGAAGCCGTCACCGAATACCCGAATGGTATGGCGCAATACGATAGCCCACCTGGAGACATTCTCCGGGGGAAAGGGAATCACATTCGGTTCTATCAATGAAAGCCTCCTGGAAGACTTCAGGGATTACCTTCTGTCAAACGTGAGCCCGAATACGGCGGGTGTCTACTTCGCAAGAATAAAGACGGCTATCAGAAAAGCGGTAAGCCAGCAGATTTTAATCCGCTATATCGGTTCCGATATTACGATCAAAAAACAGAGAATCCCCCGCGAATACCTGACGATGGAAGAACTGCAACAGCTCGAACGGACTCCTAGCGAAAACCAAGCCGTAAGGGATGCATTCCTGTTTGCCTGTTTCGCTGGATTGCGCTTCAGTGATGTTAAGGCCCTGACATGGGATCGGGTAAGGAACGAAAACGGGCAGACCCTTCTATGGTTCTCTCAGGAAAAAACCGGCGACGCACAAGCCCTGCCTATATCTGCACAAGCCCTGGAAATTTTGAATGCACAGCGGGAGGCAGAGCCGTCGCCGAGGATCCGGCACAGCATTTCCGCCGATGCAGTATTCAAGCTTCCGGCACAGCAGACCGTTGACAAGGCATTGAAACGGTGGGCGAAACGGGCCGGAATCAAGAAAACTATTTCATTCCATATCGGCC
>CAZPHK010000253.1:0-5960 GCA_964586015.1 uncultured Acidobacteriota bacterium | reverse complement strand
ATTAATATTTGTTTGAAGTTCTTCTTTTATGGCTGCCGTAATGGATGCCAGGTCCTCCCCCGATTCTTCCGTCATTGATTCAACCGACTCCGTCGGAGCCGCCTCCGATACGGCTTCCTCTGTTTCCTGCAGAGCGAACGCCGTGTCCATGACAACGGCCAATCCGGCAACCACAATCAGGCACATTATTACTGTTTTTAGTTTAATCCACATTGTAATATCCTGGTTTAATTATAGTTATATGTTAGAGTTAGAAGCTTTTTCCAAAGCTCAATGCAAACCAGTAGTTCGTACGCTCCGACAGGGTATCGCCGATTTCCTCACTTATCATCGTCGACATATTAAAGCTCGGCGTCAGCGACACATACTTCAGATTGAAAGGAACCCCGACCCCGATAGTAAAGTCGTTCCATTTTGCCTCATCGATGCCGAAATACCCGCTGTTGTAGCCTGAACTGCCGAAGCCAAAGCTTGCGCTCAAGTCAAGACCAACCGAGTAATCCGAATCGATTTCCATCTCGAGCGAATGCCCGACGCCGAACTGCACATAGGCCCCGTCTATGGCATTGACGTCGCCGTACACCGCAATAAACGGACTGAGGGGAACGTCAAAACTCAAACCGCCGTAGATTTCCGTAGTGGAAGCGTCCGTTGCTCCAACGGTGGGGAAAATATAGTGAATGACGCCCACCGAGTACCCGACGACGGAATCTCCAACGGATCCGGAATAATCCAGGGCATAATCGATCTCGCTGAACTCCCCGGCCGTCCCGTTAAAATCCGTCATATCAATGTTGGCCCAGATGGATCCGGTGAATCCGTACGCGCTTCCCGCGACACCCGGCTGCAACACGCTTTCACGAACAACCGGGATTCCACGCCAGACATACATGGAGGCATAATCAATCGTTATGTCCGCATTGAATACCTGCTCATCCTGCGCCATTGCAGCATTTGCCATTAACGTAATCAGCATTATGATTCCCAAGCCCAAGCGACCCATTTTTTTCGTTTTCATTACTTTTAATCTCCTTTTTCTTGAACGTCTCCCGCCATTGTCCCTTCTCCAATGGGCGACGCTATAAAATTTAACGTAAATATCAATTGCAATAATTATGCCAAAAATGCAGTGCACTCGATTTACAGATTATATCTTTTATTATCAAATACTTATCAGGTTCATAGGGGAGAATTTATTTTACATATTTATTACATATTTGTATCTATATATAATATTTATTTCATATTTGTAGATATTTTTATGCCTTGACGGCTTATTGTATATTTTTGTTTGCTTTTACACGCTTGTGAGAAATGCGGGTCAGCCGGATCCGCAAAACCGGTGGAGCCTGTCGGGATTACATCCCGTCCTGGAAGATATAAACCTTATGTTTGTAATAGATAAAAAGAATAATACCACCGCGGGTTCCTGAATAATCCCTTATCGATCACCCGACAAGCTTTGTCGAATCTTCATATTTAACAACAAATTTGTATTTATATATTTTATTGATACATTAATGTAGTAAGTAGTGGCTCTACTGATGGGAGGAATTCCGTCAGGTAAGCTGCAGCTGCCGCTCATGCTGCCGCGTCAGACGCCGCATTTCATATTGGACCATGACAAGGGTGACGACATAGGACACACAGTCGGCGGCGGGGAAGGAGATCCAAACCCCTATGAGTCCGAAAACCCGGGACATGATTATAACCATCGGGATCAGGAACAACACCTGGCGCGAGAGCGCCAGAAATACGGCGGGCTTGGCCTTCCCGATGGCCTGAAACAGGCTTGTACCGATATTTTGATACCCGACGAGCGGAAGACCGATCACGAGCAGCCGCATGGCATTTTTACCCATTGCAATCAGCTCGGGATCGTCGCTGAAAATTCGCAGGATCGGCGTCGGAAACATAAAAAATACCAGGAATCCGATAATTGAAATGGCGGTTGCGCTCAAGTTGGCGAAATGGAAGCTTTTCTTGACGCGATGGAACTGTTTTGCCCCGAAGTTGAATCCAAGGATCGGTTGGGCGCCCTGGGCAATACCGATCATGGGCATGAACACGAAGCTGATCACGCGAAAGATAACTCCGAACGTTGCTATCGGCAGCGTCCCTCCGAGACCGCCCAGGATATGGTTGAACAGCATCGAAGTAAAACTCATCGCCGCCGTCCGGGCAAAGTCGGACATGCCGACGGCAAATATCTCCCGGATTACTTTGGCTTGCAAGCGCATATGATGCAGATTGAACTTAATTTCGCTTTTGCCCCCCATGTAATAGCGCAGGAGGAAAATGCAGGAAGCGATCATCGAAATAACGGTGGCTATCGCCGCTCCGCGAACGCCTTGATTGAGAACAATAATAAAGACGGGATCGAGGACAATATTGAGACCGGCCCCGATCAGCATTGTGTTCATGGCAACTTTGGCGTTGCCTTCCGCCCTGGCGGACGAACTTGTGACCATGGAGAACGTAATTGCCGGGCTTCCCAGGAGGATAACCATAATGTACGCTCTTGAAGGCGTCATGAGCTCATCGGTAGCGCCGAACAATCGCAGGAGAGGCTCCAGAAAGATCAATCCGGCAATCATGCAGACTACACCGGCAATCAGTGCGAGAAATACCGAATTGCCGAGAGACAGAGAAGCTCCTTCGCGGTCTTCTTCCCCCATCCGGCGGGACAGCAGGGAGGCGCCGCCGATCCCGATGGTCATCCCGATGCCCATCATTATCATTTGAATAGGAAAGGCGATTGTAATGCCGCCGATCCCGAGAGTCCCGGTAAAACGCCCGACAAAGAAGGTGTCCACCAGGTTATACAGGCCCTGGACCATCATGCCTATGATTGCCGGCACGGACAGCTTGAAGAGAAGCCTGCCGATTTTTTCACGGGCAAGCATATCGCTTCTGGTTTTAATTTCGGTTTGTTCAGCCACTTGATATTTCTTTGGAGACTCTATCGGGAGGGCCAACTCTGGTGTCAAAATTAAGAAGAGTTTAAAAACCGCGCGATAGTCGTGATTAAATTAATTTATCGCCCCAACCGGAGACGCATTAAAAGCAACCTGGCTTCCAGGGGATGTTCTCTCCGACAGGCTGTTTCTACAGCCTGTCCAAAACCAAAAACACATATTAGTCATTTATCCCGGTTCCTTCAATCCAGAATATTGTATCCGCGTTTCGCTTGAGGCTATACTGCGCCGTCACCCTCCCGGAGGGACTTCGCACCACAAATGTCAGCATTTCAAGACATTTGTCTTGAAATCAAAACTTTAACTTCGCATTATGTTTACAACAAAAACCAGTAAAAACCGGATCGCGCTATGCCGAACAGCCCCTGAAAAATCCGTTCATTTCGAGCTTTTGAAGGCGTCTTTCAAAGTCGGGGTTTATATAGGAGCGAAAATACCCTATCCTTGTCCCCTTTATTGTGAAAAAACGAAGAGGTGCCGATTTGTTCCTTCCAGATGACTGCAGTACCCGTCAACCGGCGGCCCGGAGCCGCAAACGCATCGTGATTTCCGGCTGCGTTTTAGTCTTTTTTCTCCTGTTCATTTTCGGCTCCATACCGGCCCGGTCGGCGCCGGCCGGGATCGCCGGGACCGTTACCGATTCCGCCGGCGCCTTGGTTCCCGATGCCGTCGTTGAAGCAAAGAACCTGAAAACAGGGGCCGGGTACCGGACCGTCAGCCGGGATACGGGCCGGTTCACTCTGGAAAACCTCTCCGCCGGAGAATACGAACTTACGGTTTCCCTGGCGGGATTCAAACAGTATTTCCGGAGCGGCGTTACCGTTTATTCGGACCGGACCACGAACGTTAATGTCGTGCTTGAAGTGGAAAACATCCGTGAAGCGGTTACCGTGCGCACCCAGTCTCCTTTGCAGCTGCTGGACAGCCCGCAGGCGGAGCCCGACGTTCTCCAGTCTTCCATCACGACCGTGGACCGGATCCAGATCGAGAAACAGGGGGCGAAAACCGTCATCGACGCACTGGAATTTGTCCCGGGAGCCTGGACGGAATCCAGGGGGCGCAAGGTCAAACAATTCGTTTCGTTCCGGGGACAGAAGTATCCCTATCCCGAATATTCCGTGGACGGCGCCATTTTTCGCGAGTTTCACGAAGTCCCCTATTTTTTCTCGGTCATGGATGTTGAAAGCATCGAAGTTCTCCGCTCCAGCGCTTCCCTGCTTCAGGGATTCTCGGGCCTGGCGGGCGTGATCGACATCGTGCCGCGCCGGTATGAAAAGCGGGAAACGAGCTGGCTGGCAGAATACGCTTCCCGGAACAGCTACAGGGTTCATGCAGCCCACGGCGATACGGTCGGAGAGATATCTTACGGCCTGGGGCTGGAGAGCTCCCGAACCGGCGGCCCGGAGGACCGGCGCGGGAACGAGCATATGCTGAACCTGTTCGGAAACATCGGCTGGCAGGCCACTCCCACGCTTTCCATGCGCGCCAATTTCTTCCATCTGCAGGGGAGGCGCGAACTGGTACAGGCAACACCCCCGGCCGGGAGCCGATTCCAGAATGTCATCGAGACTTTCGATCCCGTTCAGACCTCCGTGCTGACACTCAAGACACTGTATAAGCCAAAGGACTGGGCTTCCACCCAGTTCACGGTCGGCTACAGCAACCGGCACAATACCTTTATTGCGGAAACTCAGAGTGGCGTTACAGCAACTCCCGATTACGACTCGGAGTGGAATCTGAACCTGATTCAATCCCTGGCGCTGTCGGACGACAACGTCCTGAGAATCGGCGCCAACTACAACAATTGGATTGCTCCTTACGGCAAGCGGTTCTACGCGGGCAGACGCACGCATCTGGAAACCGCTTCTTTCACCATCGTCGACGAGCACAGTTTCGGACCGTTGCTGCTGGACGGAGGCTTCCGATATCAGAGGACCTACATCGATGAATACGGCGCCTTCAACATCGAAGGAAGCGGAGGCGCCTTTACCGACGTCGAACCTATCATGGACACATGGGACGCCCCGCAGCTGAGCGGCAGCTTCGGCGCGACCTATTCCCTGTCCAGCCATATGGCTCTGCGCGGCAACTTCCTTGCCGGAGCAATAGAACCCAGGAGCGGATCCCTTGTTCAAATCGCCGAGGATGAGTTTGCAGCACCGAAAACCGAACACAGGATTATGGTGGACACAGGCATCCAGGTAAACAAAGAAGAGATCGGCGAATTTACCGCAACTGTTTTCTACATACGGCAATCCGATGCCATTGTCCTCAGCGGGGATACCGTAGAAGACGAATCGACCGGCAGTTATATAGAACTTTATGAGAATCGGGATCAGGACACGACGGGAATAGAGCTCGAATACAAATCAAGGCCCCTGTACGAAAAAATCAATCTCCTGTTCAACCTCACCGCGATGAATCCCCGCGCCCGCAGCGACTCGGGATCCATGGAGAGGGATATTGAAAAGCCCCGGGTGATCCTGGGCACGGGCATTATGGGAAAACAGTGGAATCTGGATTACAACTTTTTCTGGAAGTATGTCTCAGGCTACGAGAGCAGCCGTTTCACCTCTTCACTCCAGCCTCTGGGAGACTTCCACACGTTTAATCTGACGTTCAGCCACCCGCTGGGATTCTATGCTAACACGCGGGTCTACCTGGATTTGACAAACATAACCGACAACCATTACTCCACCGTAGTCGGCTACCCGGATTACGGCAGAAGCTTCACCGTCGGAATCCGGCAGACATTTTAAAAAACCGTTGCATGTTGAACGTTTACACGTTGCACGTTAAAAACAAAAAGATCGTTGAACGTTCAAACAGGGGTGGACCGTAGGGGCGAACCTTGTGTTCGCCCTTGTCCCGGCCTTGCCAACAACATATGTGCGAACCTTGTAAAAACCGTTGCATGTTGAACGTTGCACGTTGCACGTTAAAAACAAAAAGATCGTTGAACGTTCAAACAGGGGTGGACCG
>CAZPHK010000252.1:0-5978 GCA_964586015.1 uncultured Acidobacteriota bacterium | reverse complement strand
TCGAAAAACCTCTCGACGGCAGCGGCGGGCGACTCCTACTGTCTGAATTGCAGGTAAGGCTTGGAAATTGTTGACATTCCTCCGGAGTTGTGATAACAGCTAAGCACACAAAGCAAAGCAAAAATTCCAGGAAATTGTAGAGCGTTCAGGCTTCTAACATTTAAAACCGGAGAAACACAAAATGCATAAATGTCTTGTGCCGCAGGGCAGAATTATCTTTTTGTTGCTGCTGGTGTTTTTGTTGGGCAGCCTTGCCGTTGGCGACTTGCAAGCACAGGCTGAAAAAGCTACGCTTTCCGGAACCGTTTTCGATCCCAGCGGCGCAGTCATAGTCGGTGCCACGATCGAGGCGAGGAATGTCAAAACAGATATTGTTTTCACCGCCGTTACCGACGGACAGGGACGCTACGTCCTCCCGGATATCGCCGCGGGCACCTACGACGTTTCCGCCGAACAGGATGGCTTTCAGACGATGCTGCAGACCGGGATTGTGGCGAGCGTCGGTTCACGGCGCTTGCTGGATTTTACCCTTGAGGTCGGTCAGCCTGTGGATGTCGTCGAGGTCATGGGGCAAGCCTCCGCCGTCGAAACCCAAACCGCCTCGCTGAGCACCCTGATCGCCCCCGTGCAGATGGAGATGCTGCCGCTGAACGGCCGCAATTTCACCGATCTCCTCAGCCTGGCGGCCAGCGTGGCGACGGTGCCGGCAACCGGGGGGGGCGGCGGCCAGTCTGCCACCGCTTACGGTCAATCAACCAATTACTCCGTCTCCGGTTCACGCCCCGTGGGAATGGCCTACATGCTGGATAACACCGACATCCGCAACCAGATGGACCATGGAGCGGGCGTCAGCGTGATGGGAACTTCGCTCGGCATGGAGGCTATCCAGGAATTCACGATTCTGACCAATACCTACAGCGCGGAATTCGGCGGTACCGGCGCGGCCGTCAACGCGGTCACCAAGTCGGGCACCAACGACTTTCACGGCACGATCTACGAGTACTTCCGCAACAGCGTCCTGGATGCCAGAAACTACTTCGACGTCGCCAGCCAGAAAAAGCCGAGCTTCAAGAGAAATAATTTCGGCCTCTCGATCGGAGGGCCCATCAAGAAGGAAAAAGCCTTCTTCTTTTTCAATTATGAGGGTTTGCGCGCGAGTACGGGCTCGACGAGTCGCGCGGTTGTGCCGACTTCGCTGCCCGAACTTTACACGGCCGGCGGCTTCGCACAAAATGAAGAAACCGGCGAGTGGGAGGGCGAGTTCGGGCCGATAAATCCGATCGTAGAAAGCATATTTGCCATGTATCCGCTTGCCCAACCCGCGGAACAATGTCCCAATGTGGCCGGCATCAACTTGCTGCCGGGCACCGGCCTCTACTGCTCCCAGGAAAAACAGATCGGGAACGAGGACTACGTGTTGGGCCGCGTGGACATCAAGCTGAGAGATCAGGACAGCATGTTCGTCCGCTACGTCAGAGAGAGCGCTTACCAGGTTCTCCCGTACGTGTACACACAGGTCCCCGGATGGCCGGAAGTTGACCATGAGCGCAATCAGTACCTGACCATTAGCGAGCAGCATATGTTCTCGCCCAGGATGATCAACGATTTCCGTTTTGGGTATGTGCGGCTGTTTACGGAAACGGCGAACGGCGGCATCAATGAGACCAGCACCGTCCTGCATCAAGTCCCCGGTAGGGACGCTATGGATTTTTCACCCGGATGGGGACTGTCATCTCTGGGTCCCTCGCCTTCGAGTCCGAGCCGGCCGGTCATGAACCGGTTCAGCGTCGGCGACAACGTCTTCATAGCGCTGGGCTCACACAACCTACGCTTCGGAGCCACCGTAACCCGAATGCAGCTGAATATGCTGTGGAACCAATATTCCGGCGGCGCCTGGATCTTTGCAAACCTGGGCGGCGGGATTTTCTCATTTCTGGGCCCGGAAGGCGGACAGCTTGGCGGCGCGTTGTACGGCGCTCCACTGCTGGGTCTGACCGGAGCCGGCGACGACTACACCTACGTCACCCCGGACGGGGAGAGCTACCCCTTCAACCCCTCCCGCTACTGGCGTCAGGTTTATTTCGCTCCTTTCATCCAGGACGACTGGAGAATCAATAATAGAGTTACTTTAAATCTCGGCCTGCGCTACGAGTGGGCCAGCAACCCGGTAACCGTCGGTGAACCGGTCTTTACAATCAACAATTTGACTTCGCCGGATACGACCCAAGACGACTTCATCGCCGTGAGGCATCCTTTTAACAGCAATCCCAATAAGTGGAACTTCGATCCGCGCATCGGCGTCGCCTGGGACGTTTTCGGGAATCACAAGACTTCCGTCCGCGCCGGCTTCGGCACGTTCCACGAGCCCGTCACCTCGCGCACCTATGCCAACAACAACACGTCGTATCGCCCGAATCAACCGCTGTTCTTTCTTTTCTGGACCAACAGTTTGTTCCCCAATCTGCCTAACGACCCCCACCAGGTCATAAACAGCCCTCTCACGGGTCCCACCACTGCAAACCGCGAGATAGCCTGGTACTACGCCCTTCCGAATACTGTAGACAAGTCGCCCTACATGATGCAGTACAACGTGACCCTGCAGCAGGAACTGACGGCCGGGACAGTATTGACGGTGAGCTACAACGGCTCCAAAGGCAAAAACCTGTTCCTGTGGTCCAATCAGAATCCTCCGCTGGCTTTTTCCGACCAATCGGCTGCATGGCAGGAGGAAAACCAGGAAAGTTGGCCCGACGCCACCGGCCAGGGCTCGCGGGGTACAGTAGCCAATCCGTTTGTGGGCATATACACGAATCCCAACTTCAAAGCAGTGGAAGGAGTTACGCCCACTGCGCACTCCACTTACAACGGCCTGCAGATCAGCCTGAGCCGTCAGTTCGCCAGGAGTCTGGTGGGCAATATCGCCTACACTTTTTCCAAGTGCAGGGATAACGCATCGGCCACCAACAGCTCGGAACAGGGCCAGTGGGCCGTCTATAATGCCTACGACCCGGACTTTGATTGGGGCCCCTGCAGCTACAACTCCGACCATGTGTTCACCGCCAATGCCCTGTATCGGCTGCCGTTCGAGGGCAACCGGGCCGTGAACGGATGGCAAATCGGTGCTATTGTCACCCGCTATACCGGCCTGCCCTTCAACGTCCAGAACCAGTATGGGGGTGAGTATCAATCCCGAACGGGAGGCGCCACGGAAGGCGAGCGTCCGAATCTCGTCCCCGGCTGCAACCCCATGACGAGGGACAGAGACCAGTGGTATAACCCGGAATGTTTCGTGTTCGCGCCCTACGGCACGCTCGGCGATGTCGGCCGCAACTCGCTCAACAACCCCAATTTCTTCAACCTTGACTTCTCGATCGTGAAGGACACCAGGCTGACCGAGGAGGTCGGCATGCAGTTCCGGGCGGAGTTTTTCGATATCCTGAACCATCCCAACTTCTGGTTTGGCTCGCAAACCTACTTGATGGGCACGGCCGGCACAGTCGCTCCGACGGATCCCCGCTACCAGTATCTTTCCGATCCGGCTGCCTATAGAAACCCCGGCGGCGCGATCTGCAACGGGGGCCAGGGACCCTGCTACGCCACAACTACCGGATTAACCTCGACCATGCCGGGCAGCCGGCGCCAGATTCAGTTTGCTCTGAAGTTTTTGTTCTAGCCCGCTTTTCTTACGGAGCTTCAGCGCAAAACCTTCCAGCCACCTTCCCGGCGGCAACCTCCAAGGTTGTCGCCGGTTTTCTTTTCATCCCGTAAATATAGACCGGGCTGCGGTGGCAGGAAGCTGTTCGGGCTTTGTCCGAACTATCGGGCGGGCATCGGCAAAAAGTCCACTTATGGAAGGTGAAAAGGGCTGCTATAGCATTGTATTGATACCAATTCGGCCTGAAAATTTCCTATGTCTCGGTGAAGTTTTTCTGCAGACATGAAACATCACAATTCCCGCCGCCTCGATGCAGTGACAAGATTATCCGTCTGCGGCAGGATCGAGCAACCGGACGGCATACAGAATAACTGCGCCGTCCGCCGTCTTTGCTACAATAATCCGATTCTTTTCCGCGCAGCGATCCCCGCGGCCTTCAAAAACGGGTACCCCGCCGGCGACGCCGTCAGGAGCGGATGTGTGCCTATTTGGGACGTCAGGATCGAGCTGACGTTCATGCGGTTCTGAATTACCAAGCCGATCATATTCGTAAGCTCTCCGACCGAATGCCCGCCGATCACTTCCCCTCCGAGCAGGATTCCGGACTCGTTGCCGAAAATCAGCTTCACCAGTTGCTTCTGCGTACCGGGCAACGTGCCTGGATGCTTGTCCATGCCCTCGAAAACTCCGGTTACAATATCGAAACCTTCCTCGCGCGCCTTCTTTTCCGTCAAGCCGGCAACGCCGAACCCGGTTTCTCCGAGCGCAGTGGCGAAGATGGAAAGTGTGCCGTAAAAGGTTTTGATCGCGGAAAGCTTAAACAGGTTGATTCCGGCTGTCCGGGCTTCGGCGCACGCCGTTGAGGCCAGCATAATTGGATTCGGCTTGCGGGTAAAAAAGTCGCGCTTCTCCGCGCAGTCGCCGACAGCGAAAACATTCGGATCCCGCGTACGCATATATTCATCGACCCTTATAAAGCCGGCCTCGCTCACGCTCAAACCGGCGGCCGCGGCAAGCCTGGAATCCGGCTTATATCCGATCGAAAGGATCACTGCATCCGCCTCAAGGGATTCCCCGTTTTCGAGAAGCACGCCGGTTACACGGTCTTCCCCGATTATTTCCCGGACCCCGATCCCCGTTCTTAAAGAAACTCCGCGTCCAACAAGCAGTTTTTCGATGCGCACGGCAATGTCTTCGTCGAAAGCAAGGGCCAGAATATGCGGGAGCTTTTCCACAATAAGGACTTCCTTGCCCGATTTCGCCAGCTCGTCCGAGAGCTCGACTCCGATGAAGCCCGCCCCGATGACAACCACTTTCGTGCAGCCCTTCAGGGACGCCTGCATGGCGTCCAGATAGACCTTGTCTTTGGGAACGGTAAACACGTTCTGCAGTTCGGCGCCCTTGAGCCAGGCCGGTTTTGTCGGCTTCGACCCGGTAGCGAGAACCAGTTTGCTATAGCCGAATTTTTCGCCGCCGCGCAGTGTGCAGCTTTTCTCTTCACGGTTAATGGAAACAGCTTCGCCAATGACCAGGTCGATTCCGGCCGCATCGAACATCTTCTCGGAAGGCATCAGGTCATTCTCCGTTGATCCTACAGATTCGAAAATGTATGGAATGCCGCAGGGAACCAGCGTTTTTTCTTCCGCCCGGATTACGGTAATTTTCTTGTCCGGGTAGGCGTTCTTTGCGGTAGTGGCGGCAACAAGGCCTGCGGCGCTGCTGCCGATGACAAGCACATCCACTTGCTTCATTGACAACTCCTTCCATGAACTGACCCGTACGCAAATGCAATACGGATGAAAGCAAAAGTATATTGAATCCCAGGTACGGCGGTTGCGGAATGCAACCGTTTAGAACGGACCTGTTCGAAGGATCCAAATGAAAAAGACACAATCTGAAATGAGTACGGGAAACGGTTTGACTTTCGGCACCGCAGGCTATCAATGCGGAAATGCTGCAGGAAACAACCGGCCCGAAACCGGCATGTCCATGCCGGGCCGGCTTTCCCGAAATCTCATGCATACATAATAGTGACTTTTCAGTTTACCGCAAATTGTGGAACAAAACCTGAACTTTTTTCTCCAAATCATAATCCATAAAACCGACAAGCCGGACGTCCGCGCGAAACCCTCTCTAATTCTACTCGAACCAACTTGATACGAAATGGGCGAGAAAATCGTTTGGATTCTGACATATGCATGGATCTTCCACCCCTTTTCCGGTCCATTTTCAAGGGGTATATTCCGCAGAGCACCGGGCAACACGGGCTCTTAGTTCATGGAATACGCATTCCCTGTTCCAAAAGTCTGTTCACTGATAAGGA
>CAZPHK010000251.1:0-6050 GCA_964586015.1 uncultured Acidobacteriota bacterium | reverse complement strand
GAACCTTGTGTTCGCCCTTCGAGAAATGCGGGCTAATCGGTCCCTGGTTCGGGATTATTTTCCATGTCGAGCGGATTGCGGTTGAGGGAGGGGGAGGCGGATGGGGTGCGTGGATTCGACAGGAAGGACACGAAATGTTCAATGGGGCGGTCCTTCAATATCCGGTCCATAAATTCGATCCAGATCGGCAGTGCGACGACGGCTCCGGATTGCCCCTCTCCCAGCGTTTCATTCCGATCGTACCCGACCCATACGGCGGCGGTAATGGAGGGAGTGAATCCTATGAACCAGGAGTCCGTAAAATCCTGGGTCGTTCCGGTTTTCCCTCCCAGGGGCCGGCCGATGGACCGGGCTCTTTTTGCCGTGCCGTTTTCGACGACATCGCACAGCAGATCGAGAATTTCTTCGGCAATTGCCGGATCGAGAACCCGGTGAGTTTCGGGCCGGTTCTCTTCTCTTATCCGGTGGTCGTAGTCCTCGACTTTTCTTATGCAATAAGGACTAGCCTGAATCCCCAGGTTGGGAAATACGGTAAAAGCGGATGTCATCTCCAGCGGAGTAGCTTCACATGCGCCGATTGCGAGCGACAGGTAAGGTTTAATCGATCCCGCCAGTCCGAAGCGCCGGGCCATTACCAAGACATTTTCAATGCCGATCCTGTCGGCTACTTTTATGGTTGGTACATTGCGTGATTCGGTCAGTGCCCGGCGAATGGTGATTTCTCCCTCGAATTTTCCATCGTAGTTTCTCGGCTTCCAGGAGCGTCCCAAATCGTCCGTGTATGTAAAAGGAGTGTCCTGAACGATGCTTTGCTGAGTCAGGCCTTTCTCGAAAGCGGCCGAATAAACCAGGGGCTTTATAATGGAACCGACCTGGCGCATTGCCTGCGTCGCGCGGTTGAATTCACTTATTCGGAAATCGTATCCGCCCACCATCGCTTTGATGGCCCCTGTGCCGTTTTCGAGAACAATCACGGCTCCTTGGACCTTCGGCCGCTGGTCCAGGGAAAGCGATACGGTTTTGTCGGCGTCGTTAAATGAGTGGACCCTGAACCAGGCCAGATCTCCCGATTTCAGAATGTCAGCCGGAGATTTGGCTCCGGTCCATCGTATCTGTTCCGGGCCGATTCTGCCCCGATAGTCTTTAATCCGGACGATTGCGCGATCCTGTTCGAAACCTTCGACAATGCCGGCGATGATGCGCCCCTGCGTCAATGGAGCGCTCCAGCTGGAGTGGGAATAGGCTTCCAGGTTGGGTTCGGCCGTGTCGGCAATATTTACGATGGGACCGCGCCAGCCGCTCTTTTTGTCGTAATTTTCAAGGCCGTTACGCAGGGCACTATCCGCGGCTTCCTGCATTTCCGCGTTCAGAGTTGTATAAACCTGCAGGCCTCGTCTCCAGATTTCGTCTGTGGAATAGCGTGTGGCGAGGTACTGCCGTACATACTCGAGAAAATAAGGCGCCGTTTTTCCGTTGCCCGGGGTATTCTGCGTTAAAATTGGAGGTTTTCTTTTGGCCTGGGCCGCCTGTTCCGGGGTTATCATGCCTTCATCGGCCATCCGGTCGAGGACGAGATTCCTGCGCCCGACGGCCGCCGCAGGGTGCAGCCGGGGAGAATACCGGGTCGGATTGCTGGGAAGTCCCGCAATCATGGCGCATTCTTCAAGAGTCAGGTCCTCCAGCCGCTTTCCGAAATACCCGTCCGCAGCCGCGGCAACCCCGTAGAAGCCGTGTCCCATGGGATGCAGGTTGCAGTATAGCGTCAGAATCTGTTGCTTGGAGTACATCTTCTCGATTTTCCAGGCGATCAGTATTTCCTTGATCTTACGGTCGTAGGTTTTACTGTTGCTCAAAAGAAGCATGCGGGACAGCTGTTGTGTGATGGTGCTGGCTCCCTTCCCCAGGGGGAAGCTTCTGTTGATTAAATCCTTGGTCACGGCCCGGAGGATGGAAAAGTAGTTGATCCCCGAGTGGTTGTAGAAATGCCTGTCTTCCGTGGCGAGAATGGCCAGCTGCAAATACTGTGGGATTTCCTCGTAGGGGACGACAATGCGTCTTTCCAGATACAGTTCACCGATAACCCGGCCGTCGTCGGCGAATACCTCCGTAATGACGTCGGGCCGGTAGTCTTCCAGGGTCCGGACATCCGGGAGGTTGTATTCGTAACCGTAGCGTATGCCCAGAGCCGCCCCCGCTCCCGCGGAAATAAGGACCAAAACTCCGAACACCCCCCAGAGCCATATCGGCAGTTTTCGGTTCCGTTTCCTGGACCGTTTCCAGGGCTGTACCTTGATTCTGAAAATCATGGGTGCATTATAACGTGCTGACGTACTAACGTGCTAACGTGCTAACGAAAAAAGCCTTCGGTGATGGCAGATGAGGCGTTGGCGGTTTGGTTCGGAAATTCCCGTGGGTGCGAATAGACGGTGTCTGAACGTCCTAAAGTGCTAACGTGCAAACGTCCTAACGTGAAAAGCCTTCGGTGATGGTGGTCCGAATATTGATGGGTTGTTCGGACATTTACGAGAGTGCGGATAGACGATGTCTTCGTGGGAAAGTGCTAACGTCCTAAGGTGAAAAGCCTTCGGCGGGGTTGGATGGAACGTTGACGGTATGGTTCGGAAATCTCCACGGATGCGAATAGATGTATTTCTTATAAGTTTGGCTTTAAGGGGAATGATTACGACCTGTCGGGTAGGGATCTTCTCTGCCTGTCCCAAGTGAAAAGGGCAGCGAATAAAAATATCAGCGGAACGATATATACTGTGATCCATCCAAGTTCGCCGATTAATAAGCTCAACCCATAGGCAGAAGCAGCCGTTACTAAACTGGTTATCGTAACCACGAAGCAAACGATTTCATACGTTACTTTTTGTCTATAAATAATGTAATAGGCAATCCATCCAAGGATCAGTCCAAATGAAGCACCGATCCCCCACATGCCCACAGCGAGTACCAATTGATATTCTCTATCATCAGCGTATTCCGTCATACACCATCCTGTTAAAACTCCGCTCCCCCCTCCGGTAAGAATATTTGTAATCGAAATGGTGAAGAATTTCAGTAATGGTGAGTTCATTTTTCACTCCACGAATATGGAATAGCCTTGTTTGCTAAAACGAATGAAATCATTTTATAACGTCCTCCCAACGTACAACGATGTTTTTTAACGCGCAACGGCAGACAGACGATGTCTTCGCGTAAACGTCCTAAGGAGCTAACGTGCTAACGAAAAAAGCCTTCGGTGATGGCAGATGAGGCGTTGGCGGTTTGGTTCGGAAATTCCGGTGGGTGCGAATAGGCAATGTCTGAACGTCCTAAAGTGCTAGCCAAGGGGCTGCAGCCCCTTGGCTAGCACTTTAGCACGATGATTTTTTTTCGCTCAAACGTCGTCTTCCCGGTTAGTAAAGCAGGGAGGATTGAAAATGGGCAGTTTGAACAAAGTGATGCTGATCGGAAGACTGGGGCGGGACCCCGAGGAGCGGACGACGTCGGGCGGCAAATGCGTTTCCAGCTTCAGCCTTGCCACGGACACCTATCGCGGCGCCAACACAGAAAAACTGACGGAATGGCACCGGGTCGTCGTATTCGGGAAAATTGCGGAGCAGTGCAACCGGTACCTTCATAAAGGAAGGCTCGTATGCGTGGAAGGCCATCTCCAGACCAAGGTCTGGGAGAAATCCCCCGGGGACAAAAAATACTTCACGGATGTGGTTGCCTCACGTGTGACCTTTCTGGATGCCAACAGCCAGTCTGAAAGTCATGAGGGCCCGGAACCCGAGGCGGTGGCCCAGGAAGAACAGGCCATTCCATTCTGAACTGTAAAACACCGGGTTGAAGCTTAACCCGCATTTCTCGCAGGGGTCCAGTGGGCAGAATGTAGGGGCGAAGGCGGAAGGTTCGCCCCTACAGGCGACAGATGGCCGTATTTGAACGGGAAACCGGAAACGGGGAACGATTAACCCTGAACCTTGAACGCTGAACGGAGAACGGTGTTAAGCGGAAATTTGTAATCCGCCTACAGGATCCTGTATCCTGTGGTCTTTTAGGCGGATCCATGAAATACGATTTCGATGCCGTCATTGAGCGGAAAGGCACCGACAGCGCCAAATGGGGCTTATACCCTGAAGATGTGATCCCTATGTGGGTAGCGGACATGGATTTCGTCTCGGCGGATCCAATTATCCGGGCGCTGCACCGTCGGGTGGACCATGGCGTGTTCGGATACAGCCTTCCTTCCCACGCTCTGAAGGAGCTTATTCGGGAACGAATGAAGCGGCTTTACGACTGGAATGTCACCCTGCCGGATATTGTGTTTGTCCCGGGAATTGTAACGGGGCTGAACATTGCGTTCCAGGCATTCGCAGCCGAAGGGGAAGGAATCTTAGCCCAGCCCCCGGTATACTTTCATTTTCTACGGGACCCGGTTTCCCATGGAAGAATTCTTCAGGGTCCCCCTCTGGTCCCAAAAGGCAACACGTACGAGATCGATTTCGACCTGTTCGAAAACGCCATCACCGAAACAACGAAAGTGTTTATTTTATGCAATCCGCATAATCCCGTCGGGCGGGTTTTTAAAAAAGCAGAACTGGAAAGGATTGCCGACATCTGCCTGCGTTACAATCTGATCATATGTTCCGACGAAATTCATTGCGATCTTATTTATCCCCCTTTTCGTCATATCCCGATCGCCTCTCTCGGTCCCGAAGTTGAAGCTTCGACAGTCACACTGATGTCCCCGAGCAAGACCTTCAATATTGCCGGCCTTGGGTGCGGCTATGCCCTAATACGAAATCCTGGACTTCGTAAATACTGGAATAAGTTCAGTTACGGGATTATACCGCACGTGAATATTATGGGATACGCCGCTGCGGAATCCGGTCTCAAGGACGGAGGGGACTGGCTGGATCAGGTTCTAACATATCTGCGCGCCAACAGGGATTATGTGGCCGATTTTGTTCGGGAAAAGCTGCCGTCGATCCGGACGTTCGATGTGGAAGCGACCTATCTGGCGTGGCTGGACTGTACTGAAGCGGGGATTGAGGGCAATCCCGCCCGCTTTTTCCGTGAAAAGGCGCGTGTGGGGCTTAGCGACGGGGAAGATTTTGGGAAAAATTACGAAAAATTCGTTCGGTTGAATTTTGCGTGCCCCAGAAAAATTCTCCAGGAAGCTCTCGATCGCATGGTGGAAGCGATAAATTGCATCTGAATACGTTTTGTGGTATTTCTTATGTTTGAATATATAGCGAATTATTAGCGGCTGAGTTCATAGATACGGCTTTTTGAAGGCGTAGGCTTCTGCGGATTCCGGATTTCACTCCATCTTCAGGTTCTGACTCCCGACTCCCTCAGGTTGCTTGTTTTTCGAACGACTTGCCTTCGGTTTCTATTCGACTGAAATAGTTTATTTTAGCAAGGCTATTTGCTTGACAGGATTGAAGCTGTTTGCTATATTCGTCGGGTTTTTCGCTGAATCAGGATGGCGGGGTTAATGCCGGTGCGCAATCGGATAGCTCCCTACCATTCAATGACTTAAACGGATAAGGAGAGCAAAGTTTGCCGACCTTTAATCAACTGGTACGACACGGCCGGAAACAGATTCGTCTTAAGACGAAAAGTCCGGCATTACAGGGGAGCCCGCAACGCAGGGGAGTGTGCACGAGGGTGTATACGTCTACACCCAAGAAACCGAATTCTGCTCTGCGTAAAGTTGCACGTGTCCGTCTTACAAACGGAATAGAAGTAACTACGTATATTCCTGGAATCGGACACAATCTGCAGGAACACTCCATCGTTTTGATTCGTGGTGGACGTGTCAAGGACCTCCCCGGGGTTCGGTACCATGTGGTGCGGGGAACGTTGGATTCTGTAGGAGTTCAGGACAGGAAGAATTCCCGCTCAAAGTATGGTGCCAAGCGGCCAAAAAGCTAAATCTTTATAACTATTGTCCAAGGGTGAGTGATTCACACCCGCTGAGTATCATAAACGGCGACTGCCATAAGTCGACAGGCGTTCCTCTCGGTAAAGCCCCCGCAGATTGGCAGTCCGAA
>CAZPHK010000250.1:0-6078 GCA_964586015.1 uncultured Acidobacteriota bacterium | reverse complement strand
ATGATCCAGGATCCAATACGTCGTCACTTGTTAGGCGAACCTTGTGTTCGCCCTTTTCACATTTCCAAACAGCCTCGCTTGTCGCTACAGGGCGAACACAAGGCTCGTCCCTGCAGCCTGCAGATTGTATCTTATGGTTCGAGGGGAACGCCGGCAGGGATGAGGATTTCGATATCCGCCGCATCGCGGAGCTGGTTGATTTTTCTGTGCAACTCCTGCTGGACTTTTTCATTTTTAAGGTATTCTGCAAGCTGGTCTTTAGTCTCTTCGAACGTGGCCTTCCCTTCCTTCTTCTTTCCGGTAACCTTGACTATAAAATACCCCTGCTGCGTTTTGACTATCCGGGCTTCACCTATGGGGAGTGAAAAAGCAGCTTCGGCGTATTCAGCCGGCAGCATATCCCTGGAAGCGTACCCGATGTCCCCTCCCCTGCCGGCTGAAGGACTCGAGGAATTTTCGCGGGCAAGCGAAGCAAAATCCTCTCCGTTGCCGACTCGAGCCATAAGATCCTCGATGCGCTGCTTTGCCAGCGCATCCTCTTCCTGATTTTTACCCGCGGGAACCAGTATATGGCTTGTACGAACAACATCCGGATGCCTGAACTGGTCCGGATTGTCGGAATAGTACTTTTCCATCTCCTCGGGTGTTACCGCTACCTTACTTCCGATGACCTCGTCGACATATTTCGATACCAGCAGCGATTTGTGGATATTCTCTATCATTTTTTCGCTGCTGAGGCCCTGATCGGCAAGGAATGCTTTCATTTCTTCTTCGTTTTTAAACGTTTTGGCCACTCTCAGATATTCATCCTGGACTTCCTCGTCGGAAACGGATATCCCGTTCGCAACCGCTTCTTCATACATCAATTCTGAATTAATCAGCCTCGTGACAAGGTTATATACCAGGTCTCCGCGATAATCCTCCCGCAGATTCTTCCAGTCCGGATTCCCCATGGAATCCATTTCGCCGATTACGGCCCTTTCCAGTTCCCGGCCCGATATCTCTTCCCCGTTGACCCTGGCGACGACATCCGGAAACAGATCCCGATATTTTTGGGATACATTCGTGTCTGCTGCCTGATTCGTATCCTGTCCGCCGGAAGCGGAAACCTGATGTCCGGAATCTTCCTGCGGTAGAGGCCCAGCCTCTATCGCCGGTGCGGAGCAGAAATATCCGGCCGCAATGAACAAAACACCCGCACAAAAAAATCTTCGAAAGGAACTCACAGTATCGTATTCCTCCTCACAAACATTAATATCCAAAAAGCGTAGCATGATGACCGGATTAAAAAAAATTTTTTCAGGCAGTCCCATGCCTCCCCACCGTTTTTTTATTTTACGCTACTCCGCTGAAGGAGATTCATAATTCAGGGCGTATTTTCCATATTCTCCATTTACCCGCCGCAGATCCTGCTTAATGGGCATAGGTTATAACGTTCACACGTTTAACGTTAGACGTTCAAGGTTGAACGTTCGAACGTTTGAAGTCAGCGTTGCTTCCTTCTAAAACAGTTCAGGCTGCAACTTCGGTTGAGTCTCCGGAATTATAAATGTACTATAGCAGCCGCCTGCTTCAGGATATGGATACGGGATTCCGGGAGGAGACGCCATTCATACTTTAGATTACGCTATCATCATCACCATTCTCGCCTGCTTTGTCGGCTACGGGATTCTGCAGAGCTACTCCAACCGGACGGCGGCGGATTATTTTCTCGGCAGCCACAGGGTGCCCTGGTTTGCGGCCATGTTCTCCATAGTGGCCACGGAGACCTCAGTTCTGACCTTTATCAGCGTACCCGGTCTGGCCTACAGGGACGACTGGTTCTTTCTGCAGCTTGCCCTGGGCTACATCCTGGGAAGAATCCTGGTCAGCATCCTTCTCCTGCCCCGATACTTTGAAAGCGGAATCAGTTCCATCTATGAAGTTGTGGGAGAGCGCTTCGGCGGCGGCATGCAGAAATCGGCCTCGGCCGTATTTATGGTCACCCGGATCCTGGCCGACGGAATCCGTTTTCTGGCCACGGGCGTCGTGGTTCATGTCGTCACCGGATGGCAGCTCTGGATCGCCGTCTCTGTTATAGGGGGAGTCACACTCCTCTATTCGCTTCTCGGCGGCATACGGACGATTGTCTGGGTGGACAGCTTCCAGTTTGTTCTGTATCTTGCGGGAGCCGTAATATCCATTATCTACCTGGCAAACCATATCCATCCGGACGCATGGGACGCATTCCGGCAGATCGTTGCGGAGGGGAAAACCCGGATTTTCCATTTTGACGGAGCTTTTCTCTTCGATGTCCACACGGCCCCCGGAGCGATACTGGGAGGCATGGTTCTTTCCCTGGCATCCCACGGCGTGGACCACATGATGGTTCAGCGCACCCTGGCCTGCAGGAACCTCAAGTCTGCCCAGCGCGCAATGATAGGAAGCGGAATCTTCGTAGCGGTCCAGTTTCTGGTCTTTCTTTTCGTCGGTTCCCTGATATACATCTACTTCAGCGGCGCGGCCATGGAAACGGACAGGGAGTTCGCCACCTTCATCGTCCGGGACCTGCCCGTAGGGTTGAAAGGGCTGCTGCTTGCCGGCGTCCTGGGCGCGGCCATGTCTACCCTCAGTTCCTCCATTAATTCCCTCGCATCCTCTTTTACAACGGACTGGTTGAAAAGCGCCGCCACGCTCCGCATGTCCCAGGCGGCCAGCTTCGTCTTCGCCGTTATCGTGACAACCGTCGCCATGCTCTTTGACGAAAGCGACCGGGCCGTGGTCATGGTCGGACTTGAAATCGCGTCCTTTACCTACGGGGGGCTTCTGGGGCTTTTCCTGCTGGCGAGGGGAAAGAAGAAATACCACTCTGCCAGCCTGGTCGCCGGATTCGCCGGCAGCGTCCTGACCGTTTTCGCCCTGAAATACTACGGTGTCGCCTGGACCTGGTTCGTCGCCTTCGGAACCGCCGTGAATCTGCTTCTGGCAATAGGTGTTGAGAGGATCTACAAAATAGGAGTAAGGAAAAGCCAGTAGGGGCGAACCTTGTGTTCGCCCTCAGACGAATCCCAGAGGCAGAGCGAAACATAGACGAGCCTTGTGTTCGCCCTCAGAAGCTAGAAGCAAGAATTCCGTGGACGATTGCCGGGTCTCAGTTCAATGTCACACGAATGATTAATAAGACAGCCACGATCGCAATCACCGGAATAATTCCTGCGATCAGAAAAAACCGCCTCTTCTTTTTGCTGTATATTCTCCCCCTGAAAAGGTAGATTCCCGAAGCAATAGACAGGAAAGAGGTTGCGAAGCTACCCATAAAGAAAATGAAGGCAAATGAAAAAGCATTCTCGTACCCGCCGGGGAAATTTTCCCCCATTTGGGCTGATACTACTGCAACTAAAAGAAGCTACCAGGGTAGAATAAGAAGAACAAATGCAATTTTTATCATTTTTCAGATACGGGCATTCTGTAATGCTTTTAACCTTCTTGCTTCTGAATTCTGGCTTCTTGTTTCTGTTTATTGTTTCAGGGCGAACACAAGGTTCGCCCCTACAACCTACCGATTAAGGCGTCGTTGCACGTTTCGGGCTGGCTGGAAGGTCCAAATGGCATGTTTTGACGTATTTAACGATTCGAATAATGGTTCACTTCTTTTATATATTTTATGTTTGAACCTTCAACGATCTTTTTGTTTTTAACGTGCAACGTGTAAACGTTCAACATGCAACGGTTTTTTATAGGGCGAACCCGAGCTTCGCCTAAGATGGATCGGTATATCTTGAAATAAATGTGAAAAAGAAACGCTAAATGACTTGACTGCGAAAGTCGGGCGAACACCAACTTGTCCGCCTTCGCCCCTACATTCTGCCGACTGCCTACTGTTTCACTAAAGCGCGGGTTCCGGAACGCATACCTTCGAGCGTGAGTTCGAACATAGGAAAGACGCGCCGGATGATTTGGGTTGAGGGTACGGCCTGCCACCAGGAACGGGGCTCGGGATTCAGCCAGACCGCCTTGCGGAATCGCTTTCGTATATCCGTCAGCCATTCGATGCCCGGACGGTCGTTGCGGTACCAGTAGTCGATCGCCCCGTTGGGGCTGAGCAGTTCGCTCGGGGCCATGTAGGCATCCCCGACCAGGATCACCTTGTAATTCCGGCCGGCCTCATCCAGGACTTTCCGGGTCGGCACGGCCGTCATTTGATGGATATCCGTGTAAAGCTCCTGGTAGACGCAGTTGTGAAAGTAATAAAACTGCAGGTCCTTCACAATATCCTTTGCGGCGGAAAAGAGCCGGCTGACCAGCTCCATGTGGGGCTCCATGGTGCCGCCGGCATCCATCAGAAGCATCAGCTTGATCCGCTTCTTTCGCGCCCGCTCCCAGACAAACTCCAGTTCCCCCGCATTGCGGCAGGTCGCATCGATGGTGCCGTCGACGTCGAGAACGTCTCTCGGGCCTTCCCGCACCACCTGACGGATATAGCTGAGAACCGTCTTGATGGCCCGCGTATCCAGCGCCACGTCGTCCCGGTAGTTTCTGAAAGTGCGCTCCTCGGCCACCTGGATAGCCCTGCGATGCCGGCTTACGCCCTGGCCGATACGAACGCCGGCCGGGTTGTATCCCCAGGCGCCGAAGGGCGAACGGCCGCGCACGCCGATCTGCTTGTTGCCGCCGACATGCGGCTCGTCGTCCTGGTTCAGCAGCCGGTCGCGGAACCTCTCCCGGAGTTCCTCCAGATCGAGCGCTTCCACCATCCGTTTTTCCTCTTCGGTCAGCTCGAGAGGCGGCAATTTTTGAAGGTTTTCCTCAATGCGCTTTATCAACTCGGCATCGGATTCTATATCCCCGAAGCATTCGAGAAAAGCCTGGTCGAATTTGTCGAAATGCGCCTCGGTCTTTATAAGTATGGAGCGCGACAGATAATAGAAGCGGGTAAAGGAGCTTTCCATCAGGTTTTCAGACAGCGCCTGCTGCAGGAGCATCCACTCGTTGAAAGTCACGGGGACGTCGCGCCGCTTCAATGCCCGAAAAAGATTCACAAACATAACGAATACCCAATAATGCAACATAAACTCACCGCAGAGACGCGGAGAACGCAGAGGCCCGCAGAGCTATAAATATTTTCCTCTGCGAATCTCTGCGCTCTCCGCGACTCTGCGGTAAAGTTTTTCGACTCCTATTGAACAGGTTCCCCCATCGGGTTTTAATGGACGGATACCCGGGCCAGGTCGTCCTCGGTCTTCAAAAGCACGCCGAGGAAGGGCAGGCGGCGGTTCAGCTCCTTTTCCGAAATCCCGCCGGCCAGTATTGCCTGGATCCAGTCCAGCAGCTCGCTGGTGGAAGGCCGCTTCTTCAGTTCATGCCGCTGGCGGATAAAATAGAATCGGGCCACGATCTGGGACAGAAGGTTGTGCTTCAGGTCCGGGAAGTGAACCTGTGCAATCTGTTCCATCATTTCCGGGCTGGGAAACTCGATATAATGGAACAGGCACCGTCTCAGAAAAGCATCCGGAAGCTCTTTTTCACTGTTGCTGGTAATGACGACTATGGGACGGTGTTGGGCTTTCACGTGCTCGCCGGTTTCCACGATGTCGAAACTCATCTGGTCCAGCTCGTAGAGCAGATCGTTGGGAAACTCCAGGTCGGCCTTGTCGATTTCATCGATCAGAAGAACCACCTGATCCGGAGACTTCAGCGCCTCGCCAAGTTTTCCGAGCTTTATATACTGCTTGATGTCGGACACATCTTTGTCGTGAAAGCGGGAGTCGTTCAACCGCTGAACGGTATCGTACACGTACAGGCCTTCGCTCGCTTTTGAAGTGGACTTGATATTCCAACGGATCAGGGGCAGCCCGAGATCCTGGGCGATCACCATAGCGAGTTCGGTTTTCCCTGTTCCGGGTTCTCCTTTCAGCAATAGGGGCCGTTTCAGCACAATGGCCGCGTTGACAATTTCCCGCAATGCGTCGCTGAGAATGTAAGTATCGGTGCCTTGAAATCTATCCATCTATTACGTCCATGCCTCCCTGTCATAATTTATGCGAAAAGTAAGTGTACCATGCCACTGTCTCATTTCTACGTATGAACGTGCTAACGTGC
>CAZPHK010000249.1:0-6086 GCA_964586015.1 uncultured Acidobacteriota bacterium | reverse complement strand
ACCCGCGACTTCAACCTTGGCAAGGTTGCACTCTACCACTGAGTTATTCCCGCTCTTTCAGATATGCAGTAACCGATAATAGCAAACCCCGAAACACCCGGTCAACCATATCTTTGTACCGTTGCTTCTCATGATTGTGAATGAACCTGCGCGGTTGTTGGAGTAAATTTTCAACCACGGATTTCTGTTTTTTCGTTTCCGGTTCTCATTTTCCCGTTCCGGGTTTTAACGGGAAACTGGGAACCGGAAACGGACAACGGTCTTTTAGAAGACGTTCCGGAAAAGCCGGACTTCTTCTTTCGATCCGGCAGTTATTACGACAGATATGATGTCGAACCGATACGTATACCGGTTCATATCATGGTCGGCAATGAATCTCTCCGCTGTGCGCCGGATGCGGTATTGTTTTTCCAGGTCGACAAATTCCCAGGGCTCGCCGAACTGTCGGGTAGACCGGGTTTTCACCTCCACGAAAACGAGCGTTTCCTTTTCGAAGGCAATGATGTCGATTTCACCCGATCCTTTGGAGTATCGTCTGGCCAGGATATCGTACCCCCGGCGCATCAGGAAACGGCAGGCGATGCGTTCCCCCTTGCGTCCTCGAAGCAGATGCGGTGCGGCCATGAATGGTATGTTTCGGAAGGTCACGTTTTATTTTAGAGGAATTTGGAAGACATCGAACGTTTGAACGTTCAACGTTTGACGTCAAACGTTGAAACATGTCAGGGGCCCGACGTTAATTTTTTTGGATAGAAAACGGAAGGTAGAATCTTTTAAAATTTCCAACTTGATTTTTCAAATGTCAAAAATTCCCCATTTATTAGCTTCCGGCGTTTTAATCGTCAGGAGGGCGAACACAAGGTTCGCCCCTACACCCTTCCGCGCGCTTGATCAGAGGGCGAACACCAACTTGTCCGCCGACTTGTCCGGCGAAGCTGAAAGCGAAGCCGGAAGCCCGGCCGAATCTTCGATTCGGCTAGGGGTGAAGGCGGAAGGTTCGCCCCTACTGATTTATTTGATTCTCTTCCAGCGCACTCCGTCCCGGGTGTCCTCCAGTTGGATTCCCTTCGATGCCAGCCAGTCGCGGATTCGGTCCGCCTCGGCAAAGTCTCTGCGGCGGCGCGCGTCCTGGCGGGCTTCGATCTGTTCGGCTATTGCCTCGTCCAGGAGTTCTTCGCTTTTGGGAGGCAGAATGTTAAAGACCCTGTCGACCTCGTGAACGAACTCCGACGCGATTTTTGCATCGCCTCCGGTCAGGCCGTTCCGGCTGTCCTGCTGGTAACCGGCACGGACAAATTCAAACAGCACCGCCAGCGCGGCTGATGTATTGATATCGTTGTCCATGGCTTCGATGAAATGTTCCCGGGCTTTCCGTACCTCTTCCTTGAAGCCGGGAGAAGGGTCCTCGTCTTTTTCTATTTCATTCATGCGGACCAGGAAATCTTCCAGCCTTTGAATCGACGCCTGCGCCTGTTTCAGCCCGTCGGCCGTAAAGTTAAGCTGCTTTCGATAGTGGACCGACAACAGGAGATAACGGATCGATTCCGGGGAATGTCCCTCCGCAATAAGATCGCGCAGGGTGTGGAAGTTGCCGAGGGATTTGGACATTTTTTCCCCTTCGACGATTAAAAATTCCGGATGGATCCAGTATCGGACGAATTGTTTCCCGGTAGCGCATTCACTCTGGGCGATTTCATTCTCATGGTGAGGGAAGACGAGGTCCACGCCGCCGCAGTGGATGTCGAATGTTTCCCCCAGGTACTTCATGCTCATTGCCGAGCATTCGATATGCCATCCCGGCCTTCCGGGACCGATTTCCGTCTCCCAGAAGTCTTCCCCTTCTTTAGGGGCTTTCCAGAGTACGAAATCCCTGGCGTTTTCCTTATCGTATTTGTCCGTGTCGACGCGCGTGCCCGATTTCGCGCCCGAAAAATCGGTCTTGCTCAACTTTCCGTATTCCTGAAAACGGGAAATGCTGAAATAGATCGATCCTTCTTTCCGGTATGTAAATCCCTTTTCCTCCAGCGATCGGATCAAACGCACCATTTCCGGGATATGATCCGTGGCGCGGGGCATGATATCGGGAGGGTCTATACGGAGGATCCGGCTGTCTTCGAGAAAAGCTTCGGTATATTTGACCGTATATTCCTTCAGGCTAATTCCCTCTTTCCGGGCGTTCTGGATGGTTTTGTCGTCCACGTCGGTGATATTCATGACGTGAATGACGCGGTAGTTGCGGTAGCGCAGATACCGGCGCAGCAGGTCCTGGAATACAAAGGTGCGGAAATTGCCCACATGAGCGTAATCGTATACGGTGGGGCCGCATGTATAAAACCGTACGACACCCTCTTCCATCGGGTGGAATTCCTCTTCAGTGCCGGTTAAGGAATTGAATAGTTTCAACATATACGGAGATGCAGCTTACAGGAGCATCCCTTTCCAGTCAATGCCCCCACCGGCTTGAAGTCACTTCCGTGAAAGTCGAAGCAGCCGGAAAGGTCCCTGCTTGCCAAGGATTTCGATAGAAATTCCCTGCAGTTTGCGGATATCCTGAATTTTCTCTTCCTTGGTAATCACAAGATAATGCCTGTATTCCGGCAGTATGTAGGGCAGCATTGACGAATTGTCTATTTTCCCGTCGACCTGGTATCCGGTGTAGTAATTGAGGGAGTGATGCGTGAACCCGTATGTGATAATGGGTTCGTCATCATCCCGAACTTCGAGCGCCGAACGGGCTATATCCCGTGTGGAGTGGTAGCTTCCGAGCACGGGACCGGCAAACTGGGCCGCGGTGACTATGACGAGGATCCCCTGGAGAATCGTCGTGGTATACGCCCGGGCGTATCGGCCGCGGAATCCGAATATTGCGGTTGCAAGCGCCGGCGGGAACAAGACTGCGAACAATAAAATACCGATTTTCCAGTTGCCGCCGTAGGCGGTCTGAAAATAGTACAGGGCGGCAACGGCAGTGATGAGCCCGAAAACCAGGATAAGGATCATGCCAACCCGCTTTATGGACGGCCGGACCGGATGTTCCCTCAACCGGGCCAGTCGGATGCCGAGAAGCAGTGCCAGGGGAGGTATCGAAGGCAGTATGTACCCGGGGAGCTTGGAATCGGACAAGGAAAAGAACAGCAGGGGGAAAAGAAGCCAGCAGGCCAAAAACAGCGTCACCGGATCCCATTCCCGCCAGCAGCGGATCTTTTTCAGTGGGAATCCCGGCATCAGAAACGGCAGCCAGCCGCTCCAGGGAAAAAACAGGGCCAGCAGAACCGGAAGATAATAATAGAACGGCTGGGAGTGATGGTGGATCCCGGTGACGAAGCGGGCAATATTGTGATTTATAAAAAATGTTGTTATGAAAGCGTAGCCGTTCTGTTTAAAGACGAGCCAGAACCATGGAGCACATACAAGGATTAGAATGAAGAATCCGGGTATGATGCGCCAGCGGCGCAGAACCCGGCCGCGTTCGTTGAAATACCAGAATAAAACGCCGATCCCGACAGCCAATATTACGGCTACCGGCCCTTTTCCCAGAACGGCCAATCCTAGAAAGACATAGGCAGCCAGGACCTTTCCAATGCCCGGATCCTTTTTTACGGCAACGGCAAGAACGGCCATACCGAGCGTGAATGCACAGGTGAAGGGCATGTCCGTGGACGCGCCTCTGCCGAATAAAATGAATCCCAGGCCTGTCAACAATATCGATGCCGCGAGAAATCCCGCCAGTCGATTCCTGAGTATTGCGCCCAGAACGAAAACCGCCATTGCGGTTATCAGCGCGGACAATGCGGGGCCGAGCCGTGCGGAAGTCTCGTTGATTGAAAACAGCGAGTAAAATGGGATGGTTATCCAGTAATACAGGGGGGGTTTTTCCAGCCAGGGTTGGTATTCGAGAGTCGGAGTTACCCAGGCTCCCCGCTGGTACATTTCTTCAGCGACTCTTGCATATCGGGGTTCGTCCGCGCCGACAAAGGGGAGGGATCCCAGGCGGAAAAACAGCGTGGCGAAAGATATCGCTGTTAAAAGAATAACCGTTACTGCCGCATGTTTGACGATGGTTTGCACAGCGGATTAATCTTACAGTCGGCGACAATAAATGCAAAGGAGTGAATACATAATAATTGAAGATTAAAAACTGCCGGCCTGTGGTTTCAGAATGTTGGCAAGTTTACAAGTTGGCAGGTTTGCTGGTTCTGTTTACAGGTTACAAGTTTCAGGTTTTCTTGACCTCGGTGCTGAACCTACAACTTGTTAACAGAACTTGGCAACCTTTGAACTTGATAACCTTCGAACGGTATACATACAGGCTCCGGAGTCGCAGAATGTTCGATCCGGTAAAGTTCGGGGCAAAATCGGAGGCTTGGCGGACTGCCGACTGCGGACTAAAAAAGGGGCACGACAAGTTCGTGCCCCTATAAGTGTGCTTCGTTTTGGAGATGGATTTAGTACATTCCGCCCATTCCGCCGCCCATTCCGCCCGGAGGCATGGCGGGAGCTTTTTCTTCTTCCTTGATTTCGCTGATCAGGGCTTCGGTGGTCAGAAGCAGGGCAGCGATCGAGGATGCGTTCTGCAGCGCGGTCCGGGTTACCTTTGTAGGGTCTATAACTCCGGCATTGACCAGATTCTCATACTTGTCGGTGTCGGCATTGAATCCGAATTCGGTATCGTCGTTCTGGCAGACCTTGTCGACGACAACCGCGCCTTCGTAGCCGGCGTTTGCCGCAATCATCCGGATCGGTTCTTCGAGAGCCCGTCGGATGATGTTGGCTCCAACGGCTTCATCGCCTTTGAGTTTCAGACCGTCCAGCGCGCCTATGCAGCGGAGCAGGGCGACGCCGCCGCCCGGAACGATGCCTTCTTCAACCGCGGCGCGGGTTGCATGCATCGCGTCTTCAACACGGGCTTTCTTCTCTTTCAGTTCGGTCTCGGTGGCTGCGCCGACTTTAATAACGGCAACGCCGCCGACGAGTTTCGCGAGCCTTTCCTGCAGTTTTTCGCGGTCGTAATCGGAAGTGGTTTCTTCGATCTGGACACGCAGCTGCTTGACACGGCCTTCGATGTCCGCATGTTTTCCGGCGCCTTCGATGATCGTGGTATTGTCTTTGTCGATGGTGACTTTCTTGGCCTTGCCGAGATCTTCAATGCGAACGTTTTCCAGTTTGATGCCGAGGTCTTCGGAGATTACCTTGCCGCCGGTCAGAATCCCGATGTCTTCGAGCATCGCCTTGCGGCGGTCGCCGAATCCGGGAGCTTTTACAGCAGCCACCTGCAGGGTGCCGCGGAGCTTGTTTACAACCAGAGTCGCCAGCGCCTCGCCCTCGACATCCTCCGAAATGATCAGAAACGGACGGCCGCTCTTGGCTACCTGTTCCAGCAGGGGCAGCAGGTCTTTCATCGAGCTGATCTTCTTCTCGTTGAGCAGGATCAGGCACTCGTCGAAGCTGACTTCCATTCTTTCCGGGTCCGTCACGAAATAGGGGGAAAGATAGCCGCGGTCGAACTGCATTCCTTCCACAACCTCAAGCGACGTTTCGATCGATTTGGCTTCTTCCACCGTGATAACGCCGTCTTTGCCTACTTTTTTCATCGCTTCGGCAATGATGCCGCCGATGGTCTTGTCGTTGTTCGCTGAAACGGAACCGACCTGAGAGATCATTTCACCCTTGACCGGTTTGCTGAATTTCTTCAGTTCGCCGACCGCCGCTTCAACAGCTTTTTCGATGCCCCGCTTCAGGGCCATGGGGTTGGCTCCGGCGGCAACGTTTTTAACGCCTTCGCGGAAAACGGCCTGGGCCAGTACGGTCGCGGTCGTTGTTCCGTCACCCGCTACATCGGATGTCTTGGACGCCACTTCGCGAACCATCTGGGCACCCATATTCTCGGTTGCATCCGGCAGCTCGATCTCTTTTGCAACGGTGACGCCATCTTTCGTGATGGTCGGAGATCCGAATTTTTTATCCAGAACGACGTTGCGTCCTTTGGGGCCCAGCGTAATCTTTACGGCATCCGCCAGTTGGTTTACTCCCTTGAGAAGCGCCTGGCGGGATTGTTCGCCATGAATAATTTCCTTAGCCATAGTCTC
>CAZPHK010000248.1:0-6115 GCA_964586015.1 uncultured Acidobacteriota bacterium | reverse complement strand
CCTCAAGACTCGACGGAAAACATGCTTTTTACTCTTGAGCGGCACTACTCTCCATTAGACTCAGAAATGGGCATTCGCCCCTATGTGTATCAGGTTTCAGATAATGGGATAACGGCAAAATGGCGCGGCAGTGCCATGGCCTGGCCGCTACTGGATGCTGTGTTTCTTCCCGGGAAGAATTCAGTTCTTTGCGGTCTGCATCGCAGAGATTCCTTCATGTCTCCCAATCAGAATACACAAAAAACTCGAACGGCCATTTATCAATGGAACGGTTTCGGTATCTCCGGGATTGACGATCCGGAAATGGCAGGCGAATGTCGCGCTTATTATGAAAACCTTGGTGTTATTGAAAGGTAAAAGAGAGCCAGGTTTTGAATAATCCTACAGGTTTTCCTGGTTCAAACTATCGAGTGGCATCCTAAAGAAGTGTACCGGTATACTCTGGTAAATTTTAGTGTCTCCGAAGTGGATATCGAATTCATATAGGATTCGGTTCGAAAGAGAACTATCTGAATGGATATGGGCAGATAGCCTTAATTTTATTAGCATTTGGATACCTGAGAATTCATCCTATGTTACTCAATCGGCTGAAATACACATGGTGGGGCTTAATCGGCAACTGGAAGATGAAAACCGATAATTATGAAAGAGCATTATACTATTGTAAAAAATTGATTTCTCTTTCCCCAGAGAATCATGATGCCCTTACTACCATAGGCTATTGTTATCGTAAACTAAACAAACATTCAGAGGCCGTTGAATCTCTTGAACTCGCCTTAGCAATTAAGCCGGATGCTGCAGATACTCATGCGCAGTTAGGGTACATACTGATTGACTTGGAAAAATATCAGGAGGCAGTGGAGGCATATAATCGAGCTTTTCGCATCAATCCAAAGCTAAGAAAACGTCATTTAGATGGGTACTCCTGTGCTTTGGCAAGCAACGGACAGCTTGATGAGGCTCTGGATGTATTTAAAGAATTAGTAAGATTTAATCCAAAGTCGGCAGACGCACATTATAAAGTTGGCTGGCTACTGAGCGAAATGGGCAAACACGGAGAAGCAGAAAAATCATTACGTAATGCAATAAAATTCGATCCCCAAAACCTTGATGCGCACTACTGCTTTGCAAATGTTCTCGATGAACTGGGAAAAATGACAGAAGCAAGAGACCAATTCGAAGAATATGCCAAATTAAATCCCGGTTCTCCGGAGGCGCATTATTGTCTTGGATTGGCATGCTACAAAGACAAAAAATACGACATGTCTGTTTCTGAATACCTTGAGAGCATCAAGTTACGCCCTGATTATTTAGAAGCCTATTATAATCTCGCTCTCGCCTACGAAGAATTGGGAAAAAATGACGATGCGCTTGAAGCGTATCGCAAAGCAGTGCGCATTAATCCGAGCGATTGGAAGGCTTTGGGTAATCTTGCTGTGCTGTTAAACCAGATGAGGAAATTTGAAGAAGCTATTCAGATTTGGAAACAGGTTGTCGAGTTAAAGCCGGAAGATCATACCGCTCGAGTAAGCCTTGGTTGGGCTTTCTATGAGACCGGCCGGTATCGTGAAGCCATTCAAGCCTATGAAAAGGTGGTTGAATTAAAGCCGGACTTTGTAGAAGGCTACTACAACATCGGACTTTATAACCTTCATCTTGAAGAATACGAAACGGCCATTGAGTTCGAGAAAAAGGCGCTGGCAATAGATCCCTCGATGGCCAATGCGTATGACGTACTCGGCTTGGCTTTTGCGGCCCAAGGTAAAAATGACGATGCCCTCGACGCATACGAACACGCAATTAAGCTTAATCCTGAACAAGCTGGAACGTGGCACAATATGGGCGAACTCTTTATGGAAATGGAACAATATTCTGATGCCATAAAAAGATATGAGAGAGCACTTCAACTACAACCTGATATCCCTGATACTCATCATGCTCTCGGTCTCGCACATCTAAAATTAGGAAATATGGCTGACGCATTGAAACATTGTGATTTACTGCATGAGCTCGATATAGATAAAGAAAATGATCTTCGAAAACAAATCGCACAGTTTCAAAAGTGATAATTCAAGAAGGGTGAAAGTCTACCGGTAGACTCCGGTAAATTTAGGCGTTTCCGAATGGATATCGAATTCATAAATAAAGTGGAAGTATTGGAAACAGGGGAATTGCTATTAGGATTCGAAAGTCAAGGCAAGTCTATGTATCAATTTGCGTATCGGGAAGCGGCAGGAGTTTATTGGGACGAAAGCAGGAACGGATTTAAGTCCACAGAAATGAAGGAGTGGGCCTGCCACGAATGGTTCAGACATATGGTCAAAATTGTTCGATCAGGTTTGGTATCGAATTGAGACTTGGAAAAAATGTCGATTGGATTAAGATTCCTGAACAAGATCGAGTAGAAATTGAGCGGGAAAGGCATTCATGATGCTACGACGTTTGATTGACCATTCAACGAGAAACCCGACAAATCTTCTTGCAAATGTATTGTTGATTTTTGTGACTCTGTCTTTAAGCCCACAAGGATTATCCAATGAAACGCCGGATCCGTCTTCAATTCGACCCGAGGCCCAAGAAGCATTTGCATGGTTTAAAACTCTCGACTTCCCTGACATAAGCGATAAGAAGTTCGTACGAGTAGCAACGGGCGAATGGGTGCGACACGGAAACGATCCGCCACAGAATACATTTGTTCATGCCTTCCTTCTTTCCGAAGAACCGGACTCTTTCACCGTTCTAACCATAGAGCTATTCCTACGTACCTTTAAACGAACTCCTCCATCCACTCCGGAACACGAACGTGTTTATTACGAGTCAACCGATCTTCCTGAACGTGCTGATTTCTATTTGGAGTTTTTACGATCGCCGGACGCAGACAATTTTCGCGGCCAAAATAGAATGGGGAAACTGCAGCTTCGGGCCATGGTATTTTTCTATTCTTATGCATGCTGGAAAAACGGTCTCGAAAGCCGAGCGCTATCCTTGTTCGAGCAAGCCAAGACTCTGGGAGATCAGGATCCCGATACCGGCGCGCGATCGAATATGGTGGATGCACTGCAACGGGACATAGGCCATGCCATGATGTGGCGAGCCGTGCTAGCTGCCGGAGACCCTTCCGTCAGCCGCCCGGAGCTTCTTAAACTTTTCGAAAATATTGTAGAGAACTATCCAAAAAGCGAACACATCGGCCGGGCACAAGAACTGGCAGAGATTCTAAAAGAAATGATTGAGGAGGATCAGGTGCCTCATCCCGAAAAGCTCGATGAATTGCCGATTGAGAAACAGGCTTCCGAACTCATCTACCGGTTGAGGGATCAGCATGGATATCAGATTTCACAGCCCGGTTATCCTAATTTTTTCAACGATTCCCGGGGAGAAGACAGTCCGGCTCATCGCTTGGTAGCAATCGGATATCCTGCCGTACCCCAGTTGATAGATCATCTTCTGGATGAAAGACTCACCCGCACGATCGAGTTTTATCGCAACTTCGTTTTCAGACACAAAATCCTCCGGGTTGGAGATGCTGCCAAAGATATTCTGGAGAAAATCGCCCATCGGAGATTCTGTGAACTTTCAATAGGAGAATGTTATCTCAAAGCCGGGGATGAAATGCTGAGGACCAAAGAGAAGGTTGAGGCTTGGTGGCAGGAATTGCAACTGAAGGGAGAACTGAAACTGCTCGCAGACGCCGTCTCAACCGGCGACAGTAACTCCGCATGGCAGGCAACAACATTGGTATCAAAATACCCCGATGACGCCATGGAGCCAATCATTCGCGGAGTCAAAAATGCTGAAAGTGCATATATCAGGGCAGATCTAACTCAAGTAGCTTCTGACCTCCCGGAAAATATTTCTGTGCCGTTTCTTCTTAAAGAAATGAACAACGCTCCGATCCTGGACAACAGGATAATAGCGGCTAGCGGATTACTTAAACACGGGAGACCGGAGGCCGTACCGGCCATGATCGAAGAATGGAAGAGATTGTCGAAAACAGGTTCTGATAACCGCTGGGATGCTAATGATTTAATAGAATTCCTTGCAGGGTGCAACAAACCGGAGGCTATCGAGGTTATGGCGGAGGGGTTGAGTAAACAGCCTATAGATTTGCGCTTGGAGGTAAACAATACTTTTGGATCAATCCCCAATTATTTGAGTCCTAGAATTTTTAGTCGTTTCGATGATTCAAGAAAAGTGAATCAAAATGTCGAAGCTGCGATCGAAAAGTTACTTATTGAAGAACTTAATGATACGGAAACATTAACCATTGTACCTGGCACCTATAGTACGTTTAAAAACACTCGCATGTATGATATTGCCGGTCGGATTCTATCGGAGAGATGGCCTGATAAATACAGTTATGATCCCTCCGCTCCCCTCAACATTCGTGATCGGCAAAGGATTGAATGTGCCAACATATGGCGGATAGCACATAACAAGGAGATCCTTCCGCTTCCATCTCCCCGGCCGGTTGTGCCGCAGCCCAATATGGTATCAAAAGCAATGTTCACCAATAGTTCCGGGAGGCCCGATCAGGTACTTGCCGAGGCAGTGGAAAGTATTCGCGGAAAAACGATGACTCCGGAATCGTTCTCTTCACTACTGCACTTACTTAAAGCCTCATCAGAAAAAAGAGTCTCGGGATACTGGATTGAAGCTGTACGCGATGGGGACGGGACAGGAATCCGCATTATGATCGACTTGACTAGTAGGAAACCTTTTCCAGAAAACGCCCGGAAATATTGGAATGAGACCAGGGAGGTAAATCTGGCTCAAGAACGGGTTTATGATGATAGCAGGTCACGCTTTGATGAAGCTCCGCCTCTTTTCAGTAACAGCCAAGAACATGAATATAATGTTCTCAATCTGTCTATAAGAAAGGCTTTGGAAAGCGATCCGGGGATACCCTTTATTATTTCAGTATATCTTCAACTCGAGGCCAGGACGCCCGATCTTCCGTGACTGATTCTTTGCACTGATCCTGCTTTACATCAAGCTACGGAAAACAAAATTATATTTGTCTCGATCGACAATGGGTCCCTGGAAAACAAGCGAGGGGTCCAACCCTCGACCCTCCCCCCCCCTGCCTCAGAAATTTCAGATCGAAAGGTTTTATGTAATTCAAGCGTTTTTAGTTTTTCGGAAGTTCGAATGGAATTGGTTCGGATTCCAGATACCCCAGTTGAAGAAAGCCGTAATCCTGCCAGCGGCGGCGAAGCATATGTCCGAATGGATCGCCGAAGGGACTGTATTCAAGGTTTGAGTGCCAGGTATTATCAAGCAGCTGTATCCAAAGACGCTTTCGGGATTTTATGCGTTCCCAGGACCAGTTGCCCGGGATCATATAGCCCTCTTTCTTGCCGAAGTAGACCCAATCGTTGTATTTGGGGAATTCCCAGGCCTCTCCGGGCCCCAGGCGCCTGATAAGTTTTCCGGGGGGTTGGGCGGCATCCAGTTCGCAGCGGAAATTGCGGAATTTCGGATCGTATGATGTACTAACCCCCGCTGCATCATAATAAATATATTCTCCTTTCAATGCATCTTCCTTCGTCAGAGCGACTCTAAACCCTCCAAATCCACTTCTGTTTTCCGGATTCTCTTTAGGATCCCAAATAAGGGCCGGACGATCACCTTCGTTCACATACCTGAGATCGAACTCGATATCGAACCGGATTCTATCATCATCTTCACTTTTAAAACGTGCGGAAACAATTCTTCCCCGCATTTGAATGGGACCGTCTCCACACAAACTCTCTGTTTCCCGTATCTCGCTCAAAGTTGTCAGGCGTTCCGTCTTTTTACCCTGAATTCGAAAACCCTCACCCTTTTCAGTTGATATCCATGTTACGCCGTTCGAAACAACCATGCTGCTGACAGCAATATCCCTGTCCGGCATCCGCCGGATATCGTCGCCTTTCAACCTGTAGCAACCGTGTGAGGATGCGATCCAGACCAATTCTCCATCCATTTGAACATCAACAATCCGCTCCTCCTCCAGAAAACGAGTGTAAGGCAGTGTAAATAAATAAAGGTAGCAACATATGTATTCCTGCAGTATATTCTTCGAGTATGGATATTCTCGATATCATTACTCAGAAACTAGGCTCTGTGTGGC
>CAZPHK010000247.1:0-6122 GCA_964586015.1 uncultured Acidobacteriota bacterium | reverse complement strand
CGCAGAAAGCGTAAATAGAAATACCGACATCAAAGGGGCCGCCCGCGGATTCATTTGGACGGCCCTTTGTTTGATCCATCCCCCAGGTCCACGGTTAGTACCACTAAATAATGTTTTGGCAAAATCCTAAAATATCTGTTACAATCTTACTCATGCAGGAACAAGAATTTGAAAAATTACAGGCCGAATACAAAAAAACCAAGCAGGAACTGGAAGACCTCCGTATTTTAAATGAAAACACCATTGAACACGGAACAGCCCTGGAAAACGAGCTTGTTGAACAGAACGCCAAACTGAACGCGCTGCAGAACAAGATGAAGAAATATTTATCGCCACAACTGTATGACCAACTGCTGGGCGGAAAAGATGATGTTGCCCTGATACACACCAGGAAAAAACTGACCGTGTTTTTTTCCGATATCGTGGGCTTTTCGGAAATCACCGATTCCATTGAGTCCGAGCTTTTATCCGATGTATTGAACCAGTACCTCAATAAAATGGCGGAGATTTCCACAAAATGGGGCGGAACCATCGATAAATTTATCGGCGACGCGATAATGGTCTTCTTCGGCGATCCGGAGTTTACCGACGACGTTACCCACGCCAAAAACTGCGTACATATGGCCCTGGAAATGCTCGATGAGCTGCGCAAGCTGCGCATCCACTGGCAGGAGATGGGGCTTTTTCACACGCTGCAGATACGGGTGGGCATTAACACCGGCTTTTGTACAGTGGGGAATTTCGGGTCGAATGACCGGATGGACTATACGATCGTGGGCGGCCAGGTGAATATCGCCTCGCGCCTGGAGAGTATTGCGGACCCGGATTCCATCTACCTGTCCCACGCCACTTTCAGCCTGGTCCAGGACGAGTTCGACTGCGGGTACGTGGGGAGTATTACGGTCAAGGGAGTGCATCATCCGGTTGAGGTGTATAAACTTATCGGCCTGCGTAAGCAGGAAACCGGGATCGCCCCGCTGCTGCAAAAAACAAAATCGGGATTTGCCTTAAACGAGATCCGGTTCGACGCGGCCTCCTGCGGCATTAACAAGCGCGAGGCTATCAAAAGGGCATTATTCACCGCCCTGGAAATCATCGACCGGACCCAAAAAGTTGCGAAACAAAAACAGGAGGAGTAAAGGAGGCAGTGTGAGTGAACAGGAGTATATAGGAAATTTTGAGGGGCTGAAACCGGGAACCGCGGTCACTCATCTTGCCGTAAAACAGCCCGTGCGTGACTTTCAGCTTGATTGGAGAAGGTACAACCTGGTCTCCAATTATTTCGCCGAATACAGCTCGTACCTGTTCGAACAGAAGGACCGGGCGGAAAACCTTATTTCCACCGTATTATATGAATTGTGCGAAGCCATGACGCATTACGCCGAAAGAAACTCCGGCATTCTGATTAAACTGATTACCACCACACAGATGATCCTGTTTGAGCTGGCGGCCTTTTCTCCGCCGGACCTGCGGGGACCGCTTGAGCAGACCGTCCAGGCCATCAACAGGAAAGACCTTTCTTCTACGTACTTTTCCCTGCTGTCTTCCGACAATCACGTGCAGGAACCGGAAATACATTTCGGGCTGATCCTCATCGCACACGACTATAGCGCGAATATGGCCCTGGGGATAAATACCAAAAACAATGCCACAACCCTCCGGGTGGCCATCGCAAAGGAGGAGATCAATTCATGACGGTATCGGGAGAACGCTATACGGTAAACTATGATCCGCTCGATCAACAACTGAACTTCGAAGGTATTTTTCGCACCTATAATAAGGAAGACATGCTGAATATAAAAAACTGCTTCTACGAGATTCACGATAAGGTCAAGGGCACCCTGAAGCTTAACTTCAGGAAACTACGCTACATCAACTCGGCCGGCATCCGTACCATCCGCGACTGCCTGCAGTACGCCAAAGCCAAAGCCAATTTGAAGATAAAACTTATCGGTACCAAGGTTTTGACCTGGGAGGCCAAAACCCTTCCCCGGCTCTCACAACTGTGGGACCGGATTGAGTTTGTTATCCATGACGAAAACTTTTACGAGAGTCAGAATATTATTGAGCAGGATAATTTTATTCCCCTGCTGCGCACACAGACCCGCCTGCTTTGGCCGCTGGAAAAGCAAGTTCTGATCAAACACGGGCTCAAACCCGGCATGAAAGTGGCGGACATCTGCTGCGGCTGCGGGGACGTAGCCCTGCTCATTGCCAAAGAATTACAGCCCAGTATTGTAGTGGGAGTCGACCACTCCGGTCCGGGCCTTAAATACGCGGCGCAGCTGCAACAAGAGTTTGCGGTGTCCAATGCCGATTTCAGGCTGGGCGACGCCACCGCCCTGATGCTTGACGATGATCTGTTTGATTTCGTCATCTGCCGCTTAAGTATTCAGATCTTTTCCAAACCGGATGAAATCCTCAAAGAACTGTACCGCATCACCAAACCCGGGGGTACTATCTATATTATCGGAGAGGATTATGATTTGATCGTGGGCTATCCCAACGCAGAGAGTATCCGCAAGGTATACGACAAGGCGGCGGTATACGGAAAACAGATGGGTATGGATCTGTATAACGGGAAAAAGCTTTTCTCATTTTTGGCTAATATGAAATTGCGGGATATCAAAATCGACTATATTCACGTGGATACCAACAACTCCGACCGCGAGGACCTTGCCAATATGATAAAAAGCTGGCGCTTTTTTTCCGCAGACACCATCGGCAAACAACTCAACATCAGCCACAATGACCATGAGGGACTTTTGAAAGGCTATGACGACCATATCAACACCATTCACAATCCCCTGGGGTACACCACGTGGACCGTGGCCGCGGGGTCGGGGGTAAAAAGAAAATAACTGTAAAGGGAACCATATTATGCGAATCAGTTTTAAAGCCAAACTCCTTATTTTTGTGCTTTCGGTGGTGTTAATTTCAACCGTTTTACTTGTGACCTTTTTTATACTCAACTTCTACTCTATTACCAATTTTTCGCTTGAACAGAACTCCAAAGGCATAACCGAATCCAACCGGGAGTTCCTGATGAACCTGGCCGGCGACAAGGCCCGTCTGACCAGCCTGCAGTTTAAAAATGCGGTGAACAGCATTACGGTATTGGGAAAGGCGGCTCAGAAAATCATCGATAATTATGCCGCGTTATCTTCCCTGCATAGCATTTATTCGCTCGATCTGTTTCGAAACAGGCTGATCTCTTATAACCGGGCTTTGACCGATAACACGAAACAGGATGTCGATGTCCTGATCCCGCCTCCGCTGGTGGGCCAGGCCCGCGCGCGCGAACTGCTGCGGGTATCATCCCTGCTTAACCTGATCATCGGCCCGGTGTTCGAAAGCAATGAGAACAATACCTTTGTCTATTTTGTGGGCGATAAGCAGAGCCCCGTGACCCGCGCCTATCCCAACATCAATTTGGCCGAGTACCTGGGAGACAGCATCAACCTGCTGTTCTGGAAGGATTTTTTTCATGACAATGTCAAATACTGGGAAAAATATTTCACGGATGCCGCGCTCCGGAACAAGGTTTCCCAAAACGTAGAAACCCCCGTGACCTTCGACCCGCCGTATGAAGACGCCGCGGGACAGGGTAAGATCATCACCCTGTTTTATCCCCTATGGCATAAAAAACAGCACCGTTTCGGCGGTGTGGTGGCCGCCGATGTCTCATTGGCCAAGGTGGTGGAAAACATCCTTGAGATCCATGTGGCCAAAACCGGGTTTGCCATTCTTGTCAACGGCAAGGGCGAGATTATCGCCATGGCCGACGATGTACAGAAGCGGCTGAAAATCAAAAGCAAAGAGATAGAGCGCGGCGGATTAAAATATTATTACCGTGACCTGTCCACCTCGGGCGACGCCGGCATCCAGAAAATATATCCCCAGATCATGTCAAAGAGACAGGGGTACCTGTCCACCACCTTTGACGACGGCCAGCAGCATATCGTGGTATTTTCTTCCCTGGACCCCATCAACGATATTCAGTACAACGAGGATTCATGGAAGATAATCATCAGTGTACCCGAGAGAGAGATCCTGGCCACGCTTTTCAACACCCACAAGGCTATAAACCAACAGAACACCCGGACGATTTTTCTTTCGCTGGCCGTGGTGGGGGTACTGATTATCGTGGTGGTCCTGTTGACCTTTCTGATCTCCGGCAGGATCACCAGAAGCATCGGCAAGCTTGCCGTGGCCGCCGGAAAGATTTCCGACAAGGACTATGATATCGAACTCAACCTGCAGACAAAGGACGAGATCGGCGACCTGGGAAACGCCTTTATGCAGATGAGCAGGGAGATCAAATCCTACACCGAACACCTGGAAGATATGGTCAAGGAACGGACCGAAAAGCTGGAACAGGCGTTAAAGGAAATATCGGTGTTGAATGAAAAACTGAAGGATGAGAACCTGCGGCTGGGCGCGGAGCTGGACGTGGCGCGGCGGCTGCAGCTGATGGTACTGCCGCGGGAAAACGAGCTCACCGCCATCCCCGATCTTGATATCGCCTGCACGATGCATCCGGCCGATGAGGTCGGCGGTGATTACTATGACTTCATCAAAACGAACGGTTCGGTAAAGTTCGGTATCGGCGATGTTACCGGGCACGGCCTGCCGGCCGGGGTAATCATGCTGATGGCCCAGACAGCCATAAAGACCATGGTTCACACCGGCGAATCCGATATGAAAAAGATCCTCTCGCTGGTAAACGAGGTCCTCTACAGTAACATTCTGCGTATTACCGAGGACAAGAGCATGACCCTCTCTTTGCTGGATTACAAAGATAAAACATACACCCTGGTGGGACAGCATGAATACGTGGTGCTGTGCAAAAAAGACGGCACGATCAAAATAATGGATACCAATAATCTCGGAATGTTCGTGGGTCTGGAACCGGACATAAGCCAGTTCATCAAGAAAGCCAGATTTTCTCTTGAAAGCGGTGATCTGGTGGTCTTCTATACGGACGGGGTTACCGAAGCAATAAATGAGGCCAAGCAGGAGTTCGGCATAAAGCGATTCTGCAAACTGATAAGAAAATACCATACCCTGCCGGCCAAAGACATACTGGAAAACCTGAGCCGGGCGCATAAAGACTATATTGGTGCGGCCAGGATCTATGATGATATATCCATGGTGGTAATAAAACAGAAGTAAGTGTATAATCGAGGTAAAACATATGGATAACACAAGCGTATTCGGCAATTTTCGGGACCAGGCGGAAAAGAACAACCTTAGTGATTCCACCCTGCTGCTTAACGCGGCGGAGATGTCGCAAAACTGGAGAAGAGTCAGCCTGACCGCCGATTACCTGGCCAAATATTATTCTTACTACTTTCCCTATAAAGAGCAGGCCCGGTTTTCCATGAGCCGCGAAGAGGCGGAGAATACCTTATCATTTATCATCAATGAATTGATAGAAAATACCGCAAAGTATTCCAATACCCCTAAAAGAAGTGTTAACATAAAACTGACCCTGGAAGAGAAGGTTATTTTTTTTCAGATATCAAATTTTATTACGGCGGATACGGCGCAGGAGTTTACCGACACCTGTAAAGAGATATTCGAAAACAATACCGAGGAATTATACATCAAAAAGCTGGAAGAAAATGCCGAGACAGGGAAAGGGGGCTCCGGCCTGGGGTATTTGACCTTAATCAATGATTACGGCATCAAACTGGGATTTAAATTTGAGAAGATCAGTGGAACTATTATCAGGGTAACGGTACAGGCCACGATGAAATACAAGGAGGAGTAGCACATGGAATTAAAAGGTGAAGATTACCACGTTTATTATAACGAATCCGGAAAGGCGATTGTATTTTCGGGCACCTTGCGTTTGAGGGATTCCGCGGAATACCAGCAATTAAGCGAGATGCTTTCCACCGTCCATGCCGGGGGAACCGGCATGCTGGTAATGGACTTTAAAAACCTGCAGTTTCTCAACAGCTCAGGTATCAATACCATAAGCAAATTCATTATCAATGCCAGGAAAGCGGACAAGCTTCAGATTAAAATTCTGGGTAATAAAGATATCTCCTGGCAGCAGAAATCCTTAAGAAACCTGCAAAAATTGTGGTCCAGTGTACAAATAGAGCTTGCTT
>CAZPHK010000246.1:0-6129 GCA_964586015.1 uncultured Acidobacteriota bacterium | reverse complement strand
ATCATTGTCCCGAAACGCCCTTCCGGGAAATAACCCCTGGAATGGCCACGGGTGTATGAGGTTTAGCTGAAACCGGCTCTCATCAAATGGACTTCGGACGCTGGATCAAAAAGCGAATAACGCGTGCTGTAGGACCGCGTTTCAGGGCGTTTACAAGTTTTTCTCCGCCAGCAATTAACCAACCGGTGCGCCACCCCTCCCAAAAACCCATTAAAGACATGCCTGCGGCCACGGCAAACGATAGAAGCGCTGTGGAGATCGAAATTATGATGACTGCTGGATTCTCAGTGGTGGTCGCAGTTCCGGGTTCAATTTTTTTCCAAAGAAAATTCATCATTAGCAGTAGAGCCAAAATTATTGGCGCGGCGACAATCTGATAGGCAAAAACTCCGGGGAAAGTCCCCGCCATTGCATAAGCGAGGCGAAGTCCTGTTCTTCGCTTGCCGGGAAGAAGTAAAAAAACGACCGAAACTATCCAGACAGCAACCGCAAGCACCAGCCAAAGCACTAACGGCCAACTATCTGAATTTTCTGATCGATAAACTCTTTGATGGGGATCCGGAAAAACTACTCGAATTCGTAATGCGAAATATGCTCAATTTAAAGGATCTGTTATCAATAATGTATTTAAAGGGCCGACACGATTCTAAGAAGAGATTGGAAAAACACTGATCAGGTGAAATGAAAGCTGATTCGGGAATCAGGCTGAACCAAATTATTCAAAGCTCAAAGTCATTTTATACTGTCTAAAACCGATGCTAATTTTCCGGATATGTCCCCTGGCTGTTATTAGAGTCAGAAGAAGGTATTGAATCTGCCTCCAAGTATATTAATCTGCCTCCGAGTATATTAAAATCCTGAACGAAAATTCAGGGTTCGGTGTGCGTAAAACGATGTATCGGAAACTGCAACCGGTTCAACAGGAGGGCTCTCAAAAAGGTCCCTTTGTTTTACGTATACGCACCGGGATGCCGAAATCCGCCGGATTTGCGAACAGGGCAGCGTGACCGGGTGCCTGATCGATATGGCCGTTTCGGATCCCGGCAAACCGGACGAACGTGAAACGGAAGCAGAAGGATAAACCGAGGGAATGAAAACAAATGAAAACCATCGGCTCAAAATTCAACCCGTGCATTATAGTACTCATGACGATCGTATCAGCCGGCTGTTCCGCGCAAAAACCGGAGACGCTCAAGGACGCCTACAAAGATGACTTTTATATCGGTGTGGCAATCAACCGCCTGATCGCGACCGGCCGCACCGATGCCCAGGCCAACAACGCCAATCGGACTGCGGATGAACTCAGGAAAGATATCGCCCTGGTCAAAACCCAGTTCAATTCCATTGTCGACGAGAACGACCTGAAACCGATGCTCATTCATCCGAATCCGGGACCGGACGGCTATGATTTCGGCCCGGCGGATGCTTATGTTCGGTTCGGCATTGATAATGACATGTATATCGTCGGACATACGCTCGTCTGGCACAACCAGGTGCCCAACTGGTTCTTTGAAGGAACGGCCGGGGAAGGAGAAAAAGCCGCCGTTCAAACGCCGAAGACGCCGCCGGCAGGTGGAAGCGGGTGGATTGGCGGTTTGGGCCGTATTACGGGCCCGCTCGCAACCCGCGAAGAATTGATCGAGCGCATGCGCGAACACATTCACACCGTGGTCGGCCGCTACAAGGGAAAGATCAAGGTCTGGGACGTCGTGAATGAAGCGCTCGCCGATCGCGGTGACGAAACCCTGCGCAGCACCTACTGGACGCAAATTATCGGGCCGGATTTCATTGCCATGGCTTTTAAGTTCGCCCATGAAGCGGACCCGGATGCAATCCTGCGCTACAACGACTACGGGCTGGAAAATCCGGCCAAGCGTGAAAAACTCAAAAAGCTGATCAGGGAACTGCAGGATCAGAATATCCCGGTTCATGCCATTGGAACACAGACACACATCAATGTTTCAACGACGTTCGAGCAGATGGATGAAACCCTGGCCGACCTTGCGTCCATTGGCCTGCCGGTTCACATCACGGAACTGGACATGAATGCTGCCGGACGCGGCCAGGGCAGCACCGGCGCAGACATCGCAAACAGCGCTTCCCGTACCGGGGGCGGCCTGGTGGATGAGGCCGAACAACGCCAGGCCGAGGCTTATGCGGATCTCTTCCGCGCAATTATGAAGCACAAAGACTCCATAAAGGTCGTTACCTTTTGGGGCGTCAATGACGCCGTCTCATGGCTTGGACGCGCGAAGCCCCTGCTGTTCGACGGCGAGGACAATCCCAAGGCGGCGTTCGAAGCGGTTCTTGACGCGGCAGGCGCCGAGTAATCCCGGGCATGGAACGGCATCGATAATAAAACGAGCCGAAGGTTGCTTCATGTTTCGAGATCTTCCGCTGTTTTTATGGGAATGAACCCATTCGCCGAAACGGAGAACGGGAAGCAGGGCCGGGCCACGCCTTCCCGGCGTGGTTGGTGACTATGCTGATGTTTTGTGAAGGAGGCGAGCCCGATGCCTGAATTGACTGCTGAGATCGAGGAGACGCTGAAGGAATACACACAGCTCCAGCAGGAAGAGTTGCAGCTCAAGGAACGGAAGCAGGCGCTACAGGAAAAACTGAAAACTCACCTGCGCCGGGACGATACAAATGTCTGGTTTCCCGAAGTCGGCGGTGTGCGCCTGAAGGTCAGTTATCGCAGCGTGACGCAGGTGGAGTACGATGAAGAAAAGCTGCGCGCCCGCCTGGGCAACCGGTACCGTATTCTACTCGAACCCGATCTGAAGAAGCTGCGCGCCGAACTGCCGAACCTTGGAAATGAGCTGGAGCCGCTGCTCGATCGAATCGGAAGTCCGTCGCCGGCGAAGGTCAGGTCGGCCGTTGAAGGCGGAACGGTTTCCGCCGGTGAATTCAGGGGAGCCTTCACGAAAACGGTTAAGGAATACATTTCCGTAGCCACGCTGCAAAAACACGATGGGCTGTAAAATGTGCATTTTGTCTCCGCTTTTCCCGCAGCAAAAGCTTTATGAATAATCCGGCTTAAATCCGCCTTGGACTATAGTAGAATTCCAAATAGAAATTCAAAATTCGGTTAACACCCCCCCGATCGGAATTCAGGACGGATTTCCTGCCAAAGGAAACTCCGCGAACCGGAACTTAATTCAGGAACAGGCTCTCGCCGGAGACCGTTCCGTGTCGATCCGGTGCCGGGCCGCCACTGCGAAAGGAGAGACGATGGAACTGAAGGACAAACGCGCGCTCGTTACGGGAGGCAGCGAGGGAATCGGTCACGGAATCGCGAAGGCGCTCATCGCCCGCGGCGCCCGGGTGGGCATCATGGCCCGCGATGAAACCAAGCTGAAGAAGGCGGCCGGGGAACTCGGCGCCGAACCATTTACGGGAGACGTCGGTCGCGAGGAGGATGCGGTCCGCGTGGTAAAGGCCTTTGTCGAGAGGTTCGGCGGCATCGATATCCTCGTGAACAACGCCGGTTTCGCGCACACATTTCCTCTGATCGAGGCCGACAGAGAAAAGTTCGAGGCCGTCTTCCGCGTCAACGTCACCGGCGCGCTGCTGATGGCGCGCGAGTGCGCCCGCCACTTCGTGTCGCAGAACAGCGGCAACATCGTCAACATCGGTTCAACAAGCGGCCTGCACGGCGGCAAGAACTCGAGCGCGTATTCCGGCAGCAAGTTCGCCCTGCGTGGAATGACCGAGTGCTGGCGGGCCGAGCTGCGCCCGCACAACGTTCGCGTCACGCTGGTCAATCCCAGCGAGGTGCAGACTCCGTTCTTCGCCAAAATGGGCATCGAGCAGGAGCAGTCGGAGAAGAAGCTGCGCCCCGGCGAGATCGCCGATGCCATCGTGGGCGCCCTCGAGATCGACGACCGGGGCTTCATCCCCGAGTTCTCGGTGTTTGCGACCAACCCCTGGTAGCCCGTGGGGGCGGCGTCGGGCCTCCCTGCCGTTATGACCGCGGATCCGGCGCCCGGCCCGATTATCCCCCTGCCCGGTTACAGGCCGTGTCTGCTCCGGTTGCAATATTCAGCCTGTTGATTCCGCTCATTCGCGCACGACTCGCTCCGCGGAAAACACCCGAAACGAATGCCCCGGAACCGTGACGTCAAAACTTGCCTGACTGCCGCCGCGCCCGCCTGCCCCGCGACCCGCCATGCCTCCCGTCATCGGTCCCCCAAAGCCTCTTCCTCTGCCCCCGCCTCCGGTTTGGCCTGAAATGAGCTGATTTGTCAGCAAATCGCGAATCCGGTCGGCCTCCGACACAGTCACGCGTGCATCGACAGGCTGCGCCCGGAAATTCTGCACAACGAAGGTTCGATTGTCATACGCGAACAGGCTCACATGGTCCGGCGCCTCCAGCGACACCCACATGTTTCTGTTAAACAGTGAACGGATTTGATTGAGCGCTCCTTCCGGCAGCCGGTACAGATCCGCAAAATCATCCGGAATGGCTATGACATAAAACGTTCCCTTCCCATAGGTCGTCGATCGTTCCGCGCCTACCACCATCGGATAGCCGAAATCGGCCGTGTTGAACAGGATGGAATTCCACGTATCGTTTTCAAAATGGCGGAGCTTGGGCAGCAGTATATTCAAATCTTTTTCCTCTGTCTGCGCTTTCGATGCCGCGCTTCCGAATCCTCCGAAGAATCCGAAACCCGAACTGAAGTTCTTTGCCGTTACGCGTCCGGTCACCGCAATTTCCGCGATATCCTGGAACCCATTTTCTCCCAGCGCTTCAACAAGTCCCGATGTTACGATTGCCTGTCCGCCTGCCTGCACAAACTTCTTCGTTTTATCTACCAGATCCTTGTCCGCTGCGGATGCTCGCGTCAGGAAGACTGTTCCCGCCTTCTCCGGAAAATCCGGAACCAGATCGATAGGTATGCCGATCGTTCCGAAGAACGTCGGCAAATACTCTTCGCCGACCGAGTTGCACGGCTTGTATGCTGCAACTCCCACCGGCTTGCCCAGTTTCCCCAGGAAACGATCCAGCATTTCCGCGGAATAGCCCGCAATCCGCGCTACATTGCCCGGCTGGTACGTCGATCCGTCGGGAAGGGTCACGGGCGCAAACAGATTTGCCAGGCTGCTGTTCGCTTCCGCCTCGGCTTCGATTCTTTCCCTGAGTCTGCCGATGTCGGCCGTGATCTGTTGCGAATTGAACAGGGTGATTTCCGGAACCTTCGCGAAAAGAGTGTCCCAGAACTGCTCGGCATAACGCTCTACATCCGTACCTCCGTCAATCCAGCCGCCCTGGTTTCCTCCCGGCTTGATGTTGTTGAAATACTGCGTCTGCAGGTAGCTCTGATAGGATTGGAGGCGCTGGCCGAAATCGGCGTTCCGGGTTTCGGTGCCCGTGTAGATTGCGTCAAACATCTTCGGCTGCACCGCCAGATCATAACCCAGCGCCTGAAAGCTCTCGTACCAGTTCGGATATTTGATGATGATCCGCACCTTCGGATTGACCGCTTTCGCAGGCTCCAGGATCAGGTCCTTCGATACCTCGTCCATCAATTCCGTCCGGAACTGCGTCCACGACCTGTCTCCCTTTGCGGCGATATCGGAGTCCGTTTTGCTGTTGCTGAAAAAGAAGTCGTCCAGAATGATCTCGTCAAAATGGCGTGCCGTGAATTGAACCATGGACCTGACCTTCTCCCGGTCGGCGGGATCGGTGTAACAAAAGGACTGGAAGCCGTTCATTTCGTTGACCGTGAGTCCCAGCGCGCCGGAAGTCTTTATTCCCCGGTCCGCAAAGAATTTCTTCAGATTCTCGACGGCTTCTTCGGTGGCCAGTTCTCTGTTGCGCGTCGTTTCCAGATATACCTTGTCGACATGGACCTGCTTTTCGATATTCGCCCACTGTGTCGCAAGCTGTGTCGTGTCATTCCCGTTCGACTGTGTTTCCTGATAGCGGAAATACACCGCGATGCTCAGGTTCCTGTAGCCGTTCTCCGTGCCGTAGGTTTCCGTTCCCATACATGCCGTTGCCAGGCACATGCCAAACAAAACTATCTTCCGAATCATGATGTGCAATTCCCTCCGTTGCCGGCTTCTTAATCCGCCCAGTCTATCTTAACCCGGATTATTCATGAAGCTTTTACTGCGGCG
>CAZPHK010000245.1:0-6170 GCA_964586015.1 uncultured Acidobacteriota bacterium | reverse complement strand
ATCATGACGCAGTCGGGATCGCCGCCGAAATTGGCGATGTTGTCCCGAACCCAGCGAAGCGCCGCCACCAGATCCGTCATGCCGACGTTCACCGAATCGGCGTACGCCGGTCCGCCGATTGCGGACACGTCGAAGAATCCGAGGATGTTGAGACGGTGATTCACCGTGACGGACACGACGTCGTGATGCCGGGCCATCTGCGCCCCGTCCTGCGAAGCGAGCTCGTAAGCGGAGCCGAAGCTGAACCCGCCGCCGTGAATGTAGAACATTACCGGGCGTTTGCCGGTCAGGCCGGGAGTCCAGATGTTCACCTTAAGCATGTCTTCGCTCTGCCAGCCGTCGGTCCACTGCTGAAGGAACGTCTGCTCGCTGGACCAGTCATGCAGGTGCTGCGGGCAATTGGGTCCGTAAGTCAGCGCGGGGTACTCGCCCTCCCAAGGCGCGGGCGGCCTGGCCGGAAGCCACCGGTTCTCGCCCCCCGTATCCGCCCCATACGGAACGCCCTTGAACGTAAAGACATCGTCTTCGATATAACCGCGCACTTTCCCGTATTGCGTTTTCGCAACTGCTGTCCGCGGCGTACTGCAGCTTGCCGACGCCCTGGGCGCGGCAGTGTTACTGCTGCCCGAGCCGCACGCAGTTCCTACAAGCGCAGACGCTCCGGCCGTGGCCGACAGCAGCAGCGCCTGGCGGCGATTAAATTTCGTGCTGTTTTCCTGATCCGACTGGGACACTTTGCCTCCTCTCGGGGCGCCTTGATGCCCGCTTGCTGTAGTATGTCATTTTCATCCAATTTTCGATTGGGATTTTACTGCATTTGAATGCAAGTCCAGGGAGGAATCCGGGGAAATTACCCACAAATCAATTTCCTGCCGGACAGCCGGCCTGGAATGTCACTCTTTTTTCCTCTTACCTGGTTTATCATATCTCAATGTCACGATAAATTTCCCGCTGTCTTTTCCGGGAAGAACCTTGATTTCCATCCGTCCAAGCACTTCCGTTCCAACTCCCAGATCGGAAAGAATTTCCGTTATTGCAGCCTGATCATCTGAACCTGTTACCTGCGCTTTTGTCAGCTCTCCTCTCCACATGGTCGGACCGAAGGTATGTCTGAACATGTATTCGCCCGGCACAATATTTTCAAAAACATATTCATTCTTCCCTTCCACGATCATTTTTCTCTCAACCATTTCTCTGCCTCTGAGAAGTTCGATTTCCGCGCCTCTACCCATTGTCCGTTCCGTTCTTTCCCTGTAATAATCCGTTCCGCTGTCAAACGCCTCAACCTCAAAATAATATTCTTCATCCCTGTTAAGACTGTGCATTGTTGCGGTATAAGCATCATAAACCGTATAGTTGTTATAAAGCTTTCCGGGTTCAATGCCGTAACGAACAACATAACCGTCGGCTCCTTCAACAGGATGCCAGGCAAGGGTGACGTTGCGGGGATCTTCCGGATCGCGGATAATCGTTATATCTTCAACCTCGGTAAATTCCGCGATATCAGGGTTGCCGAATACGCGTAAATCCTTGACTGCAAATTTTCCGTCATCATGGGTGAATACATTGGTTAATTTTACATACCTGGCTTTTGCCGGCTCCGAAAGCTCAGTATAATCATGCCTGAGATCCATCGAGTTATCGCTTTTGTCGATGAGCATCGACCAGTTCTCGTTATCCTTCGAAACCTCAATCGTATAGGACTGATACCGGCTCAGGCCGTTCCTCCCCATGCCGAAGCCAAACCCCCTGCCGAACGGTACGCTTGCATCATGCTGGTCAAAATTGACCTGCAGCGCATGTATATTGCATTCCTTCCCGAGATCAATTTTCATATATTCACCGGGATCCCCCGTTTTGGCGCACCAGTGAGTCATAAAATTCTCGTCAACAGCATTACCGGCTGCAAATCCTTCGAGCGTGGAGGATACCTCGACGAATTTTTTATGGGATAAGAGCATCCACCCTGTAAAGTTATTGTCAATCGCACTTTCCCTGATGCCGGGATAATATTGCGGATAATCGCCGAAAGCAGTATTGGAGTGCATGACACCTTCAGAGTCTACTGCGGTAGGGAATAAAACTATCTCACCACCGCCTCTTCCACCGTAGAATGCTGGGATCATACAAATAGTCCATAACTGCCCGTTCTTGTCTTTGAAGGTGCTGCCATGACCTGCTCCGGGAGCAAATCCGGTCGTTTTGAATGTCAGCGGATTATGCGGGGAGTATTCGAATGGCCCGAGAGTACTATCCCCGACATAGACACCATGCGAATAAGTTAAAAATTCGAGGCCGATTGCGGCATACTGCAAATAGTATTTTCCGTTATGTTTTATCATCCATGGACCTTCTATCCATGGGGACTCTTCAGGAAAATATTCCCTGTGCGAGAAAAAGGGAAATATCACATCTTCTTTTCTTCTTCGCTCAAAACCGTGAGATTCATAGTCGCCGAAAAACAAGGTAGCCGGTTCTCCTTTTTCCTTGAAGCCGTTATCCGGATCCAGTTCAACAACCTGAAATGGCAAAATCTGCGACCATCCCCAATACATATAATAACGGCCGTCATCATCTATAAACATGTCCGCATCGCCGTATTCCCGGTCATAATAGCCGACCTTGCTCCAGACACCATTCTTGGGGTCCGTGCTGGCAAACACGTCCCTTTGGCCTTTATCACCGGAAGCAATTAATTTTTCCCCGTCACTGACGACCGATGGACAGCCTCCCGGGAAATCCGGGGCATCAACATAAGTCCAGTCCCTCATATTGTCGGAGTACCAATACCCTCTGCCGCCGGTAATAAAGAGATAGTAGTCATCCCGATGAAGGACAACGACCGGTTCTCCGGCCCTGCGCGCCCTGTCTGATTCCACAACCACGTCGAGAGGATTACAAAATGTCAAAGGCTTATCCGTTATCCGGACAGAGAAAGACTCCGATTTGTCCGTATTTTTTGAAGCACAGGAAAATGAAGTACAGGCAATAAACATAACTATTGCCAGCCGAATCGTCATTTTGTTCATATATATCTCCATGATGCAAGCATGGCATATGTACAGACCGATAACCGTTTCGTTGATAAACGGCGATGATTTTTCAGGTTCTCTTAAAAAGATGACAGCAGCTTCATTTTAGTTTTTGAATAAAAGCGGTGCAAATTCACGCAGACTTCGTCTCCAGGACTGCCATTCATGGGCCGTTAGTGGAGATATATACGAGACGCTTTTAATACCCGCCTGGTTTAACAGATCGGCAGCTGCCTTTACTCCCTCTGATCCCCGTTCCCGGCTGCCGTAACTCATAAATACGAGTCTTACCTTTGATTTGTCGGAAATCTGTTCCGGTGCGAGAGTACCGCCGCTGAAGAGGCCGATGTGTGAGAATTTATCAAGATTCGGCAAAGTAACGGATGTGGTCACCATACTTCCCATGGAAAGTCCCGCCATGGCACGGTTGGCCTGGTCGCTTAAAGTTCTGAAATTACCGTCAATGAAAGGGATCAGGTCATTCATCATGAGTTCTGCATATGTATCGAACGAAAAGCGGAAACGCGGGCGTGCAGCGGGTTGTCCGCCCTGGGCTTCCTGTCTTTTCCCGGCAGGTTTCGCCCGAGGCGGCTGCGGAGGGGCTTCCCCCGGTTTTGTTGCCGCACTGGTTTCCATGACCACGATAAACGGCTTGCTTTTTCCTTCCGCAATCAGGTTGTCGAGGATCAGATTGGTGCGTCCCATTTCAATCCATACCCTTTGATCCTCTCCGCCGCCGTGCTGCAGGTAAAGAACCGGGTAACGGGTTGAGGTGTTTTTATCGTAACCCGGAGGCAGGTAAATGAATGCCATGCGCCAGGCATCTGTTACCTTTGAAAAGTAATTCTTTATCAGCACATTGCCATGGGGGACATCTTTTAAATCATAAAAATCACCCCCCGGATCCGGGATTTCAAAGCCATTGCAGTCATGGCCGTAACCGATAAACCCGTCCGTAGCAGGATCCAGCACAACGGCACCGTCGACAATCATCCAGTAGTTGTGATATCCATAGTCCTGCGGTTCACTGGTATAGGTCCACACACCATCGTCGCCTTTAGTCATATCGTATGCAACATTTGCGATGGACACCTGCACCTTCCGTGCATCGGGTGCGTTGAATTGGAAGGTTACCCGATTATCGGCTTCAATAAACGGATACTGAGCGCCGGACATGTTGTACGGCGAAGGATGTGCGGTGCCGGCAAGTTTGGAACTGACCGCAACCTGCCCTGTTTGTGCCAGACAGATTTCACTTACTGATATTGCAATCAATACAAAAAATAATAACGCTTTTTTCATTTCAGATCCTCCTTGCGGAAATTTCAAAGTGCCGCTCATTGAGCGGATGCATCAGGGGGCGACAGGAGATTTGATATATTGGCCGATCCACTCAAAATAGATCGGGATATTCGGACCCGAGGTGTGACCGCCTTCGTGCTGGCGGAAGGCAAGCTCTCCCCCGACCAATGTACCTACCGGCGGCAGCGGGGCGTGAATCCAGTCCGTGATATCGCTGCCGTATCCCTTCCTGCCCAGAACCTGATAGACTTTCGAAGCCAGGATGCCGGCGCGGTAGCTGCCGGGGGCATCCACCCACTTGGGATCGCCCGGCTCCACGCCATAGCTGATGAAGCAGGGACGCGGGGCGCACAGGGCGATGAGTTCATGGGAGTCGACCGGGATGTCGGAGGCGTCCATGGACTTGCCGTTGATATCCGACGCACCGTATTTCAGGAAGTTGCCGCACATCCAGTGGTACTCCCCGCTGCCTGTAAGATTTTCGACGGCTTCGCCGAAATCATGGCGATGGAGTTTGGCCCCGCCCTCTCCGGAAGAAGCAACCAGCGCAGCGGCAACGCGCGTGTCGAATGCCTGGGTGACCAGAGCGGCCTTGCCGTAGCGCGACACCCCTTCTATAGACACTTTTCGGGGATCGACTTTTACATCGGGATTGGCTTCAAAATAGTCGATCAATCGGCCGACGCCCCATCCCCAGGCACGCAGGGCGCCCCAATCTTCGGGCGTGCGCGGTTTGCCCTTATTGGCTAGGCCGATGATTCCCTGACGCAGGGCATTGCCGCCGCGGTCCGCCTGGATGCTGTTTGGATTTATGGAACCAAAGCCCCAACCGTGACTTAACGCCTGTTGGGAAACGCCGCCGCCAATGCGGCCGCCGAAACCGCCGAAGCCTCCTCCGAACTGAAGAAAGAGCGGAACCGATTCCTGTGTGTTGGCCGGAACGGTGAAGCTGGCCTGGATATCGACGGTGATGTCGGGAAATCCGCTGTTGTCCACATGACCGACCAGCGTCCGGGTGACTGTCGGGACGCCCTCTGTTTCACTTTCGGTGATATCGGTGACCTCCCATGTGACTCTGGGCACGTTGGCCGGGATGCGACCGTAGACCTCACGTTCGAAATCTTCGAGGATTTCGGCCCGCCGTTTGCTCCACTGCTGCGGCGTGGTGACCTTTGTCCCGTCTTTCATGGTAAGTGCGTCGGGCATTGTCGGCATCCATTCATTGGCAGTTGCCTCTTCAAAACCCGGACCGGTCTGATTACTGCCGCTCTTGCCGGGCCGCAGTGACTTGATGCCCAACTGGTCCATCATGTTCTGATGGTCATCGTACCCTTCCTCGATCCAGGGGGCGGGTGCTTCGTTGCGCCCGCCAAAACCCGTGAAACCGCCGCGCCCGGCCCCACCGCGCTTTGGATCTGCAGGCGTTTTGGGACCGGTTTGCGCGATACATATCGCGATAGCGCCAAGTATTGCGCAGGCAGCGATTATCCATGTCAGTCTGCTTTTCATGCTTCGTCTCCTCCCTCAAAAACTGTGCGAGTTTTGATTCGCGGATGTCAGGGGAAATGAAATCACACTTAGTCCCTGAATAACAGAGGAGCGAACTCGTGCAGGCTGCGGCGCCAGGACAGGAACTCATGAGCCGTATCCGGGGAGACATAAAAGACACTGTTGATACCGGCCTGTTTTATCGCTTCGGCGCTTGCCTTCGGATCGCCGCCGAAACCGCCACGTTTGCCGCCGAGTTCGCGGCTGCCGTAGCTGACGAATACCAGCTTGACCTTTTCTTTAAAACCGGGCGTGTTGTTGACGTCGTCCAGGGATATGGATCCGCCG
>CAZPHK010000244.1:2832-6201 GCA_964586015.1 uncultured Acidobacteriota bacterium | reverse complement strand
GAACATTACCAGCCATGGACTTGGAAAATACCGGAATCCGATGAGAGTATTAAACGCAACATGATTCCCCGCCAGGACGCATATGAGAGGGTGAGCGGCAAGGCTGTTTTCACCAGGGATGTCTGCCTTCCCGGAATGCTGTACGCGAAGATTCTTACATCTCCTCACGCTCATGCGAAGATTATAAGCATGGATACCAGCCAGGCCGAGGCGCTTATTGGAGTGAGGGATATACTCAGATATGACGATCCGGACATCCGGGATGAAAATGATACAACGTTTCATTACTATATTCTCACCCTTCCAGGCATCAGCGACTTTTACAATCATCCCATGGGAGTTGTGGTGGTTGCCGACAGCGAGGAGATATGCGACCGGGCGCTGCGGCTGATCAAGATAGAATGGGAGGAGCGGCCGTTCATCCTGGATATGGAGGAATCTCTGAAGCCGGATGCTCCAAAGATTTGGACCGAGGTCATGCGCTATCAGCCCACGGCCCAGGAGCCCAACAGGTACGTATATCGCGAGGGGGAAAGAGGTGATATCCGGAAGGGTTTCGCCGAAGCAGACAGGGTATTGGAGTACAGCATAAAAAGGGCTCCGACCACAACGGCGGGTGTCGAAGCCTTGGGTTGTGTGGCACAGTGGAGGGGAGAGTTCCTGGATGTCTGGGTGCACCACCAGATTAATCCTCACTCGAATCTCAGTTCTCCAGGCCGCGGAAGGGGCGGCCCTGCCAATCGAAAAGCAAATCCTCCTTTAGCTCACTGGTCGAAGACAACAATTATCTTTCCCTATCAGGGCGCATCGTTCGGGGGATTGTGCAATCTTCCCTATTCAATGTCGTTTGTCCGCCTCGCCGCCATCCTGTCCAGGAGGGCGGACGGCAAACCGGTGAAGCTGCTGTATGACGAAAGTCATTTCTATCTCTGCGGCGAAGAAACCGGCAGCTACAAATGCAAGGTAGGGGCCAAAAAGGACGGAACCATCACGGCCTACCATTGGCACATGGTAGGAGGGAGGAATCCCGGCGTTCTCAAGACGCCTGAATGCACCGGTATACCCAACTTCCGCGGCACCGGGGAGTCGGCGTTCACCAACAAAGGCCACCTCACTCCTTTCCGGGAAGGCGCTGCGGCATGCATCGGCCACCAGGCTATGTTTGCCCGGGTAGCCGCTGAGTTCGGCCTCGATCCCACCGATGTGGCGCTGAAAAACGACGGCTGCGACGGGCACTACTGGGATTGGGTTACCCGGTACCAGAAAGACAACGGCTTTCCCCAGAGGTGGAGCCTCAAAGAGGTAATCGACAAGGGCAAAGCAGCCATGGACTGGGACCGAAAATGGCACGCGCCCGGAGCCAAAAGGCTTGCCAATGGAAGGATGCACGGTTTGGGATTCATGTCCATTAATCAATGGGAATGGATTGCGGGCGGAAGACTGGCATGTTTGAATCTCCGCGACGGAAAAGTAGCTATCGTCGGATTGCGTTCCGATCCGGGAATGGATTCAACGTCCGGCTTTCGCCAGTGCGTTGCGGCCGCGATGGGGCTGAAATACGAAGATACGGTCATTCACCAGCATCGATCCGCCAACAGCATGTTCCAATTTGCCCTTCCGGGCGGTTCTCAGGGCACCGTCAATACCGTGCCTCAATTAATAGTCGCTGCCAGGGAGTTGAAACAGAGAATCCTGCAAGCTGCCGTAACACCCCGCCCGGCCGTCATGATGTTTCCGGCGCAGCCCGCCATGTTCCCGGGCAAAAAGCCCGAAGACCTCGATATCAAAGACAGCATGGTCTTCGAGAAAGCAAATCCCGGCAATACAAAATCGATAACCGAGGTTTTCGGATCCCCGGGGCAATCCGACGACTCAGGCATTGCCCATACGCCTGCCGGTACTGTATCGGGATTGACTTCAGACGGGAAGCCGGACTCGAAAAACTACATCATGTCCAGGCAAGCCCATTTCATAGAATTAGAGGTGGATACCGAAACCGGACAGATTGAAATAACCAATGCGGTTTGCGTCAACGACATAGGCCATGCCTTTAATCCCGCAGGCGCCATGGGACAGCAGTATGGCGGCGCCGTCATGGGATTTGGCCGGAGCGCGACCGAAGAGAAGGTTTATTGTCCGGAGACCGGTGTGGGTTTGAATTTCGACAATATCGGTTACTGCATCGGGACGATGAATGACTTTGCACCCGTCCAATGCATCCTTAACGAAAGCCATTTGGGTTATTGCGCTTATGGCGCATACGGCATCGGGGAAAACATCGGCGCCAGCCTCGCCGGAATCACTTCTTCCGCCATATACAACGCAACAGGCAAATGGGTCCTGGACTATCCTACCACTCCCGACAAGGTGCTCAAGGCTCTGGGTAAGATATAATCGGAATTAATAAAGGAAATGCCCGATGAATAACGGCTGATTGCCGATCCTCTTCAGATAAGGCCGGGATGCTCGAATCTCCTGAAGATACGAGCGGACACGTAGAAACAGACTATTTTTAGGTCTTGACAATTTTTCCGGAACAGCATGAAATCGATTTTCATCCGGCCGGCATAATTGCCCTGATATATGTCCGGTAGCAACCCTCCCGGGCAGGCTGCGGTCGGCAGGGACAGAGTTATACTGTCGGCATTCTGAATAAATCCTGAAAATGACGGATCGGGATGAAAATGAGTAAAAGATGCTTGATCGCATATTCCTCGGTCACGGGCCACACGGAAAAAGTGGCGCTGAGATTCAAAGAAACATTTGAAAAGAATGGCTGGCAATGCGACATCTTCAAAGTCTGCAAAAATGCCGAGGATATCCTCAGGCCTCCTTTTAACATCCGTTCCTATGATTTTGTCTGCGCCGGCTCCGGCCTCAGGGCGCATCTGCCCTATAATGAAATCCTGAATATGTTAAGAGGCTTTAGAACTGGAATGGATCCCAGAATAACATTGCGGTTCAGAGATGAAACGATTCCCTATATTTCAGAGCCGGTGCCAGAGATCCCTCCTCACAAAAACCCGAAGACGGATCATGGGAAAATAATTCTGGGTCCCGATTCCCCCAAAGCGGTGGTTTTCATCACCTATGCCGGATATGAATTCGGTCCCAAAGAGGCGGATCCCGCGGCGCTGCTGCTGGCGCTGGAATTGGAGCATATCGGTTTTCAATATCTCGGCCGTTTTTGCTGTCCCGGCAAATATGTCGATGACCCTATGCCCCGAACTTTCCACGGGGATATCCGGAACAGGCCTGATGAAAGAGACCTGCTTAAAGCGCAAATGTTTATAGAAGAAAAGCTCGAGGAAATAGCCGACCGGAATTAAAAAAACCGCCTTTCCTCAACTGAAAGAGATGGGAGTGCCC